>CAYGWP010000392.1:0-13499 GCA_964353455.1 uncultured Anaerolineales bacterium
GCAACTTTCGCGGATGTAGGGTGGGTGCTCTGCACCCACGCGGTCGGACGGCGCGGCACTCGCTTCAATGCGCGGCGGCTGCCCCAAGTCAATGCGCGGCGGCTGCCCCAAGTCATTGCGCGGCGGGTCTCCCGACCCGCCGCGCAGAACGCTCGCCGCAAAATCAAGCGGTGTGTCTCCCCTGGCACGGCCCGCCCTGGGCGGGACGGCCGACCCGCCGCGAAGAAAACCGGCCGCATAGTCGGCAAGCCGCCGCGGCCCCCCCTCGACGAGCGCGGCAACCAGCGGGGCATCCTCCATCCGCCACGTTCTGACGAGTTCATCGAGCGGCCGGTCCGCCGTCGCCCTCCCGATGGCGATCCCCGCGCACGTCCCCGGACACACCCACCCCTCCGGGTCAATATGCACGTGCCGGCTGCCGATGATCGCCTCGCGGCAGTCGTCCGGAAAAGGTTCCTGATGCCCCTGCTCAACGAGGGGGGCGAGTTGCTCGGCGGCGCGGCCGTTCATGCGCTCCGCGTAGCGCCGGAGAAAGGAGCGGAAGAGGCCCAGCCGCTCCGGCTCGGACATGGCGGCAACGTCGCGGGCGTCTTGGAGCCACTTCCACCGGCGAACCCGCACGCCGCGCGGGCCGAGGACTTCGCGGGCGACGGCCAGTAGCAGCCGCACTCGCTCCGCCGGGATGAACTCCTGGTGATACGGGTCCGCGCTGATCGATAGTTGCATCATGCCGGCCTCGGCGAGTGCGCGAAGCCGCTCGCGGACCGTCCCCTCATCAGCCGCCCAGAATCCGCCGGTCTCCACGTATCCGACGCCGGCCCGCCCAACTGACTGGCGGGCGGCGCGCGCGGCCCGGACGATCTGGAGCAGCCGGTCGAAGTCGCCGAACGGTTCCCCGCCGCCGATGTGGATGCCCGCCGCAGGCACCCCCAGCCGCGCGAGCGCCGCCAGGTGCCCTGCCGCCGCCTCGACCGGCATCCACCTGCGCCCCTCGGGCCCGGCCGAGACGTAGCAGTGGCGGCACCGGGCCGAGCACCAGTCGGTGATCAGGAGCCCGGCCGCAGTGAGGGGAGCGAGTTTCCCTCGGTCTTCAACCATGCGTGTCATTATATCGCGGGGCCATGCGACAGTTGCCCGGTGACGTACTCACCTGGGGGTGACTGCGCTGAGTGCTGCAAGGACTTCGCCGAGGGTGGTCTTGCCTTCCTCGGCGGGCGGCGCGGGTCTGCCGAGCGCGGCGGCGAGTTCCGCGGCGCGGGCGGCGCTTACCGGCCGCGCGAGTTGCGCCTGCCAGCCGGCGAACTTCCCCTTGAGGGCGAGGCGCTGAAGCGCGGGCCACGCGGGGCTGTCGGGCTTAACGTCCTGGAAGTAGATGAGGACTGCGCCGCGGCCGAGGAGGGCGTCCTGGATTTTCGCCACATCCGCCTTCCGGGGCGCGACGCCGTCGCGGATGCTGATGGCGGCGGCCGTCCCGGCGGCCTCGCCCAGCGCCATCCAGCACGGTTCCATTCGAAGTGTGCTGAAACCTACATGCGTTCCGCTCACCGGGACGGGCGTCAGCAGCCCGTCCACCTTCTTCGGGACGATTACGCCGTACGGCACCGTGTAAGGTGCGGTGGGGTGGCTGAAGAACCCGTCGAGATGGACGCGGTCGGGCTCGCGTTTGCGGACGGCGTGCGAGTCGAGGGAGTAGTGGCTGGCGGTGATGCTGTCGGCGTGCAGCGGCGGGCGCTCGCGCGGTTTGACGGGAATGGCATCGATTGCCGTAAACAGGTACTCGCCCTCGATTCGCCGGCCTTCGCGGACATAGACCTGCCGCGGGAAGTTGCCGTTGTCGGCGTACTCGTCCTTCGCGAGGCCCCAGGGCCGGCAGCGATTGCGGAAATCCTCCGGCAGTTCCGGATCGTTCTGCACGAACCACAAGAGGCCCAGCGTGTAACTGCGCTGGCGGGCGGCGAACCGGTCGCGCCACTCCCAGGCGGCCGTGGGCCAGGGCCAGTTCTCTTCGGGCAGGTCGGTCGAGAGGAACGCCGCGTGCTGGTTGTTCGCATCCGTCAGGCCGTTGGGCAGGGTGACCATGTTGACGACCCGGCCGATGCCGCTCCATTCCATTTCGTAGTGCTGGTAGCCGGGGGCGGTGGTCTCGCGGCTGCTGCGGATGTCGTCCACGAGCGATGCGTAGTCTTCGCGGCGGTAGTCGGCGGGCTTCTCGATCGCCAGGCGCCGGGCCGGGTCGCGCGTCAGAGGCAGGCGATAGTTGTACGCCTGGATGGCCTTGTCGCCCTCGCCGGTGGAACCGGGGCCGGCCTTGCCGCCCCACTGCTTATAGATTCTGCCGGCCATCGGCTCGTTGAACTCCGCGGCGGCCTCGCGCCCCATCCGGAACGGGACGCCCGCGGCGGCGGCGAGGTCGCCCTCATAGGTTGCATCTATGAATATGTGTGCCGTATAACGTTCCTGGGCGCCCGTCTCGCGGTTCAGGATGGAGATTTCGCGGAGGCGGCCGCCGTCGAGGCGGACGTTCTCGGGCTTCGCGTCGAACTGCCTCATGCGGAGGACCTTCACCTTCGGATGCCCGGCAAGCATCTCGGCGAAGGTTCGCTCGGCGACCGACGGCTCGAAATGGTAGCCGTCGGAGCAGTCCTTCACCTGCCGCGAGTCGGCTCCGTAGGCGCGGACGTAGTGTGCCTTGATGCGTCCGACGAAATCGAGGAAGAGTCCCCCCGTGGCGCCGCGCGTGGCGATGTCGGTGGCCCCCAGACCGTTGGCCGGCAGTCCGCCGACGTGGGCGGTGCGCTCCAGGAGTATGACGGTGCACCCCTCGCGTGCGGCGGCGATGGCGGCCATTATGCCGCCGGGCGTGCCGCCGACGATGACCAAGTCGGCCGACTCGGCGCCGCACAGCGCCGTGGCCGAAAGGCCCACCGCCAGCAGCGATGAGGCCAGTGCGGTGCGCGGGGACTTGCGGCCGGCCGTCCTGGGGGCGGGCGTACGAGACGATGGGTTGGTCGGTGTCATGACGCGGCATTATAAAGGCCGGCCCGCCGTTAATCTACGGGGGCTTGGTTGCGGGCTGTCGCTTGACGCGGCGGCGGCCGGCGGTAGAATCCATAGTGCCTGACCGTGGGGCGGCACGTCGCGGTTGCCTTACGACAGTCGCACGTCTCGGTCGTATTATGTAACGGAAAGGGCGGACTTATGGCCGAGTCGCTGTCGGTCCAATGCGGATTCTGTCACCGGAAGTTCCGGGTGAAACCGGAGCAGGCCCGCCGCCAGGTCTATTGCCCGTTCTGCAAGACCGCCGTGAAGGTCATGGCGCAGTCGGATGTGGCCCGCGACGCGCTCCAGGAAATGAGCGACATGATCGCCCAGGAGAAGGCCGAACATGACAAGCGGCCGATCACCGCCCGCCACGAGGTGGTCCTGGCGCGCGGCGGGGTCCGCAACAAGAACGTTGCGATCATCTGGGTGACGCTGCTGGGCCTTGCGCTGATCGGGGCGGTCGTGGCGATCGTGATGATCTACGGGCGCGGCACATGGCGCGAGCCGGCGAGAGGGCCGGGCATCCTCACCATCGGCAGCCGCACCTCGTCCGAGGCGCCGCCCGGTGCGCCGCCGGCGACGGGCGCCCAGGCGCCGGCCCAGGGCGCAGCCGCCGCGGCAACCCCCGTGCCAGGCGCATCACGCGCAGTGACGGAGCAGGCTACGGAGGCCGTCACCGTGAAGTTCGAGCGGTCCATCGGCGGCTTCAAGGACGATACGGTCACCTACGCGGTAGGCCGCGTGACGAACAACACGACGTTGGCCATCAAGGTCCTGAAGGTCTTCGTGACGGCCCTCGACAAGGACGATAAGCAGATCGGCGAGGCCACGCAGGTCATCCTGAACGTGCCCGCCGGTGCAACCGTCCCGATGGTGGCCGAATGGACGCACGACCCCGAGGTCCGGGCCGCCAAGTGGATGCCCTCCTTCCAACTCAGTCCGATCGGCATCACCCAGGACCTGCCGGCCATCCACTCCGACGGGGCGCTCGCGATGGGCGACCCGAACCAGGGATCGATGACCGGAAAGGTCGCCGTCCGCCTCACGAACCAGGGCCTCGTCCCCGTGCCGCAGATACTGGCTTACGCCATCCTCCTGGGCGATGACGGCCACATCATCGGGGCCGTCAAGAACGTCGTTGACATCAAGCCGCCGCTCCAGCCGAAGAAGGCCGCAGAGGTCACCATCCCCTGGGAACGCTGCGCCCGGCGCAACATCCAGTCCGTCGAAATCTGGGTCCAGCCGACGTTCTAACGACAGTTTCAAGTTTCAGGTTTCAAGTTTCAAGTGAATAGCAGCGGTGCCTTGCCGCGTCACAGTTGTTCACTTGAAACCTGGAACTTGAAACTTGAAACTTCTGTTAGACGAAGAACCCCGGCCGCATCGCCGGGGGGGGCGGCACGGGCGTGCCGATGAGGGCTAGGACCTCGCGCGCGGCGTTCGCGCTGGTTCCAGGTATGTCGATCCGTCGATGGACTTCCGCCAGGTCCTTTCGGACCTCGGCCCTGCGCCGCTCGTCCACGAGCAGCCGCGAACATTCCTCGATCATCTCGTCGTCGGGCGTCCCGGCCCGCATGTATTCCGGCACGATCCGCCGCCCGGCCAGCGCGTTCGGGAGGCTCAAGGTCGGCGTCGTCACCAGCCACCGGCCCATCAGGTTCCACTGTGCCCACGTCACGTTGTAGAAGACCGCCATCGGCGTCTCATAGAACGCCAGTTCCAGCGTGGCCGTGCCGGAGGCCGCCAGCGCCAGGTCGGCCGCGCTCTGGACCTCGTGGGTCTTGCCGACGACCGTGCGGATCGCAAGGCCGCTCCGGGCGGCAATCGGCGCGGACCACGCCCGGTGCTCATCGGCCGCAAGCGCGAGGACGAACGAGACGCCCCTGTGCCGCGCGGCAAGCGCCGCGGCCACCACCAGTTGCCGCTCGAGGATCGGCCCGACCTCCTGCCGCCGGCTCCCCGGCAGCAGCGCGACCACGCGGTCCTTCGCGGTAGTCCGCAGCGTGCCGATGAACTCCCGGTCCAGCGCGTAACTTCTCAGGTGGTCCACCACGGGGTGCCCGACGAACGTGACCGGCACGCCGTGCTCGCGGAAGAACGCCTCCTCGTGCGGGAGGACGCAGGCGACCCGCGTAAAGCGCCGCCGCAGTTTCCTGATGCGCCACGAGGCCCACGCCCAGAGTTGCGGCGGGATGTACCAGAGCGCCGGAATCGAGCGTGCCCGAAGTCGGCTCGCCAGCAGAAAGTGGAAGCCCGGGCAATCTATCGTGACCGCGACGTCCGGCCGCCACGAGCCGAGGAACCGGTCCGCGCGGCTGAGCAGTTCCAGGTATTTCCAGAATGACCCCACCAGCGGCGCGACGCCGATGATGCCGAACTCGACCGTGTTCTCGAGGAGCCTCATGCCCGCATCGCGCATCCGCGGGCCGCCGAGGCCGGCGATCTCGGCCTCGGGCGCGAGCATGAGGATCGCCCGCACGAGGTTCGCCCCATGCAGGTCTCCCGACACGTCGCCTGCGCTTATGAATATGCGCGGATGGCCCACCAGGTGCTCCCGCCGCCAGGTGCCCAGCGATTGTATCAGCGGCGCGCGTGGGCGGAAAGGGGTCAGCCACTTGGCCCCGAAAAGATGCTTTGCACCCGGCCGGCGGCCGCTACAATACGCTCCAAGTCCTGCTCAAGGGGGCGGGCAACCTGCATGACACGGAGACCACTGGTGGGGGAGAGTCGCACGGACAATCAGTCGCAGGCCGGGCGGCCGTTTCCGCCGGCGGCGTGGCTGGCCATCGCGCTCGTGACGGCGGCCGGGTGCTCTTCGCCGCTCCGGTTTCCGGCGGCGGCGATTCGGACTTTGGCGACGGACGCCGGACTCGTCAGGGCCTACGATACCGACGGCGACCGCCGCCCCGACTACTTCACCACCCAGGATGAGGGCGGCCGCATCATCCTCATCGCCTACGATACCACCGGCCACGGCGAGGCCGACGCCTTCATCCGCCTCGATGACCTGCCCATCTCGGCGTGCCGGCACGTCATCATCATCCTCGACGGGGTCGGCTACGAGACGGTCGAGGCGTTTCGCCGCGAGGGCGGCCTCAGGCTGTTCCATCCGCCCGTCCGGCTCATCTCCACGTTCCCGGCCATGACCGACCTGGCGCTGGCCGACGCCTTCCGGACCGTCCCCTGCGTCGGCTACGAGGTGGTGTACTTCGACCGCCGCGCGAACCGGCTCGTCGGCGGCGATGCCGATTACCTCAGCATGAAGAACGAGGCCTGGGCGAAGGACATGGCCTACCGCGCCGGCACCATCTGGGACGCCCTCGCGTATATCTTTCCGGGGGCGGTCTTCAATCACGAACTCTCCGACTTTGAGAAAGTCTTCGACCGGCGCGACCGCATTGAAGTGCCCGCGTACTTCGTCGCGACGGCCGGCCTCGGCACGCGGCTGGGGAGCGAGGGCCAGCGGCGGGTCCTCGAGACGCTCGACCGCCTGGCCGAGGAACTCGTCTGGCGGACCGGCGGCCTCGTCAAGGTGACCGTCCTCTCGGACCACGGCCACGCGCTGGTGCGGGCCGCGAGGGTCGATTTCCGTTCATATCTCCGAGGCCAAGGCTGGCGTGCGGCCGACCGCCTTGAAGGGCCGCGAGACGTCGCGGTCATCGAGTACGGACTCGTCACCTACGCCGCGTTTGCCGCGCGGGACCGCCCGGCGCTGGCCGCCACCCTCATCGAGCATCCCGCTGTTGACCTGGTGACGTACCCGGAGGGCGAGGCGGTCGTCGTCGAGCGGCCCGGCGCGAAGGCCGTCGTCGAACGCCGCGCAGGCCGCTACCGATACCGCCCGCTCCAGGGCGACCCGCTTGAACTTGCCCCCATCATCGAGAAGATGGCCGCCGAGAAACTCCTGGACGCCGACGGCTTCGCCGAGGACGCCGCCTGGTTCGCACGGACGCTGACGCACAAGTACCCGGACTGCCTGGACCGGCTGTGGCGGGCGTTCAACGGCCTCGTGGAGAACCCGCCCGATGTGATCGCCAGCCTGAAGGACGGTTACTTCGCCGGCCTGGCATCCCGCGCGGCCTGGCTGCCATACGTGGCCAGCACGCACGGCGACCTGGGGCGAAAGAGCAGCACGGCCTTCATCATGTCAACGGCCGGGCCGCTCATGCCGGCGGGGACCGGCGCGCGGCACCGGGACGTGCCGGCCATCATGCAGCGCCTTGAGGGCCGCGAGTGGCCGCCCTCGCGTCAAGGGGGCGACAAGTGACCCTCGCGGCCCGGCACCTTGTTACCTTCGCGCTCGTGGCGGCCACGGCCTGCGCGCTCTCTGGCTGCGCCGCCATGCCCGATGAGCGGCGCGCCACCTTCGGCTTCGACTTCCGCACTCCCGAGACTGACCGGAAACCCACGGCCATCATCTTCATGGTCGATGGCGTCAACGCCGACGTCTTCCGGACGATGCTCGACGGGGGCCGCCTGCCGAACATCAGGAAGTATCTGGTGGACCGCGGTTTATATGTTGAACGGTGCGTTGCCAACGTGCCGGGCGTCACGATGGTCAACCAGACGTCGCTGGTGACGGGCCTCTTTGCCGGCCGGCACGGTATCGTCGGCAACACGTGGTTCGACCGCAACCGCCTTATCCACCGCAACTACGAGGAGGTGGCCGAGAAGAACCTGCTGGACGCCGATTACGTGGTGACGACGCTGTTCGAGCAGTTCCGCGACGCGACGACGATGAGCCTCTTCTATCAGGCGCATCGCGGGGCGACGAGATTCATCGAGAACTGGCTGAGCGCCGGCCCGCCGTACTTCATGGGCTGGTACGGCCTCGTGGACCGCATCTCGCTTTGGCGGTTCGATCTCGTCGCCCAGATGGCGCGGGCGCAGGGACAGTTCCCGGCCCTGGTTTTCGCGTACCTGCTGTCGCCTGACATGGAGGCATATGACAATGGCGTTTCGTCCGACTCCTACGCCGCAGCGCTCGAACACTCCGACGCCCATATCGGCCGCATCATCCGCGACCTCGAGAAGGCCGGCCGCCTCGACCGCACCGTCCTCGTGCTCGTCTCCGACCACGGCATGATCGATGTGGACCGCCACTGGCCCATCAAGCGGTTCTTCCGCGACGAGTTGCACCTGGCCGTCTCGGGCGGGCGCCGCTGGGAGGAGACCGCCTTCGAGAGCCGCATGGCGTATTACCGGAACTTCACGTGCGTCCTGGCGGGCAGCGGCGACCGGTACTGGGCCGTTTATCTCCGCAAGCCGCGCGCCGGGGGCGGCGCAGGGGCCACGGAGTTCGAGAACTGGCTCGCGCGGCCGTCGCCCGAGGACCTGCGGGCCTATCCGGGCGCGAGTCACGGTCCCATTGATATCATCGAGCGTCTGACCGCCGCCGAGGCCGTTGACCTCGTCGCCTATCGCACCGGGCCGGGCAGCGTGCGGCTGGTGACGCGCGGCGGAAGCGCGGAGGCGTCGCGGGCCGCCGATGGCAGCCGGCGATACGCCCTCCGCATCGTCAGCGGCGAGGACCCCCTGGGCTACGCCGAGACCGTGCCCGCTGCGATGCTCGACGGATCGCCGCACGGCGACCGCGAGTGGCTGGCCGCCAGCGCCGAGTCGCCGTATCCCGACCTCGTGCCGCAGATCGTGACCTATTTCGACGCCCCGTGGGCCGGCGACATCATCGTCTTCGCTGCGCCGACGTGGGACTTCACCGACCACTACAAGGCCGGGCACGGCGGCGTCAGGCCTGGAGAGATGTTCACGGTGTTCGCGGCCGCCGGGCCGGGCGTGCCCCACGAGCGAACCCGCGGACCCATCCGGTCGGTCGATATGATGCCGACCGTCCTTGAACTCCTCGGCCGCCCCATCCCGCCCGACCTCGACGGCCGCAGCATCCTCGGCAAGTAGCATCGCCTGCCGACTCGGCCCCAGAGCATGCCGTTAACCCTCTCCCCTTGCGGGAGAGGGTGGCCGAAGGCCGGGTGAGGGGTTGCCGTGGCTCTACCCCTCACCCCCAACCCCTCTCCCGCAAGGGGAGAGGGGTGAACGGCGTCACGCTAAACACGTATTCCGGGGCGAAAGTTTCTCGAAACGAAGCACTAATCTTTCCGCCCCGCCTCATCGCCCTCCGGCATAGCGGGCAATTGGGAATCCTGAAGCGGCAGGAACGTTCCAATGATCGGGACCGACGAGAGGTTCACGCCGAGCAGCGCGGCCATGCGGATCGGGATGTGCCTGAGGATGAGCGCCCGCGTCCGGACCGACTCCGGTTCCTTCAGGCGCCAGGCCAGCCCCGCCGCCACCAGAATGAAGAGCGACCAGAGGTAGAACGTGATCCGGAGGTCAACGGCATATCCTGCGTCCGCCAGCGACGAGACCAGCCAGCCCCCCAGGAGCGGCATCGGGGCGGCCACAAGGGTAACCAGGGAGTTATATGCGGCGAACTGGACCGACCGGCCCTGGGGGCTGGAATTCTTATACATCATTGTTGATATGGCAACGAATACGCCCGCCCCGCCCGTCCCGCCTATGAAGTTGGTCCACGGCAGCAGGCAGTACGCCCGCATCGGATGCCCAGGCGGTATCGCCAGCCACACCGCCGCGCACGGGGCCAGCATCAGGAGGCCCAGCACCAGGATCGGCCGGCAGCCGAACCGGTCAACCATGCGGCCCCAGTAAGGGGAACTCAGGAGCCCGGCGGCCGTGCCGACGGCATTCAAGAGGCCGAGGCCGAAGAAACTCACGCCCACGTCGCGCAGGCAGTACGCCGGGTTGAACGGCCCGGCGATTCCGCCGAGCGCCAGCACGGCGTGCATGGCCGCCAGGGCCATCAGCGGCCGGTTGCGGAACGTCCCCCGCACGAGTTCCCGGAACGGCGGCCGCGCCCCGGTGCCGGGCAGGGGACAGTCGGGCTGCGGCAGGTTCAGGATGGACGAGGCCAGGCCGAAGAGGCTCCCGAAGAAGAAGAGGGCCGTGAACGCCAGGAGTCCGTGCGACTGGACGAAATCGAGGAACCCGCCCTCGGCCACCGCGAAGACCGACCCGACGATGCCGCCGAACATGCCGCAGTATCCGAAGAACCGCCCGCGGCGATCGGCCGGCACCAGTTCCCCAACCCAACTGGCACGCGCGTTCGAGGCGAACTGCATCGACATCGTCACCAGGCAGATGACGCCGATCAGGATGGCAAACCGCGCAGGCACGCCAAGGACCGGCTCGAAAAACGGAATGGCCGCAATCAGGAACCAGCACAGCGGCGTCACGGACGAGAAGAGGACCGTGAGGCGTTTGCGGCTGAATTCCCGCTCCACCATGTACGCCGCCGCAAACTGAAAGATGACAACAAACTGCGGCACGGTGGTCATGAGGCCCAGAAGGATGTTGTCGGCCCCGAGGCGTATGGCGAATCCGATGAGGAACATGCCGCCGGTGGAGGCGAAGAAGACGGCCCCGAGCATGACCTGGGCGTAACTGAGGCGCATCGCCCGCTCGACCTGGCGAGGTTCGGGCATCGGGATGGGCTGGCGGGCCGACATTGGTGTCACTGTGGCGCCTTCATCGCCTGTGGTTGCGCGGCGGGTCTCCGTACCCGCCGCGCACAACTCGCATTTCGCGCGGCGGGTGCGGAGACCCGCCGCGCGGAATGGTTATGCAGGGACGCTACTCCCGGCGTCGCTGGCGCAGGCGGTCCAGCGCGACGGCCACGACGATCACGACGCCGACAACCATCTCCTGAACGAAGTTCGGCAGGCCCAGGTGCACGCAAAGGTTCCTGAGGTGCGCCATCAGCAGCGCCCCGATGAGCGAGCCGAAGACGCTGCCGGAGCCGCCGCTCAGGGACCCGCCGCCGATGACGACCGCCGCAATGATATCGAGTTCCTTGCCGAGGGCGGTGGTCGGGTCGCCGCAACTCAGGCGTCCGAAATCGGTGACGCCCGCCAGGCCGAACATCGACCCGGCCAGGGCGTAGATGAACCACTTGGTCTGCTCGACCTTCACGCCGCAGAGTCGGGCGGTGGCCTCGTTCGAGCCGACGGCGAAGACGTGCCGGCCGAACCGCGTCCGCGACAAGACGATCGCCGTGGCCACGGCCAGGATGATCGTGACGATCACCGCCGTTGAGACCGAGACCGGCCCGCTCCAGTTCAGCGGCCCCATGCGCCAGTCGAGGTTGGCTAGGGTCACGTTTGCGTTCGTAAAATCGGAAATCCAGTTTACGGGGGCGTCGATCCGCTGCTGCTGCGCGATCCCCTTGGCGGCGCCCCGGGCGAACGTCATCATGCCCAGCGTCACGATGAACGGCACCAGCCGCAGGCTCGTGATCAACATGCCGTTGATGGTCCCCGCCATCGTTCCGACGAGGATGCCCACGGCCATGGCCGCAAGGGGCAGCCACACCGCTTCCGGTCCGACAAGGGAACTCGCGCCGGGGGGCGCGAACTCGCGTACAACCCATGCTGATATGACAGATGCCACCGCGACGACGCTGGCCGCCGACAGGTCGATGCCGCCGGCGATGATGATGATCGTCATGCCGATGGCGCCTATCGCCACCATCACCGTCTGCGTCAAAATCATGCACTGGTTCTGCGGCGACCAGTAGTTCAGGGTGTCCTGCTTGACGTACTCGGCCACGCCGCCCAGGATGACGATGAGCGCCAGCGCAAGGAGGAGCCACAGGAGTTTGACGGCGGCCCGCAACTGTGCGGCCACGTTGGCCCGCACCCGGTCGGCCAGGGCGAGGTCGGTCACGGCGCGGCCTCCCTGCCGCCGGCGGGCGCAGCGGACCCGGCTGCGGCGGGTTCGGCGTCGCCGCCCGTGGCAACGTGCATGATCGCCTCGGGCGTCCAGCCGCCCACCGGGCGCTTCTCGCTCAGGAGGCCCCGGTGCATCACCGCCAGAGAGTCACACACGCCCAGGAGTTCAGGTAGATAACTGGATATCCAGATGATTGCCTTACCCTGTGCGGCAAGTTCGCCGATGAGGACGTAGATGTCGGCCTTCGAGCCGACGTCGATCCCCCTCGTCGGCTCGTCCAGCAGAAGCACCTCGGCCTCCTGGTGCAGCAGCCGCGCGATCGCCACCTTCTGCTGGTTCCCGCCCGAGAGGCCCGTGATCGGCTGGTCCGGCCCCTGGGTGCGGATGCCCAGGCGCCGTATCCACGTGTCGGCCGCCTCGCGCATCCGCCGCCGGCTGAGAAGCCCGCCCCGCAGGTACGGCCGCAGGCGGCTGAGCGTGAGGTTGTCGGCCACCGTCAGGTTCGCCGCAAGGCCCTCGCTCTTGCGGTCCTCCTAGAGGAGTCCCACGCCGCGCTCCAGCATCTCCGGCGGGCTGCGGCCGGTGGTCGAGACGCCCGCCACTCGGACCTGGCCGCTGGCGACCGGGTCCAGCCCGAAGATCGCCCGCACCAGTTCCGTCCGCCCCGAGCCGATGAGGCCCGCGATGCCCAGGACCTCGCCGCGCCTGAGTTCCAAACTGGCCCGCCGCGGCAGCCGCCGCCCGGCAAGGTCCGCAAGGTCCAGCACGGGCCCGGCGATCTCGTGCGGCATGCGGCGGTACACGTCCGAAAGGTCGCGGCCGACCATGAGGCGGATGATCTCGGTCGTCGGCGTTGCGGCCACGTCGCTGGTGCCCACGGCCCCGCCGTCGCGGAGGACCGTGAACCGGTCCGCCACCGCCCGGACCTCCTCAAGGAAATGGCTTATGTAGATAACGCTGACACCGGAGTCCCGAAGCCGCCGGATCACCTCGAAGAGCACATCCGTGTCGGCCTGCGACAGGCTCGACGTCGGCTCGTCCATGACGACGACGCCCGCCCGCGCTGCAAGCGCACGCGCCACCTCCACCAGTTGCTGCGCGCCGATGCTGAGGTCCCGCACGCGCGCGGCCGGGCGGATGTCGCCGTGGCGGAGCAGCGCAAGGGCCTCCTCCGCCTGCCGGCGCATCTGGCGGCGGCGCACGAAGCCCCACGACGCCGGCTCCACGCCCAGCAGCACGTTCTCCTCAACCGAGAGGTCCGGCGCGAGGCTGAGCTCCTGGTAAATCATCGCCACGCCGGCGCTTCGGGCCTCAAGCGGCCCGCGCGGTGCGTACGGGCGGCCGTCGAGCACCATGCTGCCGGCATCCGGCTGGATCGCCCCCGACCGGACCTTCCTCAGCGTGCTCTTGCCGGCGCCGTTCTCGCCCACGAGTGCGTGGACCTCGCCGCGGCGGACCTCCAGATCGACCCCAACCAGGGCCCGCGTCGAGCCGAACGACTTCGCGATGCCCGTCATCCGCAGGCGCACCGCGGGCGCCTGACCGGGCGGCGCGCCGGCCGCCCCCGTGCCGCGGGATGATTCCGTGGGTTGGCTCATTCTTATGACAGCGCTACTTCGCGTTATTGCGCGGCGGTTCTCCCGAACCGCCGCGTTGATTGCCGGTTGCTCACACCCCAATGCGATATTGCGGCG
>CAYGWP010000393.1:0-3715 GCA_964353455.1 uncultured Anaerolineales bacterium
TTGAGGAACGCGACCTCGATGACCGGCAGGTCCCGCGGGTCGGCGAGCAGATACCACGCCTTCTCGCTGTAGCCGGTGTACCGCGAGTTCGAGAGATACCGGCTGACCTCGGCCCGGAACTTGCCCTGGTGCGGGTTGGCCACGGGGTATTTCGTCGAGGCGGTCGTGTCGCGGACCTCCACGGACTTGAAGAGCTGCGTCGCCATGGCCGACAGGGCCGTCGGCACCAGCATGACGGCCGGCATGACGCCGATGGGCTTCCCGTCCGAGTCCTTCTGGTCCATGAACGTCTTCTCGACCTTCGTCAGGCCGTCGATGGTCAGGGCCGTGTCGGCGCCGGTGAGGTAGTTCTTGTTGGCAGTCTTGAAGAAGTCGCTGTTGGCCAGGAAGATGGTCCAGAACACATCGTTGATCTTCAGGCCCGAGCCGCGGCCGAGTTTGCGGGGCACGGTGGTGATGGCGCCAAGGTCGTCGTTAATCATGTCGCGCCGGTCGATGGAGAGCAGCAGGCCGAACGTGTCGGCCTTGTTGGTGTACGATTCCTCGCCCAGCGTGCCGTGCTTCAGTTCTCCGCCGGGCGCAACCGGCTCGTACTGGTCTTTGCCGATCAGCCGGTACGAGGTGACGGTCTTGAAGTCCGAGACGTTGCGGACAGCGCAGATGTTGCGCCACGTGCGTTCGACCGAGAAGAACCCCTCCATGAGGAACTTGTTCGACACGTTCGACAGGATGCCGCCGATGTCGATGGTCGAGAAGCCCGCCTGGATGTGCTGGCCGAAGGCGAACCGCAGCACGCCGCGCGAGGCGCGGAAGTTGCGGCCGGTGTAGCCGTTCGCCCACGCGGCTTCGAGCAGCAGTTCCTGGAGGCCGATGCCCCCACGGAACCGGCGGCTGGCCGCGTCCAGCGTCTTCTCGTCGTGGACCTTCTCCGCGTCCGACAGGCGGGCCGTCAGCATGCACGCGGCCTCAAGGACCGCGGTCGTCAGGGTGTTGTCCACGACGTGCGCGGCCGGGGCCTTCGGGCGGTCGGCCCGCAGGACCTCCAGTTCCGTCTTCGTCACGTCCCAGCCCTCGCGGAGGGCCTTGGCGGCGATGTCGGCGTGATCAGCGCCGCAGACCTTGCGGACGGATGCGATCCGCTCTTCCTCGGCCGCGGCCCGCATACGCATATCGGCCACGGGGTCGATGACGAGCGCGGCATCGACCGGCGCCGCGCCAGCCTTGGCAGCAGGCGCCGCCTGCGCCTCGATCTTGGCCGGGGCCTTGTCGGTGCCTGCCTGCACAGCCGGGGTCTCTTTACCCGCGCCGGCCACCACGGTGTCGCCCTGCTTGTCGGTCTTCGTCGCGTCCATGATTCCCTTCTCCTTTGCCGCGGCGGCCAGCCGCGCGCTGGTTTGCCCGTCGGCGCCCAAGTCCACGAAACTGATCTCACCGAGCGTCGCCCGGCGGACCACGTTCACAGGTCCCTGAAACTCCCGGCCATTGACCGTGACGGTCTGGCCTTCCTGCACGAACTCGAACTGCTCGACGGCCGCCCCGATGCTGGCCTGCCACGGAAAGCCGTTCCGGGCAGATACGACGATCTCCCGCGCGGCTGCCGTGTCGCGCGACACGATGCCTGCGGCCATGAGGCAGCCGGCTTCGACCGCAATACGATCCGTGTGGCCTACGCCGCTTGTGGCGTCGTGCCCGAAACGCACGGGCCGCGACTGCGACGGGATCGCCATGCCCGCAAGGTCCACGATGACCGGATACCGCCACCCGGCGATCTTCATGGGGCCGCCCGTGTATGCGACCATCGTGAAGCGCGGCAGCGGCGCCTTGCCGCCAGCGGCATCGGCCGCGGCCACGTCGATCTGCATCGCAGCCACCAAGTCGAGCGACTCAGGCGGCTTCGGATTGTCTTTGCTGGTTTCCACCGTCATTCTCATCCTGTGTCTGTTGGTTCCCCTGCGGCGCGGCCTGGGCCATCGGGAGGCCCAGTTCCTTCATCAGTGCCACTTCCTTGGCCCGCTGCCGAAGTTCCGTCTCCCAGTCCTTGCCCTGGCGGGCATACTCGGCCGCAAGCGTCGTGGTGTGGCTGGCAAGGCGGGTCGCCTGGGCCGTGGCTTCCTTCGCGGGGTCCACGTGCTCGTGACCGTCCCAGAACCACTGGTGCGGCCAGGCATCAATCGCGCCCAGGCCGAACACCTTCACCGCCTCGGCCATCCAGGCATCGAGGATGCGGTCAAGGACCACGGCCTCCACATGCGTCTGTTCCACGCGGATGCTCTTGAAGTATGTCTGGTGGTCGAGGCGTCCGCTCGCATAGTTGTAGCCCGACGAGTTGCACGCGGCGACGTTGAACGGCATGTTGAGGCACCGGGCAATCTCGTTGAGGATTTCGTGCTTGAACTCGCCGTAGGTCGTGGCCGGCTGCTCGGCCCGGATCTGGCTGGGTTCCCACCCCTCGGGGCCGAAGACGGCCATGTTCGGCTCGAACTCCATCGTGGCCATCGGCTCGACCTCGGCCGCCTCACCGCCCGCCGGGGCATTGGTCTTCATAAAGATGGCGATGTTGGCGGCTGACTCCGCTGCCGCGATCACGGCCAGTGTGTAGCGACGGAGTTGGGCAAACAGGGGCAGCGCCGGCAGAATGTCCGGCAGACCGCGTGACTGGCCCGGCCTGTCGGCACGGAACCAGTGGATGACCGATGCGGCCGGCACCTTGTCATAGTCCTGGCCGACAGCGCCCGTGGCGCCGCCAGGATGGGCCTTGAGAACGTGGTACTCGACGGGGTTCCCGAAATCGTCGAAGACGATGCCGTCAACGGCGCCGGGCTTGGCCAGCGTCAGCCCCGGCGTGGACACCTGGTCAGCCTCGATCAGCCGCAGGTCCAACTTCACGGGCGAGTCGAGGTTGTCGTTGGAAACGAGCATCGCGAACGCCTCGCCGTCCTGCGCCCTGGCCATTCGCATCGTGCGGAGTTTGCCCGCCAAATCCACGGCCTTCGCCCACGCGGCAAACTCCCGTTCGATGGTCTGGTTCACGCCAGCGTCGGCACCGTCGCCCAGAAGCATCTGAAGACGGGGGCCAGTGCCGATCACGTCGTTGGCGAGTGTCAGGACGATCCCACGGGCATAGGAATTGTTGGCGACTTCGTAGCGAGCGCGATTGCGCAGCGTTTGGCGGACCTGGCGATTGGCGGCAGCATCGGCCGAAAGGTAGTCGGCGTTGGCCCAGTGCCGCCGGTTCTCGGGCGTGGTCTGCGCGGAATCAAACTTCGCACGGATAAACCGCACGGCCGACCGCACCCGTTTTGACCAAGGCCACCAGCCCATCGTCATCCCCTCAGCACGTGCCCGGCGGCACGATCTTCAGCCGCGTGAAACCCTTCGCCGGATTTGCTGCCGCCCGTTTGCCAGCAAGGTACTTGTCCGCCGCGATCTGGTCAGGCAGGCTGTGCTGCTTCATGCCGCCCGCATCGCCGTGGGCCTCCTCCGGCCCGTCGGCGTTCGTCGGAATCGTGTCATCCAGTTCGTCAGCCACCGTCAGTCTCCGCATCAACCGACCGGGCGAACCGAAAGAAAAAGGCCGCTCGGGTGTTCGGCCCCGAACGGCCTTGGTTCTTTCGGTGGCAGTCCGCAGGTCGCGAGCCCACGGACCGTCGCCCGGTCTGATTGTCGCCTACGATCCTCGCATGCCCCGGGCACCCATGCAAGGCGGTTTCGGCCT
>CAYGWP010000394.1:0-4404 GCA_964353455.1 uncultured Anaerolineales bacterium
ACTCTTACCCTGCACGGCGCTCTTCCGTTTTGGCGTTCTCTCTTTCCAGGGCGGGATAGGGGAGGGTGAGGGGGGCGAGCGACCACAACTACCCCTCACCCGGCCTTCCTCCACCCTCTCCCGCGTTGGGGAGAGGGAGCAAGAAGACATGAGCACCCCAAGCGGCATCGAAGTCCGCCCCGCCCGGCTGTTGGACCGCCGCCGGTTGGATGAGTTCCTCAGCCGCGCTGCGCGCGGGCCGGGCGCGGAGGAGACGAGCGGCTTCTCGAACGTCCCGCTGTCGAACCACATCCTTGCGATTCGCGATGAGGCTGTGATCGGCGCGTGCGTGTTCGTTCCCGGCGCGGGGCGGTGTGCCGCCCTTCAGCCCCCGCGGTTGCTTGAGTGGGACGACGACCTGGCTGGCAGCCTGTATCGCGCCGCTGCGGCCCGCGCGTTTAATCGCGACGGCGCGCGGCTCATCCAGGCCCTTATCGGACCGGAGGGCGGCCCGCTGGCGACGGCGCTCCAGCGCGCCGGCTTCGAGCGGCTGGCCATGCTCGCCTACCTCAGACGCGACGTGATGCCCGAGGAACGCGACACCCCACTGCCCGCTGGTCTCAAGTGGCGCCGGTACTGGCGCCTGCGGCACGGCCAGTTCGCGCGGACCATCGCACTGACCTACCAGGACAGCCTGGACTGTCCGGGACTGGCGGGCCTGAGGACCGTCGATGACGCCCTCGCCACGCACAAGCGCACGGGCATCTTCTGTCCGTACGCCTGGCACCTGGTGATTCAGGGAGGCGAGGCGGTCGGCGTGGTGCTGGTCAACAACATGCACGGCCGGGGGGAGGTCGCGTATCTCGGCGTGACGGCAGCGGCGCGCCGAAGGGGCATCGGCCGGGCGCTCGTGGCACGCGCCATCCGCGACACCGCCGCCATGGGCCTCCCGATGATCGGCCTTGCGGTCGATGTCGCCAACACGCCCGCCATACGCCTGTACGAGGAAACCGGCTTCCGCGAAATCCGCCGACGCCTGGCGTACTTCATTCCCGCATCGCGCCTGGACACACTCAGGTAAGGTTCAGCGCGGCGGGTCTCCAGACCCGCCGCGCCATCCCAGGCGGCCTTTGCGCGGCGGGTCTCCCGACCCGCCGCGCGACACCGCGCAAGACCACACCTTATGCTTGCGGGGCATCACGGGAACGGCTATTATTCACGTGTGGATGGATGCCCGCAACCGGTGATATGGAGCATCCGGACGGCGCCATTGGGGGAGGCCGGAACATGGAACGTTACTGTGCTTTGCTCTTGCCGCTGATCATCTGCCTGTGCGCCTCATACCAACCTTCGGACGGGAAGGCCGGCAATACCCCACCGCCCTCGTCCCAGATCCAGAAGGACGAAGAGAAGGCAGTCGCCCTGGTCATTGCCCTTGGCGGCAAGGTCACAAGGGACGACAGTCTGCCCAGCCGCCCCGTAGTCGCTGTCGATCTCATGGCCACCGATATCACCGACCGTGGCCTCATGCCGGTAAAGGCCTTCGGCAACCTCAAAGATCTCAACCTCGCTGGCACAAATATCACGGACGCCGGGCTGAAGGAATTGAAAGAACTCAAAGGCCTGCGAGTTCTCAAACTAGCCGGTACCGATATCACCGATGCGGGTCTGATTGACTTCCTCAAGGAGCACAGGGATCTGCGCAAACTGGACCTTGGCCAAACTAAGATCACGCACGCGAGCCTGCTGGAAATCAAGAAACTGAATCGACTGGAGCAACTGCGACTAGATACCACTCAGATCACGGGTGCCGACTTGATGGAGATCAAGGAATTGAGGGGCCTTCAGTATCTCTCGCTCATTCATACTAAGGTCACGGACGTGGGCGTGCGAGAACTGAAGGGAATGAATGGCCTTCGCACGCTTCTCCTTTGCCGGACGGAGATCACCGATGGGTGCCTGAACGACTTGAAGGAATTGAAGAGCCTGAAGGACCTCGACCTGAGCGATACAAGAATAACGAACGATGGCCTCTATGCTATTCGGAAGGCGATGCCTGGAACCGCCATTGGCTACCGCCGGTAGCCCGATCCGAACTGGCAGCATCCCGCGTGGCAGGACTTCACGGGCGCTCCGGCGGAAGGATCTTCTCCAGTTCGGCCACCAGCGGTGGCAGATCCTGCTGCACGATGGCCCACACAATGTCGAAGTTCACGGTGTCATAGCCGTGAACCAAGCGGTTCCGCAGGTCAACCACGTCGCGCCAGGGAATCCGGGGGTAGCGACCGCGATCTGCCTCCGGCACCCTTCCAGCCGCTTCGCCCACGATCTCAAGCAGCCGCACGAGGGACAGATTCAGTTGCCTGTCAGCGTCGAGGTCCTCGCGTCGATGGCCGTGGGCCATGCCTATCGCCTCGCGGGCATGGGCGAGCATCTGACGCAGGCTGATGGCCGTGTCATGGCGGGCCATACACCACCTCGGCCTCCGCCAAGACGCTGTCACGATAGTACCGGCTCAGGCACTGGGGGGTATTCAGATCGACCTTGCGCCCTAATATCTCGGATAGTTCCCGCTGCATTGCAAAGAAGGCCAGCCCCGGCACGTGTCCCGGCTCAAACTCCACCAGGACGTCTATGTCACTATTGTCGTTGAAATCTTCGCGAAGGACTGAGCCGAACACCGCCAGCCGTCGGACATGGTGCCGATGGCAGAACGCGGCGATCTGGCGGCGGTCCAAGGCAACCTTGGGGCTCATGGTCGGGCATCCTCTCCGCCCTGCAACTTACCTTCCGCCCAGCCGGCCGTCAAGTATCGACGAACGCTATGAGAAACTGCTGCCCTCAAGCGGAGAGGCGCCCGCCGGCCTATGCCACCGTCACTTCCTTGCACAGGTACACGTCCTGGACGGTATTCAAGAGTTTGATGCCCTCGGCCATCGGGCGCTGGAACGCCTTGCGTCCGGTGATGAGGCCCGTGCCGCCGGCTCGCTTGTTGATGACCGCCGTGCGTGCGACAGCGGCGAAATCGTTCTTTCCCGCCTCGCCGCCGGAGTTGATGAGAGCCGTGCGGCCCATGTAGCAGTTCACGACCTGCCACCGCGTCCACTCGATCGGATGGTCCGGCACGAGTTCGCCGTACACGCGCTTGTCGGTCTTGCCGAACGGCTTCTCCTTGCTGAGGGCGATGTAACCGCCGTTGCACGTAGGCGCCTTCTGCTTGACGATGTCGGCCTTGAGCGTGACACCCAGGTGGTTGGCCTGGCCCGTCAGGTCGGCCGCCGTGTGGTAATCGGCCTCCGAGGTCTTGAAGGCCGGGTTCCTGAGGTAGCACCAGAGCACGGTGAACATGCCGCGCTTGTGCGCCGCCTGGAAGGCCTCGCTCACTTCCCTGAGTTGCCGCCGCGACTCTTCCGATCCCCAGTATATGGTTGCGCCGACGCCTGCCGCGCCCATCCAGAACGCCTGCTCGGCGCTCCCGAACATCGTCTGGTCGTAATAGTTCGGATACGTCAAGAGTTCGCTATGGTTGAGTTTGGCGATGAAGGGGATCTTGTGGGCGTACCTGCGAGCAACCGCGCCCAGGGCGCCGAGCGTCGAGACGACGGCGTTGGCCCCGCCCTCGATCGCCAGTTTCACGATGTTCTCCGGGTCGAAGTACAGCGGATTCGGCGCGAACGATGCCGCGCCGCTGTGCTCTATCCCCTGGTCCACCGGAAGGATGGAGAGGTACCCGGTTCCCGCCAGGCGTCCGTGGCTGAAAAGGCGCCTCAGTTGCGCGAGGACCGGCGTGGGGCGGTCGGTCTTTTCACAGACCCGTTCGATGAAGTCGGGGCCCGGCAGATGCAGCAGGTCCTTCGAAATGCCCCTGGCCTTGTAGGCGAGAAGCCCGTCCGCATCGCCGCCCAGGTGCTCACGGATCGCATCGATACTTGTCATGGCGTTACCTCCTCAACTGGTTCAAGTCGGCCGCGACCACTGCCTTTCATAACATCGAGTGTAAGTCGGGCTGAGAGCAGAGGTCAACCGGCGATGGATTTTGTCGCGGCGTCTCTTGCTGCTCGATGGATCACTGCCGAAGGAGTTCTCCCTTCCCGACGACGTGAAAGCCCATCGGCCGGACCTCCGTGCCGTCGGGCAACTTGAAGGGCGACGGGCCGAAGTTCACCGTCACCGTGACTCCGTTGGCGAACCGGGTCTCCTGAACCGCGCGGTCGGGCGTCAGGAACCGGTGGTCGGTCATCTCGGCGTACCCGACGGCCCGCGCTACGGGGCACGTACTACGATAACTCTGGACGAACCGGTCACGGTTCCTCTGCCAGACCTCTCGGTTGAACATGAACATCGGCGGCGTGCCGTAAAGGGCGTTAAAAAGGTCGCGCTTGTCCCACAGGGACGGCAGTTTGTTATTATAGTCGCCCCAGTACC
>CAYGWP010000395.1:0-1954 GCA_964353455.1 uncultured Anaerolineales bacterium
CACACCACTCGCACGCCAAGGCCGCAAGAGACAAGGTCTTCACTACACGCGATTTTCGGGCCGCACACCGCCCCACAACCCCGCCACCCGGCTTCCCGCCATCCCAAAGCCGCCAGAATTTTTTTAACTGCGTAACTTGGGCTACGCTCCCGCTGTCGCCAACGGGAAGGTGTACTTCGGCAGCGACGACGGCGTGGCCTGGTGTCTCAACGCCGCCGATGGCTCGGTGGTCTGGAGCGTCAACGCCGCCCCGACCGGGTCGCCGCGGCGACGCCGGCTGATCTCCGTCTGGCCCATCCGCACCGGCGTGCTGGTCGAGAACGGCGTGGCCTACTTCGCGGCCGGGCTGTTTCCCACCGAGGGCGTTTACCTCCACGCCGTCAACGCCGAGACCGGCAAGCCGCTGTGGACGAAGGCGATCGACCAGGGCGGCAAGGGCGGGCCCAGCCCGCAGGGGTACCTGCTGGCGGGCAACGATTCTCTGTGGGTGACCTCCGCGCGTGTCGCCAAGCCGCTTCGATCTTAGCAACGGCAGCGCGATGGAATTCTATACGCCGCTGCCGTCGTTCCGGTACGCCGCGTACCGCTGGTACGACGGGGGGTCGTACGCCCTGCTCTGGAACGAGCACATGGTGTACGGCTCCGGGTGCCTCCTGTGCTTCGACCCAAACAAGGAGGTCATCGACAGGTATAAGAGGAAGCACAACGGCGACCTGGTGTTCGATTGGTTCCTCGGCCGGCGGGTGCTGTTCCAGGGCGAGACGGCCTACATCGCCACCGACTACCACATGCTGGCGGTCCCGCACGCCAGACTGCCGGAGATGGCAAAATCCGAGGGACATGCCTTTCGCGACCTGTACGTCCAATGCGGGGTGGCCAGCTACGTCGAGAACGAGCAGAACTCGCCGCGGCGAGCCACGGCACGGGCCGTAGCCGTGTCAGGGCGAGCCAAGCCCGACAGCCCGGAGGCGGCGACGTACAAGCAGCGGCAGGAACGGGGGGCCAAGAACTACCAGGAGTTCCAGGCCAAGGCGAAGGACATCTGGTCCGCCATCGCCGCTAAGAGCCAGTGGATGGTGCCGATCCAGGCGACCGAGGCGATGATCCTGGCCGGCGAGACCCTTCTACGCCGGCGGCGAGGATCGAGTCCTGGCCGTCGACGCCCGCACCGGCAAGAAGATCTGGAGCGACGCGACCGGCAGCCGGGTTCGTGGCTTGGCGGTGGCGAACGGGCGGCTGTACGTCAGCACCATCGACGGCAAGGAGAGCCTGCTACGCGGCAGGCCCGGCGCCCGCCGGAACGGTCCGGCAGGTCCGCGCGCTCGCGCCGGCCGAGCCCGACGCGGCCGATCCCCTCACGTCATTCTACGCCTCCGCCGCCGAGGCGATCGTCAAGCAGTCCGGGGCGACGAAGGGCTATGGCCTGATCCTTGGCGGCGACGCCCGGCTGCGGTCAAGCCACGGCAGGCTTGCCCTGCCAGGGGTGTGTGAACTGGCCAAGCGGACCGACCTGCACCTGTACATGCTCGAGCCGGACGCTGGCAAGGTAGCATCGGCGCGGGCGGCCCTGATCGCCGCCGGGCTGCACGGCGGGCGCGTCTGGAGTGGAGCAGGCGGAACTTGCTCTGCGGCCCTTCCCGCCGTACGTGTTTAACTTGGTCATCGACGCCGAGTCGTTCCTGGGCGGCACGCCCACCGCGCCGGCCGTCAGGCCACGGCACGCCTGCCGTGCCAGGGCGGCGGAGGTTCTCCGCGTCACCCGGCCGGGGGTGGCATGGTCACCCGATGTTGGGTGACCATGCTGCGGGCGATAAGCATGGTCACGCAGAAGCGCGTGACCATGCCACCCGCCGCCCGGCGGGGCGGCGCTTGGCAAGGCGGTGGACCCGTCGGTCCTGGGCGGGCTGAAGGCGCTCGGGGCCCGCGGCGCGGCGGTCGAGATGGCGGGCGCCTG
>CAYGWP010000396.1:0-10589 GCA_964353455.1 uncultured Anaerolineales bacterium
TATACGGCCCGATGGCCAACCGCTGCGCGCCGGGGACCTCACGGCCGCATACGTCGATGCCGGCGTCATGGCCGATTCCGGCCCGATGACCGGAACGCCGACGCCCGGCGGCATCCCGCAGGTCATCGCCTATCTCGCCAGAAACAAGATGGGCGAGCGGACCGTCCACTACCGCATCCGCGACTGGCTCATCAGCCGCCAGCGGTACTGGGGCGCGCCGATCCCGGTGGCCCACTGCGAGGGTTGCGGCATCGTGCCTGTGGCGGTCGAGAAGTTGCCGGTCGAGTTGCCGCCGGAGACGGAAGTTGAGTTCCCGCCGCGCGGCGAAAGCCCGCTGGCGAAGGTCGAATCGTGGGTCAATACCGCCTGCCCGAAGTGCGGCAAGCCGGCTCGGCGCGAGACCGACACCCTCGCCCAGTGGCTTTGCTCGTGCTGGTACTTCCTCCGCTACACGCTGACCGACGAGGAGCACAGGGCGGGCGGCAACTCCAGGCCCTTCGACCGCGCGAAGGTCGATTACTGGATGCCTGTGGACCAGTACATCGGCGGCGTCGAGCACGCCGTCCTCCATCTATTGTACACACGTTTTATATGCAAGGTGCTGCATGATGCCGGGCACGTGGGCTTCAAGGAGCCTTTTAAGGCCCTCTTTACGCAGGGGATGATCTGCAAGCAGTCCAGCATCACGGGCAAACTGGAGAAGATGTCGAAGTCGAAGGGGAACGTGGTGTCGCCCGACGCGATCATCGTCGAGTACGGGGCCGACACGCAGCGCCTGTACACGCTCTTCATCGGCCCGCCGCAGCGGGATGCCGAGTGGCAGGACGATGCGGTCGTCGGGGCGCGCCGGTTCCTCGACCGCGTGTGGCGGCAGACGGCCGACCGGCTGGACCTCGTCGCGGCCGCCAAGCCGTATGCGGGCGACGGCGCGGACCTCGCGCCCCCCGCCAAGGCCCTCTGGCGAAAGACGCACCAGACCATCCGCAAGGTGACCGACGACATCGAGCACTCGTGGCAGTTCAACACGGCGATCGCATCGGTCATGGAACTCTCGAACGCCCTGGGCGAAGCCCCGCGCGACCCGGCGGCGGGGCCGGTCCTCAGGATGGCCCTTGAGTCGATGGCGCGGCTGCTCGCGCCCTTCGTGCCGCACTTCGCCGAGGAACTCTGGGCCGCGCTGGGGCACGAGCCTTCGGTCCTCGCCGCCGGGTGGCGGGAGTTCTCGGAGGCGGCGTGCGCCGAGGACGTGCTGGAGATTCCCGTCCAGGTGAACGGCAAACTCCGCGCCCACATCCGCGTGCCTGCGGCCGCCTCGGAGCAGGAGGTCCGCGATGCGGCCCTGGCGCTGGAGAAGGTCAAGGAACACATCGGCGCCGCCCGGGTCCGGAAGGTGATCGTGATCCCCGGGCGGCTGGTGAATATCGTGGCGAAGTAGTACGTCCTGGTTAGCCGGCGGACTTGTCCGCCGCGTGTTTTCGGAGGCGATCTGATGATGCTGCTCATGATCGTTGCGATGGCTGTTGCCGTAGCCCC
The DNA here is from genome assembly GCA_964353455.1 of uncultured Anaerolineales bacterium. GTDB lineage: Bacteria > Planctomycetota > Phycisphaerae > FEN-1346 > FEN-1346 > CAYGWP01. Next base: position 1,534 of record CAYGWP010000396.1, read on the forward strand.
GCCCGCGCCGCCCCCCGCCCCCGAAAAGCCCGCCTACGAGCCCACATCCAACTACACCGTCCAGAACATCGAGGGCTGGACTATATATGTCAATAACCGACTCCTGAACGAGAAAAAGGAACTCTGGGACCGCACGCGGCAGGTCCTTGCGGCTCAACTGCTGGACGTCACGCGCCAGGTGCCGGGGCCCGCGCTTGAGGGCCTCCGCAAGGTCCGCATCTGGGTCGAGGCGGAGTCCGCCCAGGTCCGCTGCATGTGCTATCACCCGTCGCGCGAGTGGCTCCTCGGGCACGGCTTCAACCCCGACAAGGCCAAGTCGGTCGAACTCGGGAACCCGCAGACCTTCCTCGACTGGACCAAGCATCAGCGGGCCATGGTGCTTCACGAACTTGCGCACGGGTACCATCACCAGGTCCTCGGATACGACAACGCCGACATCAAGGCTGCATATAAACATGCGATGGAGGCGAAGTTGTATGGGCCGGTCCTCTTCTGCGACGGCACGACGAAGCCGGCCTACGCCGCCACGAGCGACCAGGAATACTTCGCGGAACTCTCGGAGGCATGGTTCGGCACTAACGACTTCTACCCGTTCGTCCGCGGCGAGGTCGTCCGCCACGATCCCCAGGGGGCCGAGATGCTCAAGAAAGTGTGGGGCAGGTAGCGTGCCCTCCATCCGCCAGGCCGCCCGCGAGGATGCCGCACTCCTCCTGGGGATCATCCAGGAATCGTTCGAGACCGTCTATCGCCGGCTGGGCATCACGCCCCAGAACTGGCCGCGCCATGCCGCCAACATGGGCCCGGAATGGGTCCTCGGAGAGATGGATGAGGGCAACCGCTTCTTCGTCCTGGAGGACTGCGGCCGGGCCTGCGGCTGCATCGCCCTGAAGCAGGCCGACGCCGATGCGGTGTGGCTCCGACGCCTGGCGGTCCTCCCCGCCCACCGCGGCAAGGGATGGGGCCGGACGCTGGTGGCCCACGTGATCGCCGAGGCCCGGCGGCTGGGGGCGCGCCGCGTGACGCTCGGCATGTGGGCCGGCGAGCAGGAACTCCAGCGATGGTACGAGCGGCAGGGCTTCGTCTATACCGAGACCCGCTCGTACGAGGGACTTCCGCTGCCCGTCGTCCACATGGCGCTGGACCTGGGCGCGGCCTGAGCCGGCCTGGCGCAATTTAGCAGGCGGACTTGCCGCCGCGCTGCCGTATAATGAGGGCGCATGACGGCCGAAAAGATCGCCTCAATCGAATCGTGCGCAGAGGGTCTGGAGTTCGAGCGGCCCGGGCCAATCCGCTGCGCCCTCCGCGCCGCGATCGGCAACCCGGTCGCCAACTACTTTCCGGCGGCAGTCCAGCGGCTCTTCTTCAGGATCATGCGGAGCGAACTTGCCGCCTCGAACTGGACCGACCCCGGCGGTTGGGAAAGTATGGTCATAAGTTACCAGGGCCGCCCGCGCCGCATCGCCGACAAACTCCTGGTGATCCTCGGCATCATGCCGATGGCGCTGCGGAACCGGCGGAAACTGGCGGCGAGCATCCTCGCCCATCTCATCGACGCCTCCGACCGCGAGCCGGTCGAGGTCCTCTGCCTCGGGGCAGGGCCGGGCCACATCATCACCGATGCCCTGCGCCAGGCGAGGCGCCCGGCGCGGGCCACCCTTGTGGATCTCTCGAGCGACGCCCACGATTACGGACGCGCGCTGGCGGCCGAGAGCGGCACGGCCGACCGGGTGCGGTTCATCCACGGCGACGTCCGCGACGTGGCCGGCATGCTCGACCGCCCGCCCGACATCGTCAAAATGCTGGGGATATGTGAATATCTGAGCGACGATCACTTGGCCGACATCCTTCGCTGCGTCGCCGCCGCCATGCCGCCCGGCTCGAGCATCGTCTTTAACAGCCTCTCCGAGGCCCACGGCACCGAGCGGTTCTTCCGGCGGGTCTTCGGCCTCCACATGGTCCACAGGTCGCCCGACCGCTTACAGGAATTGATGTCTGCGGCGGGATTCTCGGACTTCGTCTCCCTCGCCGAACCCCTCGGCGTCTATCACGTCATCGTCGGCCGCAAGGCGTAGCCCGCCCCGCGCCGCGGCATCCGTCTGTTGGGCGTTAAACTTGCGGAGGGCGGTGGCGGCTGGTAGCATGGTCGAGGTCTCGGGAGGCTCAATTATGACCTCGCGCGAGCGGGTTCTGGCGATGATCGAAGGCCGGTCCGTGGACCGGCTGCCCCTGATGGCCATCACGATGATGCTGGCGGCCGACCAGGTGGGGGCGAAGTACGGGCGGTACGTCTCGGACTGGCGGGTGCTGGTCGAGGGCCAGATTCTGACGGCCGAACGGTTCTCGCTGGATTATGTCTCCTGCATTTCGGACCCTGCCCGGGAGGCGGCGGACCTGGGCGCCGCGGTCAAGTTCTTCGAGGACCAACCCCCGGCGATTGACGAGGCGAATGCCCTGCTCGCCGACAAGTCGCGTCTGGCCGCGCTGCGCGTGCCGGACCCGGCATCGGGCAGGCGCATGGCCGATCGGCTTGCGGCGGCGAGCCATCTCCGCCAGGAGGTGGGCGGCCAGATGCTCATCGAGGGTTGGGTTGAGGGTCCGTGCGCCGAGGGGGCGGACCTGCGGGGCCTCAATACGCTGATGTACGACTTCTACGACGATCCGGCGTTCGTGCGGGACCTGTTTGAGTTCGCGACCGAGTTGGGCATGGCGTTCGCCCGGTCGCAGATTGCGGCGGGGGTGGACATTATCGGCGTGGGGGATGCGGCGGCATCGCTCGTGGGGCCGAAGATTTATGGGGAGTTCGTGTGGCCTTACGAGAAGCGGCTCGTCGATGGAATCCACGCGGCGGGCGGCCGGGTGAGGATGCACATCTGCGGCGACACGCGGCCGAACCTTGCGGCGATGGGCCGCCTGGGCGCGGAAATCGTGGACCTCGATTCCATGGTTCCCCTGGACGATGCCCGCCGCGCGATGGGGCCGGGGCAAGTGCTGCTCGGCAACATCCACCCCGTGCGTGTCCTCCGTGACGGGACGCCGGAGGGGGTGCGCTCGGCCCTTGCAGAATGCCACCGGCAGGCGGGTCCGCGGTACATCCTGGGGGCCGGGTGCGAGGTGCCGCGCGACACGCCGCCGGAGAACTTCCTGACAATGGCTGAATATGCACGCGAGACGGCCGCAAAGTAGCGGTTTCGCACGGGCACGTTTAGAGGCTGTTTCAGAACTGTGGCACGCCCGCCCTCGGGCGTGCAAGTGGCTGAAAAGATGCACAGCCGGGGGCGGCTGTGCCACAAGAAGCCGGTTCTGAAACAGCCTCTTAGCCGCGAGTCGGAGACGAGCGCGCCGCTTCGCACGGCCGGACAAGCCGGCCGTGGCACACGGCAAATTCACACGGGCAAGAAATGGAGAGGATCATGGCTAGAAGATCCACTTACTGGGCGGGAGGCACGATCATGTTCATCGCGGGCTTGGCGGCGCTGGGCGGGGGCGCGGGCGGGGCGATTCCCGGCCCGAACGACCGGCCATCCGTGGACCAGTTGCCGGTCATCGAGCAACTGCCGGACCCGTTCTTGATGCTCGATGGGTCCCGCGTGAAAACCCGCGAAGACTGGGCCAAGCGGCGCGAGGAACTCAAGGCCCTGATCCTCTACTACGAGTACGGGCACATGCCGCCGCCCCCGGGGAACATCGAGGCCACGGAGGTCTCATCGGCGGTCAGCGAGACGCTTGGCGGCACGGAGAAGCAGTTGACACTGGCGATGGGGCCGGACCGGAAGGTGCAGTTCCGGCTGGACCTGACTATACCGACCGGGCGGACGGGGCGGTTGCCGGTCATCATCCGGGGCGACCTCTGCTGGAAGAAGGTGGGGCCGGAGATCGTGAAGGAGGCGATGAAGCGGGGGTACATCATCGCGGAGTTCGACCGGACGCAGATCGCCCCCGACAAGAACGACCGCACGCAGGGGGCGTATCCGCTGTATCCGCAGTACGACTGGGGTGCGGAGTCGGCGTGGGCGTGGGGGTTCCATCGCGTGGTGGATTACCTGCTGACGCTGCCGATGGTGGACGGGCAGCACATTGCGGCCACGGGGCATTCGCGCGGCGGCAAGGCGGCCCTGCTGGCGGGTGCGCTGGATGAGCGGATCGGCCTTGTGGTGCCGAACGGGTCGGGCGCGGGGGGCGCGGCCCCGTACCGCATCGTGCACCCGAAGGGCGAGACGATGGACCGGATTAGCACGACGTTCCCGTTCTGGTTCCATCCGCGCCTGAGGACGTTCGTGGGGAAGGAGACGCGGCTGCCGTTCGACCATCATGAGATTCGGGCGCTGGTGGCACCGCGGGCACACCTCTCGACCGAGGCGATGGGCGACCTGTGGGCGAATCCGACGGGCAATCAGCAGGCGTACCTTGCGGCCCGCGTGGTCTATGAGTGGCTGGGGGCGGGCGACCGCATCGGCATTCATTATCGCGAGGGCAAGCACGCCCAGAACGAGGAAGACTGGTCGGTGCTGATGGACTTCGCTGACAAGGTGTTCTTCGGCAAGCCCGTGACGCGGAAGTTCGACCAGTTGCCGTTCCCGGACGAGCCGAAATCGTTCACGTGGACGGCCCCGGCGGCAAAGTAGCAGCGGCCAGGAGAGGCGCCGGCGGTGGAGTACCCGATCTTCGAGTTCCCGATAGCGGGCGGGTCGCTGCTGATTGCGGCGATTGCGATATTCCACGTGTACCTTGCGCAGTTCTCCATCGGTGCGGCGGTGCTGGTGGCGCTGGCCGAGTGGCGGGCCAACCGGGCGGGCGACCTGGAGACGCGGGCGTTCCTCCGGAAGTACGCATTCCTCATCCTCGCGGTGCCGTACGTCATCGGGACGGCGACGGGCGTCGGCATCTGGCTGGCCATATCGGTGGTGCAGCCGCGGGCCACTTCGATCCTTATCCACCAGTTCGTGTGGGCGTGGGCGAGCGAGTGGGTCGTCTTCATAATCGAAGTTACGGCCATCTACCTCTATTTCTACACGTGGGACCGCATACGGCCGTCGGCGCATAACGCCATCGGGTGGGTGCTGGCGGGGGCATCGTGGCTGACGCTGCCGATCATCAACGCTATCCTCTCGTTCATGCTGACCCCCGGCGGCTGGCGGCCGCGCGATGGCTGGGCGTTCTGGAAGGCGTTCTTCAACCCCCTCTGGCTGCCGACGACCGGGATACGGACACTGGTTGCCCTTGCGCTGGGCGGGGCCGGGGCGATACTGCTCCTGGCGTTCGCGAAGGGTGTAAGCCAGGCGACGCGCGAGCGGATATCGCGCCTGGCGTACGGGATGATGATGCCGGTGTGGCTCTGCGTGCCGCTGGCCGTGTGGGTGTATGCGGTTCTTCCGTCGCGGGCGCAGGGGTACATCCTGGGCGGCGCGGCGGTGATGCAACTGTTCTTCTTTTTCGGGGCCGCGCTCTTCATCGCCCTGGCCGTCAGCGCAGCGGTGGCGATGGCGAGGCAGGATTACACGTCGTCGCCGTCGCGGGCGGTGCTGGTGGCGCTGGTGGCCTTCGTGGCGTACGGGAGTTTCGAGTTCGTCCGCGAGGGCATCCGGAAGCCATACATCATCGACGGGTTCATGTTCTCGACCGGTGTGACGACGGCGCTGGCCGATGGAATCGACCGCCGGGCGACGTACGAGCGCGTCAGGCGCGACGGTGTTCTGACGGCGGCCCCGTGGGCCGTGCCGGAAGGCAAATCGCCCGGCGACCTCACATCCGAAGAAAAGGGCCGCGCGGTCTATGCGGCCGCCTGCCGCGCGTGCCACACGCTCGACGGATACAACGCCCTGCGCCCCGTGGTCCGCGGCTGGTCGGAGGCCAACCTCCTGTACATGGTTGACCACGCCAACCAGATGCGGCCGGTGATGCCGCCGTTCCCCGGCACGCAGGATGAGAAGGAGGCGCTGGTGGCGTACCTGGCGTCGATAAACTCTTCTTCGCCCTGCGCAGCGGGCTTCCAGCCTTCGCCCGCCAGTACGGAGGGCGGGCTTCGGCGCAGTTGGCTCGCAGAGCAGGGCGGGCGGGGACCATGAACCCGGAACTCGTGCCATCTCCCGACATGCTCGGCCTGCCGCTTTCACCCTGGATACTGCGGGCGCTGTCGGCCCTGACGCTGGCGGCGCACTGGTCGATGATCGGGGGGGCGCTGGGCGGCACGGCGCTCATGGCGGTGGAGGCGTGGCGCGCACGGCGCTCGCCAGGCGGGGCGAAACTCGGGCGCGCGATCGTCTCGTACATCCTCTTTGCCATCTCGATCGGCGTGACGTTCGGCATCGCGCCGCTCCTGTTCGTGCAGGTCCTGTACGGGAACCTCTTCTACTCGGCCAACGTGCTGATGGCGTACTGGTGGCTGGCGATCGTGCCGCTGGCCGTCGGCGGGACGTACCTTGTGTACTTCGCGCGGCAGCGGCTGAAGTCGGGGCAACCGGCGCCGGCGGCGGCGATGGCGGCGGCGCTGGCCGTCTTCATCCTGCTTGCCGCCATCCTCGTGAGCATCACGGTCCTTTCGCAGAACCCGGAGGCGTGGCAGGGCATGTACCGCTGGGGCGGGGCGGCGTTTTACGCGGACGGCGCGGCGTTCCGGGCGCGGCTGGCGCTGGCCCTGTGCGGATTGCTGACGGCGGGCGGGCTGTTCGTCGCGCTGCTGGGGAAACTCCACCTATTGTATGACGAGCAAGCCGAGCAATTGGCCGTGTCGCAGGGCCTGCGGCTGGCATCCGTGGCGATCCTCGCGCAACTTGCGGCCGGCGCGGCCGTGCTGGCGACACTCCCGGAGAACCAGCGGCAGGCGGTGGCGGGCGGAGGCGAAGCGGCGTACTTCTACGTCGTGGTGGCGGCGGGGCTGGCGACGGCGGTCCTCGCGGGCCTTGCGCGGCGGAGGCCGACGCGGATGAGGGTTGTCCTGGCCGGGCTGGTGTATTTCATCGGGCTAATGGCGCTTGCCCTTGCGCGGGACGTCGCCCGTCAGGCGGCTGTCGCCCCGGTCTTTCGCGTTCCCGACATTGCGGTCAACCCGCAGTGGGGACCGTTCGCGGTGTTCCTTGCATTTCTCGTAGGCGGCGTTGCGGTGTTGGTGTGGCTGGTGAAGTTGGCCCGCGGGCCGCGGCCGGAGGCGGAGTAAGCAGCACGGCCCATACGGGCCGTGGCACACGGTAACAAGTTGGCGCGGCGGGTCGTTCCCCTCGTGGAAGCGGATGGCCTGGAAACCGTCCTAACGCAGCGCCTCAGCCACAACCTTGACCAGTTCCACCAGCGGCCCCGGATACACGCCCAGCCCCACCAGCGCAAGCACCATCGCCGCCAGCACGATTCCGCCGGCGAGCGAGAGCCGCGGTACCGCGGGTGGCACGGCCCGATCCGCGGGTGGCACGGCCACAGCCTGCCCGCCTGTGGCGGGCAAAGGCACAGCGTGGCCGTGCCACCCCTGTTCAACCGCGCCGGCCCCCTCGGGCTCGCGATACATCTCAATCACCAGCCGCAGATAGTAGAAGATGCTCACCGCGCTTGCCGCGCGCCTGACGAGCACCAGCAGCCAGAGGTGGCTCTCCACGCCCGCCCCCAGGACGAAAAACTTGCCGATAAACCCCGCCGTCAGCGGCACGCCCGCAAGCGACAGGAGCATCGCCGTGAAGACCGCCGCCACGACCGGCCGCCACCCGCGAAACCCTCATGACCGTCCTGCACACGCTCCGCAAACGGGTCCCTGACCCGGCCGCCGCCTTCAAGGCCGCCCTCGACCAACTCGCCCAAACCCCCGACGCCGACCCCTTCACACTCCTCTTCCCCAAAACTCGCCCCAAGCGCACGTAACTGACCCATTTTGGGTGCGCCGAAAAATTGTGGCACGAGCATCTCCTGCCACAATCCGTTGGGGCGCCCCCCGCTTCCGCCCCAATCAGATCTCCTGCCCGACCCAAGAGCGCCAAGAGCGCCAATCTCCAGGGGTTGGCGCTCTTGGCGTTCTTGGCGCTCTTGGCGTTCTTGATGGCGTCTCTTGCCACAATCCGTTGGCGCACCCCCCATTTTTTTTTCACCGGAATACTGTTGACACGGTTCCTCTGAATACGTAGTCTCTGTGGCAAGATAGGGAAGAGAGGTGGCTTGCCGCCGCAAGCAGGCCATGACGCTTGGTCTTGCAGGGATAGGTGTTCACCGTGAGGATGCTGGCACACGGGACCCGTCGCCGGCCTTAAAAAGGGGGGCGCATGTCCGTACACGGGAAGAATCGCGAGCGGCAGAGAGAATCCCGAAGCGCTGCCGACGCGGGTTTCTCAAGACGTATCCCGTCATCCACTAAAGACGGTTTGTCGCCGTCAGGCAAGTCGTAGCGCCTTGTTCTTTCGATAGGTGTTCGCTGTGCGAGAATTTACATTCATGGCCGGTCACTAACCCTCAGGGAAAGGGGCACACACATGTCCGCAAACCGAGAGAAGCGAAGCAGCCGCACGTCAGGGAACTGGCTCACGAGAGGTTTGCTCGGCAAGACCGAAGGCGGGCCCGCCCCGAAGCCGGCCGAGCAGGGCCGCCCCTTGTTCGAGTCGCTGGAATCGCGCCTCCTGTTGTCGTCAGCCGTAGCCAATGTGGCAGGCGCTGCGACCTGCCTTGGAGACGCCGGCAACAACATCGTCCACGTGTGGGTCGCCGGGGGCAACACGTACCTCTCGGACACAACGGGCGTCACGGTAGCCAACAACTGGGTGTCTGACTCTGGAACACAGGCTCATATCTCCAATACCGTCCTCACTTCGCTGTCAATCAACGCGGCGGGGGGTACGGGCGACAGCCTCCAGGGCGATGACGTCACAAGCACATACGGCATCACCGGCGCCGACTCCGGCACACTGACACTGGGCGCCATCACTGCGACATGGAGCCAGTTCGAGAACCTCATCGGCGGCAGCGGCGCCGACATATTCGACTTCAATGGCGGGAGCGTATCGAACACAATCAGCGGCGGAAGCGCCGGCACAGACGTGCTGGACTACGCCAGTGTTGCCGGTCCGATCTCGGTGAACCTGCAGACGCTT
>CAYGWP010000397.1:0-13522 GCA_964353455.1 uncultured Anaerolineales bacterium
CACACGCTCCGCAAACGTGGCCCTGATCCGGCCGCCGCCTTCAAGGCCGCCCTCGACCAACTCGCCCAAGACCCCGACGCCGACCCCTTCACGCTCCTCTTCCCCAAAACTCGCCCCAAGCGCACGTAACTGACCCATTACACACCATGCAAGAATTCCGTTGCATTGGTCCACGGGGTTCTTACAATGCGCGGGCAGGGGAGGCGGTGTGGCCAGTGTCGTGCCCTTGCGGGGGCCGATGGGCGTCTGCCTCGGCCGGGAGGGTCGGGCGATTCAGAGTTCACGTGGGGCTTGGTGTGTGGCGCTGGGGATGCTCGGCGTCGGACTGGCCCTGGTGGGCGTCGGCCTGGCCATGTCGGGCCGCGCGGACTCATTTGCCTTCGGGCAGGCGCCGGGCGGTCGCGCGGCGGGACAGGACGTCATCATCGCCACGCAGTCGCTGGGCGATAACGAGGTCATGATCTGCCTCGTTGACACCGCCCAGCAGCGTCTGCTCGTGTATCTGGCCGATGCCCGCCGCAGCCGCCTGAAACTCGTTGCGGCGCGCGATATCTCGGCCGACTGGTCGATGGTGGACTTCAACAACGATCCGCCGACGCCCAAGGAAGTCCGGGCCGGCGCGGAGAAGGCCGCGAAAGGGCTACGCCCCGCGGCGCCGGAAACGCCGAAGCCGGCGGTTGCTCCTTAGGTGTATAATATCTGAAAGGCCGCTTGCGGCGGCCGATCCAAGAGCGAGGAGGCCTCTCGTGGATTTCATGAGTTTCGAAGAAGTCAAGCAGCGCCTGGGCAAGACCGACGCCGAAATCGAGGAGATGCGCAAAAAAGGCGAACTCCGCGCGTTTCGCGACGGCGCCACGTGGAAGTTCCGCAAGGAGGACATTGAGGCCCTGGCTGCCGCGGCCCCGCCCGCCGACGGGAAGGAGGCCGGCGACACCCTCATGAGCATCGACGCCGACATCCTGTTCGCCGAGGAGGAGGAGGTCCCGGCCGACAGCGCCGCCGAGACCTGGATCGCCGCCGACACCGAGGGCGTGTTCCCGGCTGGCCCGGCGGCGGCCGAGCAGCCGCGCGGCGTGACCGAGGCCATGTCGGCCCCGGAGACCGAGCCGGCCCCGCTGGCCCTCAGCCCCGAGACGGACGAGTCGAGCCTCGGAGCGGTCCTCAGCGAAGAAGAACTCGGCGCCGGGGCGGAGGCCGAAGGCCCCGTCATCGCCGTCGATGCCGAGAGCGGCCTGGCCCAGGTCGTTCCGTCGGGCGGGTCGGCGGCAGTCGCCCCGAGCCGCACGCGCATCGTCACGCTGATCGAGCCGCCGGCCCATCACGGCGAATTCACGTTCCTCCTGGCCGTGACGGCGCTCGCGCTGGCCTGCGCCGCGCTCGTCGTGATCTTCGCCATGACGGCCGCGGGGTTCCCGGCCAACACCGCCATCATGGAAGGCAGCCCGCAGATGCAGGGCCCCTCCGGGAGCGCGTTCTTCCTGATGGCCCTGATGGGCACCGGGTCAACGCCGCTCGTCGTCGTGGTGGTGGTGGCGGTGATCGCGGCCATTGCCGTGCTTGTCGGCTACGTGTTCCAGAAGCAGCGGGCCGCACGCGAGGCCCTGAGCGCCTGATCGTTGAGCACCCGGTTGTCCGGGCATCGTGCCCTTCGGGGGGAGGCCCCGAGAGGGAGTCGTTTCGCTTCATCAAGACGTGCGTTTGACCCAGGAAAGGAGACTTCAGATGCAACGGGTTTCGGTGGCCGTGCTGGTGGCCCTGGTGGGAGTGACGGCGCTCTCGTCCGTGGGCTGTGTGGATGAAGCCAAGTACAATGCGGTCCTCCTGAGGAACCGCGAACAGGAGAAACTGATCCAGGAGAAGGAGGCCCAACTGGCCGGCCTGAATGAGCGGGTGACGGCCCTGACGGCCCGCGCGCAGGACGCCCAGAACGCCCTTTCCGCCAAGGACGATCACCTGGCCGCCGTCTCGCGCGAACGCGACGAGGTACGCAGGGCGTTCAACCAACTGCTGGACGCTTACAAGAAACTCTCTGACCGGCCGCCGGTCGTCGGCCCCGCAGGCATCGCCAAGGAAGTCCTCATCGAAATCCGCCAACTCGCCGACCAGTATCCCGGCCTGTTCGTGTTCGACGAGGCCACCGGCACACTGAGGTTTGCCGCCGACATCACCTTTGATTCTGGTTCGAACGCCGTGAAGCCCGATGCGCGGGCGGCCCTCACGAAACTCGGCATGATCCTGACGGCTGATGTGGCCAGGAACATCCGCGTCGCTATCAGGGGCCACACCGACACCGATCGGGTCGTCAAGCCCGCGACAGTGGCGCTCCTGAAGGAACTCAACAAGTCCACCACCAACCAGGGCCTGAGCGAGGCCCGCGCCGAGGCGGTGGCCGACATCCTGATGGCCGCCAAGGTCGAACGCAGCCGCATCACCACCAAGGGCGCCGGCGACCTCGAGCCCATCGCCGACAATAAGACCGCCGAGGGCAAGGCCAAGAACCGCCGCGTCGAAATCATCCTCTCAGGCTCGTGACGGCAGCGAGCGGCGGAAGTTGATGAATAGCGGGCGGTCGCGCCAACCGCGCGGCCGCCCGATATATTTAGCCGCCGGTGAATACACCGGCGGCATAACATTACTTGCCCTTCGCCCCCAGCCCCAGCGCATCGCGCACCGCCGGCCACACGTCGCGCGTCTCGAACGGCTTGCCCGACGACCACACGAGCGGCACCGGCACGCCGAAGAATCGCGCCGAGACCAGCGGCGCGCCCGAAGTCTCGAACTCCCCCCGCCCGCCGGACGCGCGGCACCGGAGCGCGATGCGGTCGAAGTCGATCATCCCCGCGCCGGCCAGCGGCGCCGACCGCAGGCCCGCCGGCAAGTCCGCCAGCCACACGAGCGTGGCAGCGCTCATGCGCCCCTCGCCAGAGTCCAGGAAGATATCGACCTCCGGCGCCCCTTGCGCCGGCTGTGCATAGCCGATCGCGAAGTCGCCGGTTCCGACGACAGGCCCGCCCGGAGTCGCCCGCGTCCACGGCGCAAGGGCGAGGCCGCGCAGCATCAGCCGCACCCTCGGCGCAGTCGCCCGGCCGTCGGTCCGGCCCCAGTCGGCCGCAAGGTCCATCGTCGCATGGACATCCGTAGCATCGCCCGGCTGCCCGCCGCCGAGCGCCAAGCACTTCACGTCGGCCTTGAGGCCCTCGAAGATGCCGCGCTCCGACGTGGGGCTGAACCGCACGGACGCAAGCGGCAGCGTCTCCGCCCGCTCATTTGGCGGCCCCTTCGCGTCCGGCGCAAAGAGCCACACCGCGTACTCCGTCATGTTCGAGAGGACAGCCGCCCGGACCTCGGTCCTCAACCGCCGGCCGCCCGCGTCGAACACGAGTTCCAGCCGCTCCACCGCGAGCGACATGAGGCGCGTCGAGCCGCCCGGCTGAACCAGCCGCTGGTTCAGGGCCGCCAGCGTCTCCGCCGGTCCCGCCCCGGCGAGGACGAGCCGCCCGCGCGCGGCACGCACGTACCATCCATACACGTTGGATTCTGCCGAGAGGTCGTCGAGCCGGAGCGCTAGCGTTCCATGCTCGGTGGCCCATGTGAGTTCAAGGGCATCGGCCGCGGCGGTCGATGGGCCGGTCGGCCGGGCATTTGTCACGTCGGCCTTGCACCGCAGGTGCGATTCCAGTTCCGCCGCCACGGCGCGCCCGTATGCGCTGCCGCGCACGGCCAGGCCGTAAACCGCCAGGATGATGATCGGCCCGAGCACGCCCACGACCAGCAGCGCTGCGACGACCCGGCGGACGTGTTTTTTTCGTAGGGGCATCGGTCTCGAGTCGCACCTGGTATTACAACGCCAGTTGAGCCTTTGGGCGGCGCAGTTCACCCCTCTCCCCTTGTGGGAGAGGGGTTGGGGGTGAGGGGGCGAATCACGGCAACCCCTCACCCGGCCTTCGGCCACCCTCTCCCGCAAGGGGAGAGGGTAACGGCACAGCACAGGCTAAACATGTGCGGAGACCCGCCGCGCCACTATTCAACCTTAAGGTGCTCTAAATGTCGGATACCGCTCTTCGCCACGCCTCGTACGCGGCCCGCATCTGGCGAAGGCTGTCGCCGCCGAACTTCTCGATCATCGCCCCCGCCAGTTCGGTCGCCACGACGGCCTCGACGACCACGCTTGCGGCCGGCACGGCGCACACGTCGCTCCGCTCGTACGTCGCCTCCTCGGCCGCCTTCGTGCGGAGGTTGATCGAAGGGAGCGGTTTTCTCAGGGTCGAGATCGGTTTCATGGCGGCCCTGATGACCACGGGCTGGCCGTTGGTCATGCCGCCCTCGATGCCGCCGGCGTTGTTGGTCGCGCGCGTGAAGCCGAGGGCCGGCCCGCCGCGGGCGCTGGCGCCAAAGCCTATCGGATCGTGGACCTGGCTGCCCGGCCGCTCGGCGGCGCCGAAGCCGAGGCCGAACTCGACCGCCTTGATCGCCTGGATGCTGATGACCGCGCGGGCGAGGCGCCCGTCGAGTTTCTCCGTCCACTGCGTGTGTCCGCCGAGGCCGGGCGGGAGGCCCGTCGCCACGCACTCGATTATGCCGCCGAGCGTGTCGCCGGCCTTGCCCGCGGCATCAATGGCGGCCTTCATCGCCGGTTCCGCGGCCGGGTCGGGCGAGAAGACGGCGCTGGCATCGCGCCGGGCGCGCCGCTCGGCGACGGCCGCCGGCACTTCCGCCGCGACCGGCCCGATGCGGGTCACGTATGCCAGGACGTCGATGCCGAACTCCGCGAGGAGCGACTTCGCCATCGCCCCGGCGGCCACCCGGCCCGCCGTCTCACGGGCGCTCGCACGCTCCAGAATGTTACGCATGTCTGGTTCGAGATATTTAAGCGCACCCGCAAGGTCGGCGTGGCCGGGCCGCGGCCGCGAAACCTCCGGGCACTCCTCCAGACGCGAATCCCGGTTCCGGACCGCCAGCACGACCGGCCCCGGAAGCGTGCGCCCGTGGCGGACCCCGGCCAGGACCTCGACGCGGTCCTGCTCGATCTCCTGCCGCGCGCCGCGGCCGTAGCCGTCCTGGCGGCGGGCGAGGTCGGCGTCGATCCGCGCGGTATCGACGGCGAGGCCCGCCGGAAGGCCCTCGATGAGGGCCACGATTGCCGGGCCGTGCGATTCGCCGGCCGTTCGAACCTTCAACCTGCTCATGGCGTTTCTCGCGATGCGAAAACCTTACGCCTGCCGGTGTGCCCCGCCGCTGCCGCGGCGGGCTCGAAAATCGCGAAATATCAACTAAACTTCTTGCCCGTGATGCGTTCGTACGCTTCGACATATTTAGCCCGCGTGTTCGTGACGATGTCCTCCGGCAGATCCGGCCCCGGCGGGGTGCGCTTCCACCACGAGAGCGTATCGAGCCAGTTGCGGAGGAACTGCTTGTCGAAACTCGGCTGGTCGTGGCCCGGCTCGTACGTGTCGGCGGGCCAGAACCGCGAGGAGTCGGGCGTCAGGACCTCATCGACGAGGATGATCTCGCCGGCGGCCTCGCCCCACTCGAACTTCGTGTCGGCGATGATGATGCCGCGCCCGCGGGCGTACTCGGCGGCCTTCTCGTACACCGCGATGCTGCGGTCGCGGAGGGTCGTCGCGGCCTTCTCGCCGAGCATCTCCGCCGCACGCTCCAGCGAGATGTTCTCATCGTGGCCCGTGTCGGCCTTCGTCGCGGGCGTGAAGATGGGCTGCGGCAGCCGGTCGCACTGCTTCAGGCCCGGCGGCAACTTCACCCCGCACACCGTCCCCGATTGCTGGTACTCCTTCCAGCCCGACCCGGCCAGGTATCCGCGGACGACGCACTCGACCGCGAAGACTTTTGCCTTTCGGCAGAGCATGGTGCGGCCGGCGAGGAGACGAGCGTGGGCCTTGGCGGGCGGGGGCATCCGCCGCACGTCGGCCGTGACGAGGTGGTTGGGCGTGATGTCCTTCAGGAACTCGAACCACCAGAGGCTGAGGCCCGTCAGCAGCCGGCCCTTGTCGGGGATGCCCGTCGGCATGATCACATCGTACGCGCTGATGCGGTCGCTGGCGACGATGAGCAGCCGGTCGCCGAGGTCGTACACATCGCGGACCTTGCCGCGGCGGACCTTGAGGCCCTTGAGGCTCGTCTCTCGGACGACTTGGCCCATGGTTTCCTCCGGTTGTGCGGCCCCCTTTTTAGCCCGCGGAGGCCGCGCCTGCCAGAAAAATAAAGCGCAGAGAGAGGCTCTCGCTTCTGCGCGGCCGCCCAAGCGCCGCCGGCCGCTCCGCCGACAATCAGGATGCGAAAAGGTTTTCAGTTGAGAGCGGCGCGGGGCGCTCTATAATCCGATGCAGGCTTACGAGTGCCCTGCGGCCGGGACGGCCGCCAGCGCAGGAAGCGAGACCACGCGCCGTGCTTACGTTCAAGGTTCTTCACGACGGCAAGCCGCCCGCCCAACTGGACATCGACGGGATGTACCTGACGAGCCAGGAAGGTCAGCCGATCCGCGCGCGGTTCCAGTACACGCCCGAGACCGGGACGCTTTTCTGCGAGAGGCGCAGCCAGGGTCTGGCGGCGCTTTGCCTGCCGTGGCCCGTGCGAGGCGGGTCGCAACTGTTGCTTCGGACGGCGCTCGTGCCGGACCGCGATGAGCCGTACCTGCTGACGCTGGAACTTGCGCGCGGCCAGGTGTCCGACCTCTGGCGGAAGCGCGACGACTGGGGCTACGTCTATGGCGGGCCGAGCGATGCGGTCGAGAAGGGGCTCTCGGACGTCAAGGTGATGCTTGCGCGGGCCGAGACGGTTCACGATGCGCCGCTGGTGGCGGGGGACCTGGCGGAGGAGGCGCTGGCGAAGGCGGTGGCGCTTGCGGAGCGGCTGGCGCTTGAGGATGCGAAGCAGGGGCTTGCGCGGCGGCGGCGCAAAGGGGAACTCGCCCACGTCGATTTCGGGTGCCACTGGGAGGTGCTGGACCCGAAGGCGCAGGCCGTCGAGCGGTTCGGGGCGACGTTCAACTACGCCACGGTGCCGCTGGTCTGGCGGAACATCGAGCCGCGCGAGCATGAGTACGCGTGGAAATGGCACGATGATTGGATCCAGTGGCTCGAGGCCAAAGGGAACGTCATCAAGGGCGGGTCGCTGGTGCGGTTTTCGGAACTGGAGTTGCCCGACTGGGTGTGGATCTGGGAGAACGATTTCGAGACGATCCGCGACTCGGTCTTCGACCACATCGAGCAGTGCGTGCGGCGGTACCGCGGCCGCGTCGATTACTGGGACGCGGTGACCGGCCTGCACGTCGAGAACTGCATGAACTTTTCGCTGGACCGGGTCATCGAACTTTCGCGGGTCTGCTGCCACGCCGTGAAGCGCACGGACCCTGCGGCCAAGGTGGTCCTGGAACTGCTGCTGCCGTGGGGCGAATACTACGCGTCGAACCAGCGGTCAATATGGCCGTATCACTATGCCGAGATGTGTATGAACGCCGGGGTCGTGTTCGACGTCATCGGACTCCAGATCTTCGCCGGCACGACAGGCGCGGGGTACCACGCCCGCGACATGCTCCAGATTTCGGACCTGCTGGACCGCTTCGGGGCGCTCGGAAAGAACGTCCACATCACGGCCGTGGGCGTGCCGTCGGCCTGCACGCCCGACATGGGCGCTGCGGGCGTCGGCGGCCCCAGCCACAAGCAGGGCGCCGGCGGCATCTGGCACAGCCCCTGGGACGAGGCCGTCCAGTCAGACTGGCTCGACCAGTTCTACCGCATCGCCATCTCAAAACCGTTCATCTCGGCGGTCTCGTGGCGGGATTTCTCGGACCACCAGCCGCACTTCCTGCCGCACGGCGGACTCCTCAGGAAGGACCAGCATCCGAAGATTTCGTACCAGCGTCTGGTGGGCCTCAGGCAGGAAATCTGGCCGCAGGCCGCAGGCGGGGCCGAGGAATCGAACGTCGTCTGGCCTGAGGTGTAGCCTACCCCATCGCCGCACAATCGCGGCGGGTGCGGAGACCCGCCGCGCCACTATTCGGCGGCTAACCAGACCCGCGTAACCCGACTACTCTTCAACAGGGGCCTTTGCGCCCTTGCCGCCCTTCGTGCCCTTGCCCGCCTTGGCGGGGCCCTGGCCGGCCTTTGACGGATCGTAGTCGGGGTTCGGCGTGGGCATCTGTGCGCCGACGTTTGTGCGCCAGTCGGCGAGTTTCTGGCGGAGTTCCTTTGCCTTGTCGGGCATGGCGGCCGCAAGGTCCTTGGTTTCGCTCAAATCATCCTTCAGGTTATAGAGTTCGGTGCGTCCATCCTCGAAGTACTCGATGAGTTTGAGGTCCCCAGCGCGGATGGCCCCGGCGGGCGTCGTGCGGTGATAATGCGGGTAGTGCCAGTAGATGGCCTCTCGCCGGGGCGTGCCGGCGGCCTTCAGGAGCGGCACGATGCTGAGGCCGTCAATGGTGCGGGCGGGGTCGCGGGCGACGCCGGCGATCTCCAGTATGGTCGGGAAGAAATCGACGCTTGTCACGACCGCATCGCACGTTGAGCCGGGCCTGACGACGCCCGGCCACCGGACGATCATCGGCTCGCGGATTCCGCCCTCGTACAGTGTTCCCTTGCCGTCGCGAAGCGGGGCGTTGGAGGTGGAGCCCAGGAGGCCGCCGTTGTCGGACATGAAGATGACGACCGTGCGGTCGGCGATTCCGAGGGCGTCGAGTTTCGCGCAGACCTTCGCCACGCCCTCATCGACGCTCTGGATCATGGCCGCGTATGTGGCGTTGTGCTGCGGGTCCTCGGGTTTCGCCTTGTCCTTGAAGTGCTCGATCATCTCCTTCTTGGCCATAAGAGGCGTGTGTACGGCGTAGTTCGGCAGGTAGAGGAAGAACGGGCGGTCCTTATTCGCTTCGATAAATTTACATGACTCTTCGGCGAGGCGGTCCGTCAGGTACTCTCCGTCGGGGGCCGATGGGACGGTCTCAATCTTGTACGGCGCGAAGTAACTGGGCGGCTGCCCCTGGTTGGTGCCGGCGAAGTTGAGGTCGAAGCCCTGCTTGTCGGGCCAGTAAGGCGGGCCGCCCAGGTGCCACTTGCCGACGCTCGCGCTCGCATAGCCGGCGGGTTTCAGGGCCTCGGCGATCGTTACTTCCTCAAGCGGCAGATACATGGTCCAGTTGGGAATGCGGAGTTTCGCGTTAGGCCGCGCGTGCCCGACGATCCAGTCCGTCAGGTGCAGCCGCGCGGGGTACTTGCCCGTCATGATGCTGGCCCGGGTTGGCGAACAGACGGGGCATGCGGCGTAGGCGTTGGTGAAGCGCATGCCCTGCGATGCGAGGCGGTCGATGGCGGGCGTCTCGTAGAACTTGCTGCCCTGGCAGGCCAGGTCCATCCAGCCCATGTCGTCGATGAGGAAGAAGACGAAGTTGAGCGGCCGGGCCGCGGCTGCGGCCCCCGCGTGCCGCAGCCCGGCCAGGCCGGCGGCGCCGGCGCCGAGGGTCTTCAGGAACTTGCGTCGAGTGATCATGTCCGGTGACCTCCTTGAAGTGAAGTTGCGTTCGCCGGGGTTCGGATGTACCGCGCGGCGAGGTCGGATGCAAGAAGTTTGCTTGCCTGGCCGAGTGCCGGGCGACATAATGCGACCATGACTGATTCCGCCATAACTCCGCCGACGCGACGGGAGGCGATGATTGCGCGGACCGAGCAGGTCGCGCTCGTGCTGCTGGCGCTGGCGCTCGTGGCGGCAGTGGCGTGGCGGATGATCGACTACTGGCGCGTGGGC
Organism: uncultured Anaerolineales bacterium; assembly: GCA_964353455.1. Classification (GTDB taxonomy): domain Bacteria; phylum Planctomycetota; class Phycisphaerae; order FEN-1346; family FEN-1346; genus CAYGWP01. Next base: position 9,751 of record CAYGWP010000397.1, read on the forward strand.
GAGGAACCGCTGGAGATTGTTTCGCCGGCCGATGGGCCGGCACTTCGCGTCAACGTCAACACGGCCCAGTGGCCCGAACTCTCGATGGTCCCCGGCCTGGGCCCGAAACTCTCGAAGGCGATCATCGCGGTCCGCGACGCGCGGAAGGACAAGCGGTTCGGGTCGCTGGAGGAACTCAAGGCGGTGCGCGGCATCGGCGACAAGATGCTCGAGAAACTCCGGCCGTACCTTACGCTTGACGAGACGGGCACGGACGGCGAGCCGGTCGTTTTGCCTTGATTGCCGTTGATATTTAGCCGGTCGCCTTGGCGACCGCGTACCTTTCTGCTGAAGGGGCTGCTCATGGCCGGCACCATCTTGCTTGGCATTGACGTCGAGACGGCCGACGGGTCGGGCACTTATGCGCGGCTGGGGCCGGAATTCCTCGCGCGGCGGGGCGTCCGCGCCTCGTGGTACGTCACGGGCCGCGCGATGGAGTCGCACCCGGACCTCTTTCGCGCGGCCGACCGCTCCGGCCAGGTGGATATCCAGGGTCATACATACAGCCATATCCTCCTTAAGACCGTCTTCATCGAGGTCCCGCCGGGGCGGACCGTGAACGGGCGGACCGACTTCTTCCTGAAGCGCGGCGGGACGATTGAGGATATCGACGCCGACCTGGGGCGGGCCCAGAAGGTCTTCCAGGACGTCCTGGGGCGGCGGGCCGCGGGCCTCACGTGCCCGTGGGGGTACTACCGTGGCCTGGCGGACCGGCCGGACCTTCTGGAGATGGTCCACCGGCAGGGGTTCCGGTTCATCCGTTCGTTCGGCCGCGACGAGCGCGACGGGCAGCCGGTGCCGCTCGAGCGGCGGCCGTTCCGCTACGGGCCGCAGGGCTTCCCCGACATGCTGGAACTCATGATCCACGATTACCAGGACGACTTCTACTTCGCCCAGTTCACGGGCCTGACGGACCCGGCGGCGTACACGTCGCATTTGCGGGAAGTGGCCGACCGCGTGGCCCGCGAGGACCTGGTGTGGAGCCTCTGCACGCACGATCACGGCTGCGCGACGGATAGCGCATTTGCGGTCAAGACGGCGTGGGTTTCGGACCTTATCGCATACGCCAGGTCGCGCGGGATCCGGTTCGCCACGGGGGCGGAGTATTACGCCGAAATGTAGGCCGGGGCGCGCCCCGGCAATAGTCCGTCATTTATCGCCCAGCGGCAGGAGCCAGATGTTCCGGTACTGCACGGCGTTCCCGTGGTCCTGGAGCGAGATGCCGCCCTTCTTCGCGGCATTTGAGAGTTCGGCATTATCATGTATCTTGATGCCATTATGGAAGACGGTGACGCGCGGCTTGCCGTCGGGCTTGCCGTCCTTCATCGGGACGCGGTACTCAACATCGTACGTCTGCCACTGTAGCGGCGGGGCCGAGGCGAGCGAGAACTCGTCGAAGGCGTCCGGGTCCTTGTACTTATAGAGGCCGCCGCAGCCGCCGCCCGTGTAAGTGACCATGCCGAAGGAGTCGAGGACCTGGATCTCGCTGCCGTTCGGGAGGAACACGCCGCTGTTGCCGCGGCCCTGGCTGCGCCCGTCCGGCATGAAGGGGTTCTTGAACTCGACGTGGAGTTTGAAGTTTCCCTCGAACTGCTGCTTGGAGTTCATGCCGCCCTTGGGGATGAGGACGCCGCCGTCGTCGAAGACCTTCCACTCCGGTTCCTTGCCGTCCTTGCCGGCCTTCTTGACCATGCCGTCGAAGTTCTTGTCGCCCAGGAGGATGACGGCCCCGGCGGGTGGCTTGGCGCCCATGGCGGGCGATTCGCGGACGACCTTCTTCATCTCGACCGTGCCGGCGCCGGCCGTTCCCTTGATGGTCCCGTCGGCGTAGGTTGCGGCCCACTCGGCGTCGCCGGCCTTGCCCGCGAACTTCACGGCGTCGCCCTCGATCTTGCCGTCGAGTTCGATCTTCGTGACCTTGCCGTCGGGGGCGGTCTGGCGGATGAAGACCTTCAGCGCCCCCTTCCCGCAGGCCACGACGCGGGCCTCGAACTTCTGCTCGCCCGTAGCGGCCTTGACGGCCCCCTCGTAGAGGCCCTGGACGGTCTCTTCGGCCGGCGCCGCGGCGAAAGCCGCGCCCGCCAGCCCCAGACACGCCACCCCAATCGCCGTCAACCGATGCATGGTCCGACTCCTTTCCGTTCGAGGAACACAGGCACAAGAATTTAACCGCGGAGACGGGGAAAAAACACGGAAAAAACGGAAGGCTGTGCGCGGAGGGAAGTGCGCGGAGGAAAGTTGCCGCCGGGCGCCGGGCGCGGTAAAATCCCTTGTTTCCCAGGGCGGCGGCGGAGGGGGCATGGACCGGTTTGAACTGGTTTCGGAATTCGAGCCGAAGGGCGACCAGCCGAAGGCCGTCGAGGCCCTCGTAAAGGGCCTTGCTTCCGGCAAGCGGTTCCAGATCCTCCTGGGCGTCACGGGGAGCGGCAAGACGTTCGCCATGGCCAACGTGATCGCCCGCATCCAGGCCCCCGCGCTGGTCATCAGCCACAACAAGACCCTGGCCGCCCAACTTTACAGCGAGTTCAAGGAGTTCTTTCCGCACAACGCGGTGGCGTACTTCGTCTCGTATTACGATTATTACCAGCCGGAGGCGTACATCCCGGCCCGCGACATCTACATCGAGAAGGACGCATCAATAAACGATGATATTGACCGCCTGCGGCTCCAGGCCACCAGCGCGCTGATGAGCCGCCGCGACGTGGTCATCGTCGCCAGCGTCTCGTGCATCTACGGCCTGGGCAACCCCGAGGATTACCAGGGCATGGTCATCGGCGTGGAGGTGGGCAAGCGCGTGGAGCGCGACGACCTGCTGCGGCGCCTCGTGGACCTCCAGTACGAGCGGAACGACGTCGGCTTCGGCCGCGGCAAGTTCCGCGTACGCGGCGACTGCGTTGACGTGCAGCCGGCGTATGAGGAATTCGCGCACCGCGTCGAGTTCTTCGGCGACCAGGTTGACCGCATCTCCATGTTCAACCCCCTGACGGGCGAAATCCTCGGCCCCGAGCGGCAGACGTTCATCTATCCGGCCAAGCATTTCGTCATGCCCGAAGACCGCATCGGGCGGGCCTGCATCTGGATCGAGGAGGAACTTGCCGTGCGCCTGCGCGAACTCCGGCACGCCGGCAAACTTCTGGAGGCCCAGCGGCTGGAGGCCCGCACAAAGTACGACCTGGAGATGCTCCGCGAGGTCGGCTACTGCGCGGGCATCGAGAACTACAGCCGGCACCTGTCGGGCCGCGCGCCCGGCGAGCGGCCGTTCTGCCTCCTCGACTACTTCCCCGACGACTACTTGCTGTTTGTAGATGAGAGCCACGTGACCATTCCGCAGATCCGGGCGATGTACGCGGGCGACCGCAGCCGCAAGGAGGTCCTGGTGGAGCACGGTTTCCGCCTGCCGTCCGCCCTCGACAACCGGCCGCTGCGGTTCGAGGAGTGGGAGGGCCTTGCGCGGCGGTGCACCTTCGTGAGCGCGACGCCCGCCGACTGGGAGATCGAAAAGTCCGGCGGCGAGGTCGTCGAGATGGTCATCCGGCCCACGGGCCTCGTTGACCCGGAAATCCGCATCGAGCCGGCTGGCGACCAGGTCCGGCACCTGCTGGGCGAGGCCAAGACGCGAATCGCCCGCGGCGAGCGGACCCTCGTCACCACGCTCACCAAGCGCCTCTCGGAAGACCTGGCCGAGTATATCCGCCAGGAGGGCTTCCGCTGCAAGTACCTCCACAGCGAGATC
>CAYGWP010000398.1:0-2219 GCA_964353455.1 uncultured Anaerolineales bacterium
GCCGCGTCGCTCACACCTCGTCGGGAACCACGAACGGTTTCCGATACGCCGGCCTCAGGAACTTGTTGGCGGCATCGTTATCGACGAACCTTTCGGTCTTGGCGTCGAAGACCACCCGCTGGTTGCCCGTGCGGTAGGCCACGTTCCCCAGGTGGACGAGGCATGCGCTCAGGTGGCCCTGCTCGATGTCGCCGTTGGGGCGGCTGCGGCTGCGGATGCAGTCGATGAAGTTCGGCTGGTGCCACTTGTCGGGAAAGACCGATTTGTCCTGGTCGATCATCTTGCCGTCCTGGTCGAGGACCTGCCACCCGCCGCCGTGCCGCCCAAGGTACATGAGGCGCTTGGTGCCGTAGATCTCGACCCGCGTGCCGGTGGTGGGCCAGTTGGGGAACTTGTCGCCGAAGCGGATCTCGTTCGGGATCTTCTTCATGTACGGCGCGAAGCACGCATCCTCGCACGTCATCGTAAACGTGCCGCAATCATATGTGATGGCCCGCATGTCGGGCATCTCGTGCCCATCGTCGAACGCCAGCCGCCCCCCGGCGCAGTACGTAGCGCGCGGCAGGGGCGGGTCGTCCAGCACCATGCGCGTAAAGTCCAGTTGATGGATGGCGTCGCCCGATAGCGTGCCGCCGCAGTAGTCCCACCAGTCGGTCCAGCGGAGTCGCGCCTGGTTGAACGGCCGCGCGGGCGCGGGGCCGAGCCAGAGGTCCCAGTTCAGGCCCGCCGGCGGCGCGCCGTCGGGGCCCACCTTCACCAGTCCGCCGCCCACGCCCAGGATGTTATAGACCTTCACGTGGACGACCTTCCCCAGGCTGCCCTTCTTGATGTACTCGCGGGCGGTCACGCCGTACGGGGCGCTGCGGCACTGCGTGCCCACCTGGACGATGCGATTGTACTTGCGGGCGGCCTCGATCATCTTGCGGCCTTCCCAGATGGAGAGCGACGGAGTTTTCTCGACATATACATCTTTGCCCGCCTGACATGCCCAGATCGTGGCCAGGGCGTGCCAGTGTTCGGGCGTGGCTATGACGACGGCGTGGACGTCCTTGTCGGCGAGGGCCTCGCGGAAATCAACGACCGCCTTGGGGCGGCGGCCCTGCCACTTCTCGACCTCGCCGGCCACCTTCCCGGCGCGCGGCTCATTCACATCGCACACATATTTGAATTCGACGTTCTCGACCTTGGTGAGGTTCTGGGCGAGCGTGTACCCTCGTCCGCCGGCCCCGACGAGGGCCAGCACCACCTTCTCGCCGGGCGATGCCGCCCGCCCGGTGTTGCTCGACGCCAGGATGGCCGGGGCCGCTGCCATCGCCGCCGCGCCCCTGGCCGAAAGACTCATGAACTTGCGACGTGTGACGTTTGACATGGCGATCTCCTTGCGAACGTGCCGCGGGTCGCTCGTCGGCCCGTGGCTGAAGTGTCTTTCATGCTTTTGGCACGCCGGGTTTCTGATCGAACAGTCTATGCCCGCCGAGGCCGCCAAACAAGGAAGTTCCCGGCCCATGGCCCTTTCGATGGGCCTTGCATTGGCGGAGGCAGTAGGCATAATGGCGGGGGGTTGGGCAGACGCTGGAACGTCAGGAGAAACTTCCCATGTCCACACTGCCGCTGAACCGCCGCACGTTCCTGAAGACCGCCGCCTTGGCCGCCGCTAGCGCAGGGTGCGATGGCCGCAACCGAACTCCCGCAGCGGCGGCCGCCCCTGCCGCCATGCCCGCCGATACGCGCCAGATGAACATCCTGTTGCTCGACTTTGAGGACTTCACCCCCAACGCCATCGGCTGCTACGGCAACAGCATCGTCAAGACGCCCAACCTCGACCGGCTGGCGGCAACGGGCGTGCGGTTTGACCGAGCATATGTCCAGTACCCGTGCTGCAATCCCTCGCGCACCGCTCTGCTGACAGGCCTCAGGCCGCCCACCACGGGCGTGCTGGGCAACGAGATGAACATGGCCCAGACCCTGCCGCCGGGCACAAAGACTCTGCCCGAGATGATGAAGGCCAAGGGGTTCTACTGCGCCGACGTGGGGAAACTCTTTCACACAACCGAATACGCCGAGGCCCAGTACGCGGTCTTTGACCGGTTGGAGTTCGTTGCGAAGCCGCCCGGCTGGCAAGGCCCCGGGCCGGTCATCCAGTGGCCGCCCGCCCCGCCGCCCGGCGGCCCGTGGCCCGGCGGCAAGCCGCCCAAGCAGGGCGAGCCGCGCTACGCCGA
>CAYGWP010000399.1:0-10857 GCA_964353455.1 uncultured Anaerolineales bacterium
GCCGCCGCCATCGCCGCCGCTGCGCCGCCCGCCAACGCGCCGTAGGGGCCTGCCGCCGCCGCCCAGCCGCCGATCTGTTCCCACGCCAGCCAACCGTTGAGCACAATAATAATGACCGTGACCGCCCATGCCAAGACCCGGACCCACGCGGGGCTCGAGAACGGCCCCATCTTCCGGCGGCTGCTCGTGAATCGCACCAGCGGCACCACCGCAAACGGCAGTTGCAGGCTCAGCACCACCTGGCTGAAGACGAGCAGCCGGTACACCCCGCCCTCGCCCACAATGACGATCACCAGGACCGCCGGAATGATGGCCAGCAGCCGCGTCGCCAGCCGCCTCACCCACGGCCGCATCTGGAACCGCAGGAACCCCTCCATCGTGATCTGCCCGGCCAGCGTGCCCGTGACGGTCGAACTCTGCCCCGCCGCCACCAGCGCCAGGGCGAACGCCACGGGGGCAACGTGGCTTCCCAGGAGGCTCTGAAGCAGGGCGTGGGCCTGCTGGATTTCCGTGACGGTCTCCTTCTGATAGAAGACGGCGGCCGCCGTGATCAGGATGGCCGCGTTCACCAGGAGCGCCCCGTTCATTGCGACGGCCGAGTCGATGAGGTTGAAGCGGCAGGCCTGGGCCACGCCCTCGCGCGACCGGGCCACCGCCCGGCTCTGCACGAGCGACGAGTGGAGGTACAGGTTGTGCGGCATGATGGTGGCGCCGAGGATGCCGATGGCCACGTAGAGGGCAGCCGGAGAGAGCGGCCCCGGCGCCAGGCCCCGCGCCGCCTCGCCCCAGTCGGGCCGGCACAGAAATATCTCAATGATAAAACATATCCCGATAATTGAAATAAGCGAAACGATCAGCGCCTCCATCTTCCGGATGCCGAACCGCTGGATCACGAGGAGCAGTAGCACGTCGGCCCCCGTCACGCACACCGCCCAGAGCACCGGAATGCCCGTCAAGAGGTTCAGGCCCACCGCCGACCCGAGCACCTCGGCCAGGTCCGTCGCCACTATGGCGACCTCCGTGAGGACGAACAGGACCCACCGCACCGGCGCCGGGTACTCGTCGCGGCAGGCCTGGGCAAGGTCCTTTCCGGTCACGAGGCCCAGCCGGGCGCTCAGCGTCTGGAGCAGCACGGCCATCGCGCTCGCCATCACCAGGACCCACAGCAGCGTGTACCCGAACTGCGACCCCCCCGCGATGTCGGTGGCCCAGTTGCCGGGGTCCATGTACCCGACGGAGACCATGTAGGCGGGACCGACGAAGGCCAGCAGCCGCCGCCACCAGCGGCCGTCGGGAATGCCGACAGACCGCTCGGTGTCGTCCATGCGCGGCCCGTTTTGGCCCGTCGAGTCGGACATGTCGATCCCTCTAGTCCGGCTGGCACCCGTATTGTGCCCGACCGGCCGCGATTGTTCAAGCGCCGGCCGGACAAGCCTCGGCGGGATGACTGGTTGAAGCCGAAGCCCTGGCGGCGTATAATCCGCGGCCGGTCCTGCGAGACGCTGTGCCATTGCCGGAAGAAAGGCACTATTCATGCCGCGAACTGTCCCCATGCTTGCGGCGCTGGCGGTCCTGGCCGTCGGATTTGCGCTGTACGGAGTGGCGGGTGGCCAATTCTTGATTCCGCCGCGGGCCGCGCCGATCGCCGCCGCCTCGGCCGCGCTCGCCCCCGCCGCCACCCGCGGGCCAGACGCCGTCTTCTGGCCCGATGATTCCGGATACTCGAGCGTCCGCGACTGCGGCGCAAAGGGCGACGGCCAGACCGACGACACCGCCGCCATCCAGGCCGCCTACGCAAGAAAGGGCGGCATCTACTTCCCGCCCGGCATCTACCTCGTCAGCGACACCATCACCGCTTCGCCCAAGCGGTACTTCATCCAGGGCGCGGGACCCGGACGCACCATCATCCGCCTGAAGGACCGCGCGCCGGGCTTCAACGATCCGAAGAACCCCAAGGCCGTCCTCCGCAACTGGGACGAGCAGATCGGCAAGGGCGCCAACGGCCAGGCATTCCGGAATTCCTATCACGACCTGACGATCGACGTCGGGGCGGGCAACCCGGGCGCTATCGGCATCCTCTACTTCACCAACAACCAGGGGAGCATCATCAACGTCCGCATCCGCTCTTCCGACCCCCAAAAGGCCGGCCGCGCGGGAATCGCCCTGGCCCAGAACTGGCCGGGACCCGCCCTCTTCCGCCACGTCGAGATCGACGGATTCGACGACGGAATCTGGTCCATCATCAATCAATATAGTTTCACGTTTGAGCACGTAACCCTGACGAACCAGCACCACGCCGGCATCTGGAACTCCCGCCAGATGCTCTTCATCCGGGGCCTCATGAGCCGCCAGCAGCCCGGCGTGCCGGCGATCCTGGCCGATAGCGGCACGGTCACCATCATCGACTCGAATCTGGCGGGCAGCGGCGACGCCGCCATCGAATCCGGCGCACGCCTCTATGCACGCAACGTCCGCACTCAGGGCTACCGCGCCGCCGTCAAGGGCAAGTCGGGCGATGTCGCCGGCCCGGTCGTCGAGGAGTTCGCGCCCTCAATCGTCACCCTCTTCGACACGCCCGGGAAGTCGCTCGAACTCCCGATCGAGGAATCCCCCGACGCCGACTGGACGAGCCCCGCCGACTGGACGAGCGTCGCCAAGTTCGGCGCCGCGCCGGATGCCGCCGACTCAACCGAGGCCGTCCAGAAGGCCGTCGATTCCGACGCACGCATCCTTTACTTCCCGCGGGGACACTATAACATCCTCGGCACCGTCCACGTCCGCGGCAAGGTCCAGCGCATCCACTGCATGGAGTCCAACTTCGGCACGGGCGGCGGCGACGGGCCGGTCTTTCGCATCGAGGACGGCTCGGCCCCCTTCGTCCTCATCGGGCAACTCGAGGGCGATTACCAGAACAAACGGCTCTTCTTCGAGCAGGCGACCGCCCGCCCGCTGGTGCTGCGGACGATGATACCGCGCGGCGGGTTCTACAAGTGCGCCGCAAAGGGCGCCAAACTCTTTCTCGACGACGTGTGTGCCGCGCCTTGCGACTTCGGGAACGCCGTCGTCTATGCCCGCCAACTCAACCCGGAGAACATGGGCACGAAAGTGACATGCGACGGGGGCCTCTTCTGGGTCCTGGGCCTGAAGACCGAGAAGGCCGGCACGTGCGTCCTGGTGCGCGGCGGGGGACTGGCTGAAATTATTGGTGGATATATCTACTATAATCGCGGAACGCAGATGCCCGACGGCACGAACCCCGAGGCCTTCGTCTGCGAGAACGCATCGATGTCGGCCTGCGGCATAGCCGGCGGCCAGGCCGTCAGTGAAACCCGCGGCGGCCAGACCAAGACCGGCTCCATCGGCGGCGGCCTGTACGTCGGCCGGGCGAGGTAGGCGGGCACCGTCGGCAGCCGCCCTAGAACCCCGTCCAGAGGTACATCACCCTGGGCGAGGCCATCTCGGCGAGGCGCTCGGGCCGCAGGTCCAGCACGGACGGCGTCTTCGCCGTAAGGCCCAGGAGCGTCGAGAGGCTGAAGGGGCGCACGTACTCGACCACGCGTGCCTCGGATACGCCCGCACGGTCGCGGGCGATCTCGACGGCCCGCTCGAAGTACCCGACCTCGTCAACAAGGCCCTTTTCGCGGGCCTCCGGACCCATGTAGATGCGACCTGTGGCGAGTTTCAGCACGTCGTCGCGTTTCATCCGCCGCGATTCCGACACCACCTCGACGAACCGGTCGTACCCGGGCCGCAGCAGCGTCTCCATGAAGTACGTCCGCTGCTCCTCGGTCATCCCGAGGTCGAACATGTTCGGCCACCCCTTCTTTTCGCCGATCGTCAGGGTCACCGGGACGACGCCGAGACGGTCCTTGAGGAGCCCCTGGAGATAGAAGAACTGTGCGATGATTCCGATGGAGCCGGTGACGGTGGTGGTCTGCGCGACGATCTTGTCGGCGGAGCAGGCGATGTAGTAGCCGCCGGATGCCGCCACGCCGTCCATCGCCGCCACCACGGGCTTGCCGCACTTCGTCAGGCGCTCGCGGACCTCGTGGTGGATCATGTCGCTGGCCGTCAGGCCCCCGCCGGGGGAATCTATGCGGAGGATGACGGCGCGGACGGCGCTGTCGCGGGCGGCCCGGTCAACCTGGGCGCGGACCGACTCGACCATGTACTCGTCTATGAAGCCGTCGATGTGGATGACGACGACCTTGGAGTCGTGGGGGCCTTTCTCGACGGTCCGTTCGAGGAGGCCCTCTTCGATCCCACCCGTGCCGCCCATCACGGCCACCAGGCCGATGACGGCCACCATCAGCACGAGGTTCCCGACGACCGAAAGGACGAGGAAGATGGTGGCCAGTATGGCCCAGACGCTCCTTCGCCGCCTCGGTTTCTGGACGGCCGCATCAGGCCGGGCGGGCCAGGGAAGGCCGGTTCCTGGGGGCGGCTGCGGTGTGTCGGTCATGGGAAGGCTCCTTTGGTGTGCCAATGGCCCGATTGTAAGGCCGCGACGGCTGGTGCGTCAACGCCAAAGGGGTTGCGATTGGGGAGGAGTTGCAGAAGATGGAATGTACCCGCGACCTTACGGTCGCGGCTCGGACTTGCGCCTTTCGAGCCGCGGGCGTAAGCCCGCGGGCACTATCGCCGGCTGCGCCGCCTGCGGCACGCGGCAAGCGCCAGGCCGACGGCCAACATCGCCAGCGTCGCCGGCTCGGGGACGCCGGCGTAGGCGGTGACGCTGTAAGAGTTCCACATGCCGCCCTCGATCTCCCAGCGGTCGGCCACCTGGAGGCTCCACGTGCCGGTGAGGTTCTCGCCCCAGAACGCGGCCGACGAGAACGTCCACGCGAGGCTGGACATCTCGTGGTCCAGAAACGTATGGTCATAAGTAAGTATGCTTTTCGTGCCGGAGGGCGATGTGAGTTGGATGAAGAGGTCGCCGGGGTAGTTGTGTGTGATATCGACTGCGACCTCCACGGACTCAAGCGACCCGTTGCCCGCCAGCGTGAACGAGCGGACGACGCCCTCGGGGACGTTGTCGAGGATCGCCGCGTTCACCTGGACGGTGCCGGTCGTGTATGCGGCCTCGATGGGGGGCTGCGTGTAGGTTGCGGCCATCTGTGTTGCGGCATCTGCGTCGATCAGGCCGAAGCCGTAGTTGGGGTTAAAGTGCAGGCCCGCGCCGTTGGTGATCCAGTCGGCGTTGGTCGGGTCAACCATGCGGCTGGTGCGGGCGAGGATGTTCTTTACGCCGCGCACGTCCAGGTTCGGATTGACCTGTAGCATCTGGGCGACGATGCCCGCCACCAGGGGCGTTGCCGACGACGTGCCGCCGAACGAGGTCGTGTAGGCGGGGTCCGGGAAGGACGGCGTCCCGGCGTTATATCCCGCGCTGCCAGTGCGGTCGGTAGTCGTGATGCCGTAGGATGACCCCGACGACGGGGCGGTGACGAAGACGCAGGCCCCGAAACTGGAGTAGTAGGCGTACCGGCCGTTGCTGCCGAGTGCGGCCACCGTGATGGCCTTGCGGTCGGCCTGTAGCGACTGGAGGTTGGCGTTGCCCCAGTTCAGGACGTAGTAGATGCCGTCGATGCTGCCGATGGCATTGCGGTTGTTGCCTGCGGCGCGGACGTGGATGACGCCGGCGTCGGATGCCGCGCGGCTGGCGGCAACCCACGAATCGGTGGAGTAGAAGGGCTCCGCGACGCCGTAACTGTGGTTCTTCACGCGGATGGCGCCGGCCTGGTATAGAGTGGCGTCGATGAGTTGCTGGTCGGTGAAGTTGGTGAAGTCCATCCGGAGGCCCGCCAGTCCCGCCTCGGGCGCCGCCCCGGTGACGCCGATGCCGTTTCCTCCGCGTGCGGCCGCCACGCCGGCAACGCTCGTGCCGTGCCTGTCATCGGAGTAAACCGGGCTCGGGTCGCCGTCATTCTGGCCGAAGTCCCAACTGAGGGTCGGGCGGTAGTTCGGCGAGAGGTCAGGATGCGCGATCTCCAGGCAGTCGTCCACGATCCCGATGACGATCCCAGAGCCGGTGGTCCCGCGATTCCACGCCGGCTGAATGTTCACATCCAACCCCGGAGTGTGCGTGTTCACCAGGTGCCACTGCCCCGGGTTGCCGCTGCCGCCGCCCTTGTCGGGGAAGTACGGATCGTTGGGCGTGAAGGACATGCGCGAGGGCGAGGCCCCGGAACCCCCCGCCAGGGCGAAGACGACGCCGGGCACAGCCTCAAGCGCGGAGACGCCCGTGCTCTCGGCCATCTCGCCACGCGGACGCATGAAGTACCACGACGGCCGGACCGCGCTCCGGCCCACGATGTCCATGCCGGCGGCCGCGGCCACGGCGGCCGGATCGGTCCCGGCGGAGACCTCGACCAGGTAGTCCGTCGGACCTCCCGCGGAACCTGGGACGTAAGGTTTGCCCGCGACGGCGTCGGCGATGGCGGCTGGCGCGGCGGACAACACCGCCGCGAGCATCAGGAAAAGGGCGATAGTGAGCCTGCGGCGGGGGCTTCTCGTCTCGGCCATGCTCTTGCCTCGGGAGTTCGGTATTACCGATCGCCCTCGGCGAGAAAATAAAACGGGCGACCTTCGGTGGGGCCAAACCCTCCGAAAGTCGCCCCGCTATCACCCAAAAAACCGGGCCACGCCGCTCGGTCCCTCCGAACGAGCATGACCCTTCTATCCCCGCACGACAATATACCTCATAAACGGCCCAAAGTCAAATCGGGGCCGTGTTTTTGTCCCGAAGCCTTGACCCGGCCCGCTCACTTCAATTATTATCAAGATATGGCGCCATGGATGACCAAGCGAGAGCGGCTCTCTGCCACCATCGCCGGGCAGCCCGTGGACCGCCTGCCGGTCTCCCTCTGGCGGCACTTCTACTGCGAGGAGACCACCCGCGCGGGCCTCGTCGCGGCCATGCTGGCCTGGCAGAAGACCTACGACTGGGACTTCCTCAAGATCAACCCGCGGGCCGGGTACCACGCCGAGGATTGGGGCAACCGCTACGCCTTCTCCGGCAACGGGCACATCGAGCCGGCGCTCGTGCGGTCGGCGGTCCGGTCGCCGGAGGACTTCGGGCGGATAGCGCGGCTCGACCCAGCGGGGAAGGCCGGGCGTCCCGCCCCTGTCCTGGCCGATCACCTGGGGGCCGTGGCCGACCTCCGCAAGGCGCTGGGGCCGGACGAGCCGATGCTGATGACCGTGTTTACGCCGATGAGCGTTGCGGCGGAACTTGCCGGCGGGCCGCAGGGCCTCGCCGCAACAATCGTCCGCGACCCGGCGGCCGTGCACGCGGCCCTGCGCGCCATCACCGACACTTACGCCGACTTCGCCGCACGCACCATAGATGCCGGGGCCGACGGCATCTTCCTCGCCACCACCCACTGCGCCACGCGGGCAAACTTTACCGACCAGCAGTACGCGGAGTTCGGCCGCCCGTACGACCTGGAGGTCCTGGCGGCCGTCCGGGCGGCGCCGCTGAATCTCCTCCACGTCTGCCGCGCCCAGGCGATGGTCAGGGAACTCGCCGATTACCCCGTGGCGATGCTCAACTGGGACACCGCCGACCTGACGAACCCGCCGCTGGCGCTCATGGCGCGGGCCGTGGCCGGCAAGGCCCTCGCGGGCGGGCTGGACCGGAAACTTTTCACCGCGCACGGGGGCGCTGCGGCCCTGGCGACACAGGCCCAGGACGCACGCGCCGCTATGGCCGGACGGCCGTTCGTCCTCGCATCGACGTGCACCATCGACGCCCGCAGCGACCCGGAGGCCGTGAAGGCCGTGCGCGAAAGCGTTGACAATAGTTAGCCGCCGGACTTGTCCGGCGCGTTTGTCGGGAACGAAGGGACGCAAGTCATGGAAGCCCCCGAAGTCTGCGACGTCATCATCATCGGCGCCGGCATCGCCGGCCTCTCCGCCGCCATTTACTCCACCCGCGAACGGCTCTGCACACTGCTCCTTGAAAAGCAGATACCCGGCGGCCAGATACTCACCACCGCACGCGTCGAGAACTATCCGGGGTTCCCCGAGCCGATCGGCGGCATGGAACTGGCGGACCGCCTGACCGAACAGGCCCAGCGGTTCGGCGCACGCATCATCTCCCAGGTCCAGGTGACGCGCATCGAGCCGCACGCCGGCCCCGACGGCGCCTGCATCGACGCCTACGTCGGCTCGACCCGGTACCGCGGCCGCGCGATGGTCCTGGCCGTCGGTTCCGAGTACAAGAAACTGGACGTCCCCGGCGAAAAACACCTGACGGGCTACGGCGTAAGTTACTGCGGCACGTGCGATGCGCCGTTCTACCGCGACAAGCACGTCGTGGTCGTGGGCGGCGGGAACACCGCGCTCGACGAGGGGCTGCACCTCCTACAGTTCGCCGGGCGGATCACGTACGTCGTCCTCCGCGACGAGTTCACCGGCACGGAGATCAGCAAAGAGGAACTCCGCAAGATGGGCGACCGCATGGCCGCCCGCTTCTCAAGCGCCGTCACCGAGATCGTCGGCGAGAAGAAGGTCGAGGCCGTCCGCATCCGCAGCGCCAAGACCAATCAGGAGGAGGTCATCCCGTGCGACGGGGTGTTCGTGTTCATCGGACTGAAGCCCCTCACGGGGTTCCTTCGCGGCGTGGTTGACCTCGACGCGGACGGTTTCATCCTGACGGACGCCTGCACCCTTCGGACGAGCGTGCAGGGCATCTGGGCCGCCGGCGACGTGCGCTCGGGGGCCCTCAAGCAGGCCGCCACGGCCGCCGGCGACGGCGTCGTTGCAGCCATCAACATCAAAGAATACCTCAAGGACCGCGCCCACGCCCCGCCGCCGTGCAAGGCGTGACGGAATCCCTCCGGTTTGCATTTGAAAAAACACGCTTGCGGGCCTATATTCTCCTGTGGACTTGCATTGCCGGTCTCGGAAGGAAGGTAGCCGCGTGAAGCGTGCGGTCACAAAGGGCGATGACTCTCAGGCTGCTCTGGCCGAAAAGCCCTGCGCCAAGGCCGGCCGCGAATTCCGCGGACGCACGCCCCGGCAAGGCTCTCTGTTTGAGGACGGGGAGGAACCGGGCGGCGAGTCTCTTGCGGGCGGAGGGAGGCGCGTCCAGGGCGGCATCGCCACGACGGACCTCGTCCTCTCTGCCCACGTTGGCGGCAACGCGGATCTCTTCCCCGCGATCCTGGAACTCCATGTGCCTGATGGCGCCACAATCGCGGATGTCACCTACGGCACGGGAGTTTTCTGGCGCAATGTTCCTGAGGGCAAGTACCACGTTCGGACCACCGATATCAGCACCGGCGTTGACTGCCGCAACCTTCCTTACGAAGACCGGTCGCTGGATTGCGTGGTCCTTGATCCGCCGTACATGGAGGGGCTATTCCGCAAGCAGTCAGGGCACCTGGCGGGCGCAGGCAGTCACGCTTCGTTCCGCGAGAAATACTCCAACGGCGAACCGACCGAGGGCGGCCCTAAGTGGCATCAGGCGGTGCTGGACCTTTACTTCCGCGCGGGGCGCGAGGCTCATCGCGTGCTTAAGCCCGGAGGCGTCCTCATCGTCAAGTGCCAGGACGAGGTAAGCGCCAACCGCCAACGTCTTACTCATGTTGAAATCATCAATCATTACCATGAGTTGGGGTTCTACCCCAAGGACCTTTTTGTGGTGGTGCGCCCCAACCGCCCGTGCGTCAGCCGAATCAAGCGGCAGGTTCACGCCCGCAAGAACCATTCCTACTTCCTGGTCTTTATCAAGGACTGACGCCCGCTACCCGCGCCCCTTGCGGTTCCTCTCCACGATGATCTCGTCAAACAGGCTGAAAGGCTCCTCGCGGAACGGCGGTTCAAGGGGCAAGGTGATTGGCATCAGCGAGGCCAGAAGGTGCTTGCGCTGGTAGGGCGTGTAGGCCTTGTGCGTGGTGCGCGGCAGGTCGCAGTTGTGGGCAAAAGCGAAGCGCCACGTGTCCCGAAAGGCGTAAAGGTTCACGGCCACGACATCAAAGTCGTCGGTCTTCAGGCATGTGGTTGTGACCCGCTTTCCGTTCGGCAGGACGACCTCCCGCCGGTCGCTCGCATCACACTGAAAGCGCGCCGTGATCCTTCCTTCGTTTCTCCGTATTGAATTGGTCTGAACGGACTTGACCTCGACCCTGAATGTTTCACCTTTGTAGGTGACAACAAGGTCGCACTTTGCCGAACGATCATGATCGTCAGGTTTGAGGCAGCCATCAACTTTGCCGGCCGAGAACCACATCTGCCGGAGTTTGAGTTCAGCCACGTACCCAAGCATGATTCCGCGCAGGCTTGGGTTGCCGTCAATGACCCCCGTCAGGTCCTCGGCGGAAATCTCCCAGCGATCCAGGATCGTGCGGCTCATCGGATGCCCTCCAGGAGTCTGGAAGGCGTGGTCCGCAAGGCCTGGGAGATCTTCAGGATACTCAGGAGGCTGACGTTGCGCGCGCCGCGTTCAACGTCGGCGATGTACGTGCGGTGCAGGTCGGCCGCCTCGCCAAGCCGCTCCTGTGAGAATCCGAGTTTCAGCCGCCGTTTCCTGACGGCGCGGCCGAGCAAGACACGGGCATCGGAGGGAAGTCGTGCCGCGGCGACATAACTAACTCGCCCGTAAGGCCGCGTCTATAGACTATAAGTGACACTATGGGCGAAGCCCACGGCCGGCAGCGCCTTCTTCTTGGAGGGGCTGTCGCTATAATGTGACCCTTGAAAGGCCGCCGCATGACCGATCCCGACTTCGTCCGTGAAACGCTTGAGGATTTGAAGGCCCGCGACCTGTATCGGCGACTCGTGGCCGTCGGGTCGGCGGCCGGGCCGCGCGTGCGGGTCGGGCCTGCCCGCCGAAGCCTTGGCGAAGGCGGG
>CAYGWP010000400.1:0-8563 GCA_964353455.1 uncultured Anaerolineales bacterium
GGCGCAGCCGCGCGAGCATCGCCTGCGTCCGTCTCGGCAGGCCCTCGCTCCCGGCCACTCCCAGCGCCCGCACGTGCGCCGCAAGCAAGTCCAGAGCGGCACGGTCATCCACCTCGTACCAGTGCGGCACGAGGCCAAGCACCAGGCCGAACGCCTCGGCCCGGTCAACCATCGTGTCAAAGACGTCCCTGGAGTTCCAGTCGAAACCGATGAGAAGTTCCGGCCGCTCCAGGCTCATCCCCACCAAGTACACCCCGCCCTCGGTGTTGGGGCCGAGCACGACATCGTCTATCAGCAGCCGGTCGAACGCCTCGATCACAAACGCGTCCGGCACGGTCGGGCAGTCCGTCAGGAGCACCACCGCCCGGCGGTATCCGAGGCGGAATGCGTGCTCAAAAATGGCCGCCAGCGCCTGGCCGCGGCTCGTCCCCTGCTGCTGCATCAGACGCCAGTGCCGCGACGCCAGAAGTTCCACTGCCTTCCTGGCCCCGCGCGGGGCATAGCACAAGAGGCGGCTCTGGACCGAAAGATGCGAAAACCGCTCGCACAAATCCATCACGAAACTACGGTACAACTTGGCGGCCGCAGGCGCACCGAGGGCCTCCGCCAGGCCCGGCTTGACGGCGCCCGGCTGCGGGTCCTGCGCCAGCATGGCAAACAGCGTGGACATAGTCTTGTCCGCCGTCCAACGCTGAACACCCGATGCCGCCGTCCCTGCGACACTGGACGTTGACCATTGGACTCGCCACTGGTGTAGCCCTCGGTGCTTCAACTGAGGGATTATAGTTGCCGCCGGACGAAGGTGTCCACGAAAAACGGCGCGGTCGCCTGCTCACGCCCAGCCCCGCCCCCCGACACTACTTGGCCGCAGCCTCAGCGCCCTTCGTGCTGACGGTCAGGCCCTCAATCGTCAGCGTGCAGCCCCAGGTGTAGAAGCCGATGCGGTCCGAGAACTTGCCCTTCAGCGGCTGTGGATCGGTGTACCGGAAGACCTCCCGCCCGTCGATCACCATGCGCAGCCGGCCGCCGTCATTCTCCACCATGATGCGGTACTTCTGGCCGGGCTTCACGAGGGGCGTGCTCTTCACCGTCTCGCCGACCTCCTCTCCGCAGCGCAGCAGCCGGTCGGCCGTGTTGCCGAGGCCGCCGAACTGGAAGAGGTAGCCCGCCAGGAACCCCGTGTCATCGGCGTTCAGGAACGGGCTGATGTCCGAGATCGGGTTGCCCTTCAGCGAGGCGGTGAACTCGACGCGCACGCTCCCGGGCATCCGCGGCCCAGACAGCAGCACCTGCCCCTCCGAATCCACCGGCCCGGTGACCATCAGGGCCCCGCCCTCGACCTTGGCCTCGCCCGCCAGGACCTGCCACTCGGCCGGCGGTTTGCCGGGCTTCCCGAAATTGCCCACATAGACGACCGTCCATCCGTCGGCAACCGGCACGCCCGGTGTCGCCCTCGCCGGGCCCTGCGCCTGGCCGCACCCTGCCGCCATCACGAGAGTCCAGAAAAACACCCCCGCCAGACATGCCGCTCCCAGGTTCCTAGCCATCGCAGGCTCCTTTCTTGTCACGAGGCGCACCCTTCCGGGGCCCGGCATCGCGCGGCAACCCCGGCCGCCGCTCCGCCTGCCCCAAGGCAGCGTACCTCCGCACAAGGCTGGCATCAACAAGAATCGGTGGAATCGGTGGAAGGCGTAGTGCATCACAGGGGGGCAGCCGCCGCCTGTTCTACTCGTGGGCGAAGCGGCGGGCGGCGCACAGGATGTCGTCCACGGCGGCCACCTGCGCACCGGAGACGGCGGCACGGGCCGCGGCGGCGTCAAGGAGCGCGAGCGCCTTGGCCGGAAGGCAACCGGGCAGCCGGTGTGATTCGCGGACTGCCGCTGCCAGGCACGACTCGTCGATCTCGATGCGGTGATGGGCCGCCATGCGGGACTTGAGGACCCGCAGCACCTCGGCCGTCTCGGCCGCCGAGAGTTCCTCCAGGCTGATGACGCGGGTCCGCCGCACGAGCGGCTCTGCGCACCGCGCCGCGTACTGCGGCAGGAGCGTCCCGACCAGCCGCCGGCCGCGGTCCAGCGCCTGCGCGAGCACCAGCGGTCCGTGCGTCTGCGGACGCAGCGCAAGTTCCAGGTGTTCGAGGGCGAGAACCACGTCGCAGTTCCCGTCCGTCTCGGCCAGGACGGCCGCCAACAGGGTCTCGCGGTCCGAGTCAAACAGCGTCCCGGCGAAGAGGCCGCCCAGGTCAACCGCGACAAGGCGGCCGGCCGGGACGCCAACGCGAAACTTCGCGGCCGCCGCATGCAGGAGGTTCGTCTTGCCGACGCCGGACGGGCCGACCAGGACCGGCATGCGGACCTGGCCCCACGCCGCGAGGCACGAGACGACTTCTTCGATTTCCTCGGTCCGGCCGACCGTCGCCTCCGCCTTGCCTTCGGACGCAAGGGCCGTGAGGTCCGCTGCGAAGCGCGCCAGGAGCGACGGCTCCGCGTCCTCGGCGGCGCGCGGCCGGGGCATCGCCGGCTCGTGACCACCGCCGATTACGGCTGCGGCGCACCCATCTGGAAATATGCCGCGGACGCGCCCGAATACTCCGACTACGCCAATCGCCCGTCGGCGAGCACCGATTCCTGCCTGGTCACGAGGCGGACCTACGACGCCGCAGGCCGCCTTAAGGCCGTCTTCGACCCGAAAGGCATCGAAACCCGCACCTATTACGACGACATCGGCCGCAAGACCTACGTCGTCGAGAACTACACCGACTTCGATGCCGAGAAGGAGGAGGACTCGGGCGGCGCTGACAAGAGCCAGGACCGCGTCACCCGCTTCACCTATGACGGTCTTGGCAACGTCCGGACTCAGACCGCCCTTGACCCTGACGCCGACGGCGATACCAAGGACAGCCAGACCACCACGTATGATTACACCGACGCCCATAGCGCTTCCCTCCAGACCAAGGTCACCTACCCCGACTCGACGGCCGGCAGCGACGTCGTCTCAGTTACGTACCACCTCGACGGACTGCCCGGCACCCGCACCAACCAGGCGGGACTTGTGCTCACCTATCGCTACGACGGCCTCCGACGCAAGACGGGCGAGCGCGTGACCGACTGGTACACGAGCCCCGCCGACCGGTACGTTGAGGCCCTCGCCACCGCCTATGATTCTCTCGGCCGCGTCGAGAAACTCACCGCCCATACCGGCGATTACGGGACCGTCCGATGCCAGATCCAGTATTCCTACGACTTCATGAGCCGCCTTGCCCGCGAGTACCAGCATCACACCGGCGAGGTTGACACCCAAACCACGCCCTACGTGGAGTACCACTATGACTCCGTTCGCTTGATCGACGTCCGGTACCCCAACAACAGCTACATCTTGCTGCGGTACGGCGATGCGGGCGGAGTACCCGACAAACTCTCGCAACTTGTGGCCTTGTGGGATAGTCACGGCGGCAGTTACAACCCCGTCGCGGAGTTCGCCTACTGCGGCGTATCACGCCTCGTCACCGAGACCCATTCAAACAGCGGGAACCTCGTTCAAACCCTCTCATACGCCGGGCCAACGGCCGGCCAGTACCCTCACCTGGACCGCTTCGGCCGCATCACCTGGCAGACATGGAAGGATGCCAACGACGTCGTGATCGACCAGTACTTCTATGGTTACGACACTGCCGGCAACCGCCTCTGGCGGGCCGTGCGGCCCGACCCCTACGCGCTGATGGACCTCGATGAGGCCTACCAGTACGACGGCCTTCATCGCCTCACGAAGGCCCAACGCGGCAGCCTTACTCAGGGCCCGGGGCCAATCGCCCCTTGTTACGGCGACACCGACGTCGACGGTGACGTGGATGATGACGACGCGGACATTGTTGACGCGAACTATGGCAAGACCGGCATGGCGTGGGCCGATGGCGATTTCGACGGCAATGGCAAGGTGGACGACGATGATGTGGGTGGGCTCGGCGGGATCTACGGCAGCCTCCCCGACCGCTCCGTCGTCCGCACCTGGCAGTGGACCCTTGACTCCGTGGGCAACTGGGCGGGATACTATGAGGATGCCGGGGCGGGCGGCGAGGGCCAATGGGACCTCCAGCAATCCCGCACGCACAATAAAGCCAACGAGATCGACACCGACAACAGCCACTCAAACGGGCCGGATGAAGATGCCATCGACGAAGGCGAGAGCCAGGCCAAGTGGGTCGGCCCCAAGTACGATGCCGCAGGCAACCTCATCCAGGGGCCGAAGCCGGCGTCGGAGACCGCGCGGCTGCATTTCGTCTATGATGCTTGGAACCGGCTCGTTCAGGTGCGGGAAGATAGTGGCGGCAAGGCGGGCGACCCCATCGCAACGTATCGCCATGATGCCGCAGGCCGCCGCATCAGGAAGTTGCTGGGCGCGAACCCGGCCGAGCCGACGCTCGCCCTCGATTACTATCACAACAACACCGGCCAGGTGGTGGAGGTCCGAAAGGACGGGGCCGCAAACCCGCTGGAGCAGTACCTCTGGTCTCCGCGGTACGTCCACGCCCCGGTCGTCAGGTGGCGCGACGAGAACACCGACGGCGACCTTCTCGACCAGGGCGATACGGTTCTATATTACTGCACTGATGCCAACTTCAACGTCACGCTCCTCATGGGATCCGGCATCGAGCGGTACATGTACGACCCGTACGGCAAGGTCGAGGTCCTCGATGGCGGCTGGACGCCGCGCGAAGGGAACGCCTCCGCCTACTCGAACGAACTCCTCTTCACCGGCCACCGCCTCGACACGGAGTCAGGCCTTTACTACACGCTCCACCGGCACTATCATCCAACCCTTGGCCGCTGGCTCCAGCGCGACCCGCAAGGGTACGTCGATGGGATGGGGTTGTATGAGTACTGCGGCGGAGGGCCTCTAGATGCGTATGACCCGCTGGGATTGCTCGAGCTCCCTACTTATACTGAAACCTACCCTTCACGCGAGAAGGGGAAGGCCGGAACAATTACCTATGAATACCAGTGGTTCACGGGTAGAGTGGTTGGCAGGACGCTGTTTATCCCGGACCCGAATCCAAACGAGATGGGCGGGGTACCGGTATCCCGGACGAGCGGGGGGGTGGACTGTGCCGCCGCGATTTATCAGAAGCAAAGCGATGTGCAGACTCTTGGGCGCAGTGCGGGTTACGTCAGGAGCGGGATGGAGGGCGTACTCAGCCTTCACCCTCTTGAGAATATACTCGAGGCCGGGGCCGGAACGGACATCAATAACAATCCGACCGGAATTGGTGACCGCGCCCTAAACATTGCAGGCCTCCTTCCCGTCGGCGCGGTTCTGGGCACGGCAGGCAAGATCACGGTGAAAGGAGCCAGGGCGCTTAACCTGGCCGGTGATGCCGCAAGGGGCGCGGCCAGAGCGGCCGACGTCGCTGGGGATGCGGCCAGAACGGGAAGGCGAGCGGGGCGGGTGGCCCGTGAGGCTGCGGCGGCTGATTCGCTCAGGACGGTTACACAGGCCGCAGGTACTGGACCGCAGTACTTCATTGAGAATGGAGTGCGTCGTTCGGTTGCGTCGCGTGAAGCAGGTTTGACCGAGATTCCCGCGACGGTTTACCGAGAGGGACAAGCACCGGTGACCACCACGTTACGTCTTGATCAGTTACATTCGCCCAAACCTGAGGTGCTGCTCGACGCCCGGCTTCAGAGAATCAAACCGCCTATTGTGACCCCGATAGAGGTACAGCCCCTCGGCTTGCCTGGCCAGGTCCAGACAGTTCCACTGGGCCGAGTCAGGATCGTTCCCCCGGAAAGGCAATGACATGAGCGACGAGGAACTTCGTCGGCGGCTTCTGTTTATCCTTCACCGCGCTTTGGTCGAGGCAAGGCTTCTTGCTCAAGCCAACAAGCATGAGCAACTTATGGCCTTGGCGGACACGATGGAGCCTATTCCTGGACACTTGCAGGACTTGGAGAGGTGCGATCTCGAAGGGATACGGTTCAGCCTTAGAACTTATCGCACGAAATTTCCAAGTCCCTCTTTCGATTACCTCAGGTATCTGGATGTTGATCCGGTGCCTGATCGGTTCTGATTGTTTTAGAATCTGGCGGGGAGGCGCCACCGCTGTGCGTCAAGGCCGACGACAACAGCAGCCCGGACACGATCGTAGCCACGTATCGGCATGATGCCGCAGGCCGCCGCATCAGGAAGTTGCTGGGCGCGAACCCGGCCGAGCCGACGCTCGCCCTCGATTATTATCACAACAACTCCGGCCAGGTTGTCGAGGTCCGAAAGGACGCGGCCGCAAACCCGCTGGAGCAGTACCTCTGGTCTCCGCGGTACGTCCACGCCCCGGTCGTCAGGTGGCGCGACGAGAACACCGACGGCGACCTTCTCGACCAGGGGGACACGATTCTATATTACTGCACTGACGCCAACTTTAACGTCACGGCCCTGGTCGATACGTCCGGCGCGCCGGTCGAGCGGTACACGTACGACCCGTACGGCAAGGTTGAGCTCCTCGATGGCGGCTGGACGCCGCGCGAGGGCAATGCCTCCGCCTACTCCAACGAACTCCTCTTCACCGGCCACCGCCTGGACACGGAGTCAGGGCTTTACTACACGCTCCACCGCCATTATCATCCCACGTTGGGCAGTTGGGTCCAGCGCGACCCGCAGGGGTATGTCGATGGGATGGGGTTGTATGAGTATGTGGGCGGTGGGCCGTTAGATGCGTATGACCCGCTGGGGCTCGAAAAAGGGTTGTATCCGGAAACGAGTACCAACCTCGGCCACGGTTTTGATCTGATGATGCTTACGGCTCCCGATGCCGACAGCCAGTTTGCCAGAGGCATGAAGTATGCAGCGGAGGTCAAGGCACAAGAAATGGGCACCGGTACCAGACTAACCGACATCTACAAAGAAGTGTATGGTCCCAGTCAATTTGACGATGTGGTTAAGAACAGATATCGTGAGATTAACCCAAGCGCAAGCACCCCGATCCAGCGCATTCGGGCACTTGTTGTGGGTCACGGCTCAGAGACCGTCGGACCGTATTTTGGCAGGGGCTTGGATTTCCCCGAAAACCAGAGAAAGAATGCCTTACTTTTCTATCCCCTCGACATTGACCCCGGCAGAATGGTCTACCGAACGGAAGATGATCGCTCGGCTTACCTCATGCGGATCATCAAAGAGCGCCTTCCCGATACGCCCTTGGGTAAGGTGAAAGGCTTGATTAGCGAGGTCGTATTCACTAACTGTAGCATTGCGAGGGACAAAGGGGCCGCTTTCCTCGACGCAAGCGCAAAGAACCTGCACATGAAGTTCACTGCACCCAAACAGGCGGGGGACATAAGGGTTAACGAGGACGGCGACTTCGTTTACACTCCCAAGATCAACGCGGGAGAGTCGTTGCGTGCAACGGCTGAGTATCTGCATATTAGCATTCCTACCGCTCCAACTGCCAAAACAGGAGACAAATAATGTTACTGCAAACTCGTTGCTGTACTATTGCCGCTTTGTCCGCGTTGCTGGTCATGGCCAGCGCCGGATGTATGACGGTTGGGGAAAGGCTTCGCCAGAACGTCATGCGCCAGGTTGAGAGGGCGGACCGTGATATGGAGGAGGCGGACGCCTTTGAGGTAATAGATCGCCTGGGCGTGCAGACGGTACCGTACCTTTGCGAGGCTATCGTGGATCCGCGCAGAAGTCCGCATCAAGTGTTCTGGATCACCACGGCACTTTCACTGTTTCGTGATACGAGGGCCATACCCGCCTTGGTCCGGATCGCCGACGCTTGTCCCGTGGCAGATGTGACCGACGAGGTCATCAAGGATACCCTGGGCGCTAAGATGATCTCCCTAGATGCTCAACGCGCCATTTCGAGAATCCTGTACCCCGGAGAGTCTGGCCGTTTCGGCGAGTACTACACGACTTTTCCGGACCCATTTCCTCCTCATACGCTTGCGGTTCAGCGAAAGTATTACACTAATCTGAATAAGTGGTATAGGGAATGGCGCGCCACTTATGACGAGAAGCGGTATGAACCCCCCAAGCCATGCCCAGCCCAGCGCGATTCCGGCAGATAGGCGCGTAGGGCCAGCCAAAGGGCAAGTGGGGATCATTTTACTTTCCAGTGCGCCGAGCCGACGCTCGACTACTATCACAACAACTCCGGCCAGACCGTCGCGGTCCGAAAGGATGGGCGTGCAAACCCGCTGGAGCAGTACGTCTGGTCTCCGCGGTACGTCCACGCCCCGGTCGTCAGGTGGCGCGACGAGAACTGCGACGGCGACCTTCTCGACCAGGGCGACACGACCCTGTATTACTGCACTGACGCCAACTTCAACGTCACGGTTCTGGTCGATACATCCGGCGCGCCGGTCGAGCGGTACGTGTACGACCCGTACGGCAAGGTGGAGGTCTTCGAGGATTTGTGGACGCCGCGCGAGGGGAACGCCTCCGCCTACTCCAACGAACTCCTCTTCACGGGCCACCGTCTGGACACGGAGTCAGGCCTTTACTACACGCTCCACCGACACTATCATCCAACCCTCGGCCGCTGGCTCCAGCGCGACCCGGTCGGGTACGC
>CAYGWP010000401.1:0-20511 GCA_964353455.1 uncultured Anaerolineales bacterium
GGGCAGCATGCGGCGGACGGCCAGTTCGATGGGCCGCGTCGGATGGCGTTTGACCATCTCGTCGTACCGCATGATCTTGTGGCCGCCCGGATGGTAGGTGTACCAGTCGTACTGCTTGTTGCGTGCCTTCGTGCCGGTCACCTTGATCTTGTCGGCGTTGATGACGACAACGAAGTCGCCGGTGTCCTGATTGGGCGTGTAGGTGGGGCGATGCTTGCCCTGGAGGATCCGCGCAATCCTGGCGGCCATGCGGCCCAGAACCTGGCCCTGGGCGTCCACAACCCACCAGGTGCGGTCCACCTGGTCGGGTCCGAGAAAAACGGTCTTCGTGTTCATCCGGTCACTCACAGTCCAGAAATCACCCCGAGACGGCAGGGGATGCGTTCCGCGGCCCTTCGGCGGTGCTCCCGTGTGCCTGGCCGGCTCTAGTGCGAAGCGATTAGTATAAGCCGATTCTCGGGTCTGTCAACCCCATGCGAGAAAATGGCGCGAGAAAATCACCGCCGGGCCGAGAACCGCGCGGGCGCCGCCCGCCCCGCGCAGGCGGAATAAACGTTACAGACGGAATACTCGGCATCTTCCGCAACGGGCAAACACCCCGCACGGTTTTCCACATCCATGACATGGGCGGTTACCAGCCGATCTGGACCTCGGAAATCCCGATGGGCTGGAACTCAATGCCGGCGAAGGATTCGCCATTGATTGCGCTCTTCTCGAGTTTGATCCGCATGAGCCAGCGGTGCAGGCGCCGCGTCAGGATGAGATGGGTACGGGCGTTCTCGCGGCGTTCGAAGTCGTACATCTCCAACAGCCCCACCCGCCACTTTTCGTTGATTACGTAATCGAAGCCGAAGAACGTCTGGGCCGAGTGGGCGTCCGGAATGAGGCGATGGCCGATGGTGTACGTCAGGCGCGGCGTGTGGGTGATGAGGGCGCCGACGGTGAACTTCTCGAGCGTGCCGTGGTCGGTGTTGTACTTGGTCTCGGTCCAGAGGGTTGCGGCGTCCGTGGCCCGCCACTGGGCGCGGAAGTCGAGGTTGTTGAATACAGGGCCGCCGTCAGGGGCGATGTTCGGGAACTGGCGGTTGTCGTAGAATGTCGCCTCCAGGTCGGTGGTGATCCAGTCAACGATCTCCTGCTTGCCTGGCGGCCCGCGCTTGGTCTGGAACCGCTGGCGCCAGCCGAGTTCCACGACGCCCGTGTCGTCCACGCCCTGGACGGAGGGCGTGCCTGCCTCGGTCACGTCGAACGGGAAGAGGTCGCGGCTGGGGACGCTGCACTGGGCCGTGTAGGCCCGGACGTCGAAGATGTTGACGTGCCGCAGCCGGTGCAGGTCGAGGAACTCGTTCTCGACGCCGTCGTAGGTCCGCCAGAGTTGCGTGGCGGCCCGGAGGCCTTCCTTGGCCAAGGCGCGGAACTTCGAGCCGCCCTCGAGAGACTCGCTGAAGTACGAGAGGCGTCCCTCGACGAACGGGACGACCCGCACCGGGCCGGCCGAGAGCGGCAGGTCAACTTCGTGGATCGTGTCGGCCAGGAGCGCGCTGCCGCTGGAGCGCTGGTCCAGGTCCACGTCGGGCCGGTACCGCGCCACCGAGAGTTCGCTGTCCTGGAAGTACGTCAGGCGGTCGTCCCAGAGGCTGTGGCCGATCATGTTATAGCCGATCTGCGGATAATACTCGGTCCGCGTGTAGAAGTTCTCAACGCGGGCCGACGCCAGCAGCGTCAGCGCCCAGTCGTCCTGCTGCTTCTTCAGATACAGGAGCGTCTCCTGCCGCTTGCCAGTCTCATCTTCTTCCCGGAAGAACTCGTGCATGAAGTTCCGGTCGCTTATGTAGGAGAGTTCCAGCGTCATCTCCCAATTCTGCGGGAGGAACTGGCGATGGCGCCACGTCGCGCGGCCGCGGTCCTGGTGCGGCGGCTCCACGTCCTGTCCGCCGGCGCTGTCTTCCCCCGAGTCACGCAGGTAGTAAGAGAGGAACTCGCCGTAGAAGTCCTTGCGGTCGTATCCGGACTGGACTCCAAGCGCCAGGCCGCGCTTCGACCAGCCGTCGATGTCCAGGTAGGCGTCGAACCCGGGCGGCTCCTGTTCCATGCCCAGAAGTTTGAAGAGGTGCCACTGGGTGACGAGTCCCGTGCCGCGGTTGTTGCGGTGCTCGATGCGGATCGTGCGCAGGGCCGTGTCGGCCTCCGTGAAGTCGCCCGCCAGGCGCGGCCAGTACGAGGCCGGGAATCCGCGGATGCGCGTCTGGACGTCCTCGCCGAGGAACCGGACGCGACGGTACTGCGGCGCGCCTTCCTTCCCCGGCTCCGGTTCGGGCGTCAGGTCTTTGAGGGTCAGTTTCCTTGCGCCGACGTCATAGTGCGGCTCGGCGAACTCGCACGTCGTCATCCATGCATCGGTGCCGATGAAGGTGTCGCGCCCCAGTTGCCGGACTTCCTTCGCGTAATAGTACACCGGCACCTCGCGTGTCTTGGCGAAGGTCTTGATCTTGGTGTTGATCGCGAGGGCCTGGTCGCGCTGGAAGTCGTAGTACACCTGGCTGCACTGGAGGATCCGCCGGCCCTGAACGATGCGGACGTGTCCCTCAAGGTATGCCTCGGCGGCGACGCGGCGGACGGCGGCGCCCTCGGTCTTGGCCGCCGGGGCCTCGGCCGCGGGCGGCTTGCCGCGGGCGGCCTCGCGGACGGATTCCTCCGGCGTCCAGATCACCAGGTTGTCGCACGCCATCTCCATGTCGCCGCGGATCAGATACACTCCGCCCGTCCACGTGCTGATGCGCACGCCGTCCTCGACAACGCTGGAGAAGTTGACCTGGCGCACGTCGTCCTGGGCGACGATGGAAATCTCCTGCGGCACGCCGGCCTCGCGGACCCCCGGTGCCTGGACCTTCGGACCCGGCTGCGGCGCGGGGACGATCCCCGTCGGCGTCTCCCGCACGCCGCGCGTCACGTACTCCTGCCGCAACTTCTTCGCACGAAGATAGAGTTCCGAGTTCGAGGCGTCTGGCCGCAGCGGCTCATCGTGCACAAGGCTGATCTCGCCCGGCGTCTCCATGACGACATAGACGGAATCGAACTTCTCGGTCTCGCCGCCCGTCTTGCGGTACTCGACGCCGGTTTCGGCATAGACGCCTATGGTGACGCGGCCGGTCTTCCGCGCCTCCTCCTCGTCAAACCAGATGACGCCGTCGCGGGCCGTCAGTTGCTCCTGGCGCGTCATGACCGTAAAGCCGTCAATCACCAGGATGACCTTCAGGCCCGGCCGCTCAAACCACGTGTGGATGACCCGGCCACTGACCTGGATCACGGGTGCGCTGGAGGCGGTCTTGGGGGGAGCGGCGCGGCCGGACTTTCCCGCCGAGGGTGCTGCCAATGACGCGCTTGGCGCGGCGGCAGGCGGCTTAACGGTCTCCGCGGTCGGCGAAGGACTCGCGGCATCAGCAGCGCGCGCGTACCCGCCCCCGGCCAGCATCACCAGGGCCGCCCCTGTCAACACAATGGCGACGGTACGGTTGCGGTTTATCACGGCGCTCCCGCGGCCGGCTGATTCGCCCGATTCAAGTGGAGAACCAATGCGGGCAGTATAGGCCCCCCCGAAAAGGCGTGTCAACAGAAATGGCCCGCGGCCTGCCTTTCTCGGGGCGCTGCCACGATCTCGGAGATGCCGGGGCGGCGGCTTCGACAGTCCCGTTCGGCCGCCTGCCGCTGTTTAAGTTCGTGACGCTATCGCGCCGAGGAGAACGGAACCTGTGTCAATCAAGATCGCCCGCTGTCCGGAGAACCCGATCGTGTGGCCGGGCCGGTATGATTGGCGGATGAGCAACGTCTATAACCCCGGCGTGATCCTCGATGATGGACGGTTCTACATGTATGAGCGTGCCGCCGGGTCGCTGCGGCCGCACTGCTGCTCAATCGGCATGCTGGAGAGCGATGACGGGGTGCACTTCCGGCACGTCTCCGACAAGCCGGTCTTTACGCCCGAGATGGCCGGCTCGCGGTACGGCAGCGTGCAGGACCCGCGGGTCGTCCGGATTGACGGCACGTACTACATGACGTTTGCCTTCCGGCGGTTCGCGTGGAGCGTCAGCCCCACGGGCCTGGGGGTGCCGGAATCGTGCCAGACTTCGTTTCCCGGGTTCGACCCGGCGGTTGATAAGAATCAAACCCGCTCGGGCATCGCGGTATCGAAGGACCGCATCCACTGGGAGCGCCTGTGCTGGGCGACGCCGGCCGGCATCGACGACCGCGACGTGATCCTGTTTCCGGAGAAGATCGGCGGGCGGTTCGCCATCCTGCGCCGCCCCATAGGTTACGTCGGCACCGACACAGGCCACAGCGACGATCATCCCTCGATCCGCATCTCGTTCTCGGAGGACCTCATGACGTGGACGGAGCCGGAGGTTGTCGCCCGGCCCGAGTTCAAGTGGGAGGACAACCGCATAGGCGGCTCTGCGCCACCGATCCGGACCGACCGCGGGTGGCTGGTCCTTTATCATGGGGTCGAGAGCGTCCATCCGCCTACGCGGCGGGTGATCTACCGCGTCGGGGCGATGGTGCTTGACCTTGCGGACCCGCGCAAGGTCATCGCCCGCGCGCCGGACTTCATCATGGAGCCGGAGGAGTACTACGAGAAGTTCGGCCTGTTTATTCCGAACGCGGTGTTTCCAACGGGCAATGTGGTCAAGGACGGCCTTCTCTGGATATACTACGGCGCCTGCGACACGTCCATCGCCCTGGCCACCGTGCCGCTCGAAGAACTGGTTGACCACGTGCTGCGAGGATAGTATGGTCGGGTCCGACGGGGAAGCGTGAAAGGGGATTTGATGCCGACGATCAGCCGTCGCGGGTTTCTGAAGGCCGCCGGAACCGGCGCGGGCCTCCTGGCGATGCCTGGCCTTGCGCGCGGCCTGGCCGCAGGCGAGTCGCCCGCCAGGCCGAACGTTGTCATCATCCTCACCGACGACCAGGGGTACGCCGACTTCTCGTGTCACGGGAACCCGGTCCTGAAGACGCCGAACATGGACCGCCTTCACGACCAGGGCGTCCGCCTGATGGATTTCCACGTGGCCCCGATGTGCACGCCCACGCGCAGCCAACTCATGACGGGGCTGGATGCCCTGCGTAGCGGCGCGTGCTCGGTCTGCGCGGGGCGGTCGATGATCCGGCGGGGCATTCCCACGATGGCCGAGGTCTTCGCCGCCGCCGGTTACCGCACCGCCCACTTCGGCAAGTGGCACCTGGGCGACAGTTACCCGAACCTGCCGCACCAGCGCGGGTTCCAGGAGACCGTATATCACCTCGGCTGGGGCATTACCTCGATGGCCGACACGTGGCAGAACGATTACTTCGACGGCCGGTTCCGCCATAACGGCGTGCTGACTCAGTACAAGGGCTACTGCACCGACGTGTGGTTCGACCTTGCGATGAAGTGGATCCGCGAGCGGCGCAAGGCCAACGAGCCGTTCCTCCTTTACCTTCCGACCAACGCGCCGCACGGGCCGCTCTGGTGCCCGGAGCAATATGTGAAGATGTATGAGGGCAAAGGCCCAGCGGCTTTCTTCGGCATGATCGCCAACATAGATGACAACCTGGGGAAACTGGAGGCGCTCCTGGCCGAGACCGGCCTCCGCGACAACACCATCGTTATCCTGATGAACGATAACGGCGGCACGGCGGGCGTGAAGACCTTCAACGCCGGCATGAGAGGCGCGAAGACGCAGTTGTACGATGGGGGGCACCGCGCGGCATGTTTCGTCCGGTGGCCCATGGGCGGACTCGGGCAGCCGCGCGACGTCGGCGCGCTTACGCAGAACCAGGACCTGCTGCCCACGCTCATCGACCTGTGCGGACTCCAGAGGCCCGCCGGCGCGAAGTTCGACGGCACGAGCCTTGCCCCGCTACTCAAGGGCGCGGCTGAGGCCCTGCCGGACCGGATGCTGGTCGTCCAGTACGGGCAGCGGCCCGTCCAGGGAGATGCCGCCGTCATGTGGAACAAGTGGCGGCTCGTCAAGGGCACGGAGTTGTATGATCTGGCGTCGGACCCGGGCCAGGCCACCGATGTGGCTGCGCGGAACCCCGATGTCCTCAAGAAGATGCAGGACCACTACGAGAAGTGGTGGGCGGGCATTGCGCCGACGCTCGACGACTTCAGCCCCGTCAGCATCGGCGCGGACCAGGAGAACCCGGTCACCCTCTCGGCGGCCGACTGGGCGAACATTTACTGCGACAACATGCAGAACCTCCGGACGGGAGTGAACCGGAACGGCCCCTGGCACATACTGGTTGAGAAGGACGGGCAATACGAGTTCGTGCTCCGCCGGTGGCCGAAGGAAGCCGATGCCGCCATTGCGGCAGGCGTCCCGGCCTTCAATGCCGTGGCCGGCACTCTGCCGCCGGGCAAGGCGCTGCCGATCGTCAAGGCTCGCCTCAAGATCGGCGACCTGGTGGATGAGTCCAGGCCCGTCGGGCCCGAGGACAAGTCCGTCGCCTTCAGCGCGAGCCTGAAGGCCGGGCCGAAGACACAGATGCAGACATGGTTCTACGATGCGGGGGGCAACGAACTGTGCGGAGCGTATTTCGCGTACGTCCGCCGGGCGTAGGCTTCGCTTGGTAGATGGCGATGAAACGCACAAGGACCAGGCAAGGAGGCAAGCGAAACATGAGAACGAAGAAAAGGCATTCGCGGCGCGACTTCCTGCGCACCGTCGGGGTCGGCGCTGCCGCGGCAATGGTGCTTCCGCGCGGCCTCAGGGCGGCGGAATCCGCGGCGCCGCGGCCCAATATCATCATCGTCCTCACCGACGACCAGGGCTACGGCGACATCGCCGCCAACGGAAACCCCAAGATCAAGACGCCCAGCATGGACCGCATGCACGATGAGGGCATCCGGTTCGAGGATTTCCACGTCAGCCCCACGTGCTCGCCCACGCGATGCTCGCTCATGACGGGGCGGCACGAGATGAAGTCCGGCGTCACGCACACCATCATGGAACGCGAGCGGATGAGCGTGAAGGCCACGACGGTGGCACAGGTTCTCAAGTCCGCCGGCTACTCGACCGGCATCTTCGGCAAGTGGCACCTGGGCGATGAGCCCGACCACTGGCCCGACAAGCGCGGCTTCGACGAGATGTTCATCCACGGCTGCGGCGGCATCGGCCAGACGTACGCAGGCAGTTGCGGCGATGCGCCGGGCAGCTCGGACTTCAGCCCCGCCGTACTCCACAACGGCAAGTTCGAGAAGACCGATGGGTACTGCACCGACGTCTTCTTCGGCCAGGCCGCCAAGTGGATCGACGAGAAGCGAAAGGGCGGTGCTCCTTTCTTCGCCTACATCACGCCCAACGCGCCGCACGGGCCGCTCCACTGCCCGGAGGAGTACATCAAGAGGTACGAAGGGCAGGGGCTCAGCCCGCAGGAGATGGCATTCTTCGGCATGATCACCAACATCGATGACAACCTGGGCCGCCTGCTGGCAAGACTCAAGGAATGGGGCATCGATAATAACACCCTTGTCATCTTCATGAACGATAACGGCGGCACGGCGGGCCTCAAGGTCTTTAACGCCGGAATGCGCGGCGGCAAGAATACCCCATACAACGGCGGCACGCGGGCCGCTTCGTTCTGGAGATGGCCGGGCACGCTGAAGCCCGCCGTGGTCGATAAACTCTGCTGTCACCGCGACATCTTCGCGACGCTGACGGAACTGGCCGGGGCGAAGGTGCCCGACGCCGTGGCGGCCAAACTCGACGGCCGCAGCCTCGTCCCGCTCCTCAAGGGCCCTGCCGCCGCGTGGCCGGACCGGTACGTCTTCACGCACATCGGCCGCTGGGCGAAAGGCAAGGCGGCGGAGTCGAAGTACGGCGGCTGTAGCGTCCGAAGCACGCGCTACAACCTTGTCTGCCCGGGCGCGGGCAAGGCGGGGAACTGGGAACTCTACGACCTCAAGGATGACCCCGGCGAGGCGAAGAATATCGCCGCCGAGCATCCCGAGGTCGTCAAGGAGATTGCGGCCGCCTACGACAAGTGGTGGGACGAAGTCCTCCCGTGCCTTGAGAATGAGGATGCCGTGGGCCCGGCCGTCAATCCGTTCAAGGAACTTTACTGGAAACAGTTCGGCGGCGGGCCGAGCGATGATGCCACCAAGAAAGGCCGGCCGGCCAAGAAGGGCAAGGCGTAGCCGTTTCACAGGAACCGTTCAACGGATCTCTAATTCTAGGAGGATGCATTATGAAACTGCCTCATGCGGACGCGGTGCGGATGTCGGGGTGCGGATGCTGTATGCTTTCTCGGCGTGGGTTCCTGGCCGGTTGTGCTGCCGGCGCGGCCGGGGCGATGGGCCTTGCGGCGGTGCCGTCGGCGGCCCGCGGCGCGGAGGGAGAGCGGAAACTCCGGATCCGCCTCGCCTTCTCGCACACTACGCCGGATGTGATCCTCTGGCCTAACATCGGCTTCGACTACGAGGGCCGCGGCAAGGAACTCCAGACGCAACTTACGCCGCTATGCCCCGATGTCGAGTTCCTCCCCGTTCGCGTCATGGATGCGGCCCAGGCCGCAAAGGTGATGGAACAAGACAAGGACGTGGACGGATATCTCATCTATGTGCTCGGCATGCGCGGCGGGGCCGGCGCGCTCACGGACCTGGCGGGCAAGGCCGGCCGACCGATGGTCGTGGTCGAGGACCAGTACGCCGGGCCGTTCTCTCTTGGCTTCAGCGGCCGCGCGGCCAAGGCGGGCTGGAAGGCCGTCTGCCTCGCCACGACGCGCATCCAGGACGTCGCCGACGCGGTCAACTGCTTCA
The DNA here is from genome assembly GCA_964353455.1 of uncultured Anaerolineales bacterium. Lineage (GTDB taxonomy): Bacteria > Planctomycetota > Phycisphaerae > FEN-1346 > FEN-1346 > CAYGWP01. The sequence goes on from CAYGWP010000401.1 coordinate 8,798, forward strand.
AGGTCCTGCGGAAACCCGGCGCCAAGGCCGACGATTTCCTTGCGGCCGCCCGCGCTGTCTATAAGAAGAACATTGCGCGGCCGGGCGACCTCTCTTGCACGGCCGACGCCGTCCCTCCGGGGAACGTCGCCAAGTGCGTCGAGCAACTGAAGCAATCGGTGATCGTCCGTGTGGCCGGCGGTCCTGCTGGACAGGACAAGCCCATCGCGGAGGAATTCGGCGTGAAGGTCGTCACGATTCCGCACGCGGAACTCCACGAGGCGTTCCTGAAGTCCGACCCGGCGGAATCCGCGAAGTGGGCCGACCAGTGGATCAAGGGCGCCGAGAAGATGCTGGAAGCGAAGCGCGACGATGTCGTCAAGTCGGGGGCGATGCACCTGGCGATGCAGGCCGTCATGAAGAAATACAGCGCCCGCGCCATCACCATCGACTGCCTGGGCGGGTTCTACAGCGGCAAACTCCAGGCCTTCCCGTGCCTGGGGTTCGTCGAGTTGAACAACACGGGCCTCGTGGGTGCGTGCGAGGGCGACCTCTCATCGACGATCACGATGCTCGCCGTCGGGGACCTGGTGGGCCGGCCGGGGTACATCTCCGACCCCGTGATCGATACCTCGAAGAATCAAATCATCTACGCCCATTGCGTCGCCCCGACGAAGGTCTTCGGCCCGCAGGGCCCCGGCAACCCGTACCACGTCCGCAGCCACTCGGAGGACCGGAAGGGCGCCGCCGTCCGGTCCATCCTGCCCCTGGGGTACATGACCACGACCCTGAAGTTCGCCCCCGGCAGACGCGAAGTGGTCATCCACCTGGCCAAGGCGGTTGACAACATCGACCTTGACAAGGCCTGCCGCACCAAACTTGCCGCCGAAGTCAAGGGCGACATCGACAAACTATTCAGCAACTGGGCCTACGGATGGCACCGCGTCACCTTCTATGGAGATATCAAAGATCAAGTTAAGGAACTCTGCAAGGCACTGAACATCACCGTAACCGAGGAGGCGTGAGGCCCATGAGAAAGGTCAACCGTCGTGATTTTCTGAAGGCGGCGGCAGGCAGCGCGGCCGCCCTGCCCGCCATAGCCTTGGCGGGGGCGGGGCCGGCGGCCCCGAAAAAAGAGGTGCGCCTGCCCACCGACGACGAGATCAAGAAAATGGAGCAGGCCGCGCCCGCGGAGCCAATCGCCAAGCCCGCCAAGCCACACAAGGTCCTCGTCTGGGGCCGCATGGAGGCGCACGAGCCGGTGCCGTACGCCGCCAGGGCCCTGGAGGTCCTCGGCCGCAAGTCCGGCGCGTTCGAGGCGGTGGTCGGCAGCGACCCGGCGGCCTTTCTCGCGCCGGACTTCGGCAACTTCGACGTCATCGTCATGAACAACGTCCACCAGCGCGACCCGTTCCTCCCGGCCGACATCAAGAGCCGCTCGCAGGCCGAACAGGAAACGCTCCAGAAACAGAACGAGGCCATCCACAAGGCCATACTGGAATTCGTGTCGGGCGGCAAGGGCATCGTCGGAATCCACGCCGCAACCGCCGCGTTCCAGTCCTGGCCGGAGTATGGCGAGATGATGGGCGGCTACTACGCCGGGCACCTGGTGGATGATGTGCCCGTAAAGATCGAGGAGCCCGGCAGCCTGCTCTGCGCCATGTTCCCCGCCGGCTTCAAGATCAAGGATGAGATATATCTCTTCAAGGACCCGTACTCGCGGGCCAAACTCCGCGTCCTCCTCAGCCTGGACATCGAGAAAATGGCCGACCCCGGCAAGCGGCCCGACAAGGACTACGCCGTCACCTGGGTCCGCGAGTATGGCAAGGGCCGCGTCTTCTACTGTTCGCTCGGGCACGCATCCGACGTGTACTGGAACCCGGTGGTGCTGAAGCATTACCTGGCTGGAATCCAGTTCGCCGCGGGCGACCTCAAGGCCGAAGCCGCGCCGCGCAAGTAGATGGAGTTGATGGAACACGATATGCGACCATTGATCGCCGTCGCCATGCTGAGCGTTTGCGCGGCGGTCCATGCCGCCGAGGCGGAGTGGGGCCGGTTCCGCGGGCCGGATGGGCTCGGCATCAGCGCCGCCGCCGCCATCCCCGTCAAGTGGACCGAGAACGACTACAACTGGAAGGTCGCGCTGCCCGGCATGGGGCACTCATCGCCCGTCGTGTGTGGCAACCATCTGTATGTGACGAGCGCCGATGCGGAGACTGCGCGGCGGACGCTCCTCTGCCTCGATACCGCCGACGGCCGCACCCTGTGGAAGCGGGAGGATGAATCTCACCCGTACAAGCAGCACACCGACAACGGCTTCGCCACGGCGACGCCCGCCGCCGATGCCGACGGCGTGGTCATCACGTGGACGACGCCCGAGGAAGTCGCGCTCCTGGCGCTCGCTCCCGACGGCCGCGAGGTCTGGCGCCGCAACCTGGGGCCGTTCATCAGCGTTCACGGCAGCGGCACATCGCCGATCATCTTCGAGCGTCTGGTGGTCCTTGCGAACGAACAGGAGGACCCGACCCTGCGGCGGCTTGGCCCGAAGCCCGGCAAGAGTTTCCTCATCGCCGTGGACCGCAAGACCGGCGAGACCCGTTGGCAGGTGGAACGCCGAACGGCCCTTGCGCCGTACTCGACGCCGTGCGTGTACCGGCCCGAGGGCGGGCCGCCCGAACTCGTCTTCTCCAGCATGGCCCACGGCATCACCGGCGTGGACGTGCGGACCGGCAAGGTCAACTGGGAGATCGACGGCATCTTCAAGGATCGCTGCACGGGGTCGCCTGTGGCGGCTGACGGGCTGGCGTTCGCCTCGTACGGTTACGGCAGCAAGGGGACGCGGTTTGTCGCCGCCCGCCCTGGGCGGGAGAAGGGCGTCGAGACGACCATCGCGTACGACTTGACGAGGAACGTGCCGCTGGTTCCCACGCCCATCGTCAAGGACGGCCGCCTGTTCCTCTGGTGCGACGATGGCACCGTCACGTGCCTGAAGGCATCGACCGGCGAACTGGTGTGGCGCGAGAAGGCCGGCGCACAGTTCTACGGGTCACCGGTGTGGGTCGATGGACGGCTGTACGCGATCGCCAAGAACGGAGACGTGGTGGTGATTGCCGCCGCCGACAAGTTCGAGGTCCTTGCCCGGGTGCCGCTGGGCGAGGCGAGTTTCTCGACGCCCGCCGTCTCGGGCGGCGTGATGTACCTGCGGACGCAATCGCACCTCTTCTCGCTGGGTGGGAAGAAACCGTGAGGCCGATAGTCGCCGCCGTGATGCTCTCCGTCTGCGTGATCGCCTGCGCCGGTGAGCCGGAGTGGAACCGCTTCCGCGGCCCCGACGGCCTGGGCATCAGCGCCGCTACTACTATCCCAGTCAAGTGGACCGAGAAGGATTACAACTGGAAGGTCGCGCTGCCTGGCGTCGGCCACTCATCGCCGGTGCTCTGGGGCCAGAAGATATTCCTGACCGCCGGCGACCCGAAGACGGCCCGGCGGACGGTCCTCTGCCTGAGTGCCGCCGATGGCCGGAAGATCTGGCAGCGCGACTATGAATCGGCGACCTACAACCAGAGTGCGGACAACTCCTTCGCCACCGCCACCCCCGCCGCCGACGCCGACGGCGTGTACGTCACATGGACGACACCGAAGGAAGTCACGCTTCTGGGGCTGGACCACAATGGGGGCGAAAAATGGCGCCGAGACCTCGGCCCGTTTGTTAGCGAGCATGGCAGCGGCACGTCCCCCATTGTTTACGAGGGTCTCGTCGTTCTGCCGAACGACCAGGACGGCAAGAGTTTCCTGGTGGCCGTGGACCACAAGACAGGCCAGACGCGCTGGCAAGTCGAGCGCCGCTCCGTGACCTTTGGCGTGGCCTACTCGACCCCGTGCGTCTGCCGGCCCGACGGCGGGCAGCCCAGGCTCATCTTCACCAGCACGGCCCACGGCATCACGGCGGTCGATCCGGCCGCGGGCAAGGTTGACTGGGAGATGGGCGATGCCGTCCGTGGCCGATGCGTTGCATCGCCGCTCTGGGTCGATGGCCTGATCCTCGCGTCCTTCGGGTACGGCGACCCGGGGATCGGCTTCGTGGCCGTGCGGCCGCCATCGGCGGAGCAGGGCGGCAAGCCGAAGATTGTGTATGATCGCATGAAGGCCGTTCCGTGCGTGCCCACGCCGCTGGCCAAGGACGGCCGCGTCTATCTGTGGGCCGATGACGGCCGCGTGGCGTGCCTCAAGATGCTGACAGGTGAACAAGTCTGGTTTGAGAAGGTCGGCGCACAGTTCTACGGGTCGCCTGTGTGGGTCGATGGCCGGCTGTACGCGATCGCCAAGAACGGAGACGTGGTGGTGATTGCCGCGGCCGACAAGTTCGAGGTTCTGGCGAAAGTGCCGCTGGGCGAGGCAAGTTTCTCGACGCCTGCCGTCTCGGGCGGCGTGATGTACCTGCGGACGCAATCGCACCTCTTTTCGCTCGGCGGCAAGAAGCCGTGAGGAGAAGCCAATGCGTTTCCCATGCCGGCTGATCCTGGAGTTGACACTCATCCTGCTGCTTCAGGCGTGCGGCCGATCCGATGGCGCCGCGCAGGAGGATGCGAGTCTCAAGGCCCTGTGGCGGGTCAAGTCTGCGCATGAGTTTCACGGCGAGCTCGGACCCGGAATCGGCTTTTCATTCACCTATGACGGGAAGGGCGTGGGGCCGGGTCTGTCCGCGGAATGGAGGGTTGCGGCCGAGTCCGGCGGCGCGCAGACCTGGTTCCGCCATCCGTCGGGCCTGACCGTTGTTCGCCAGGTGCGCGTGTTCCCCGAGTCCGAGTCGATCGAATACGTCCTGAGGTTCAAGAACGAGAGCCAGTCGGAACTGGCGGTGCTTGCGGTCGTCAGCGCGTTGGATCTCACCTTCGAAGGGAATCTCGTCGATGGCGTCTCGGTGGTTTCGAGCGGAGGAGGCGGTGCGGACGCCCAGTTTCCGCCCAAGGATTTTGCCGTCACGAGAACCCTGCTGGGGCCGACAGCCCCCTTGAAGGATGAGATCACGCTCTCGAGCGACAGGGGAAAGCCTTCGTGGCTCAACCTGCCTTTCTTCTTTGTCGAGAACGAGGCGAAGGCCGCCGGCATCTTCGTCGGAATTGGCTGGACCGGGAACTGGACGGCTGCCATCCGGGCAGACGGCCGCAACAAGGTCCTGCATCTTCAGGGCGGGATGCCGGGCATCAACATCAGGTTGCGGCCGGGGGAGGAGATTTCCAGCCCGAGCATCCTGGTCGGCTGTTTCCGCGGCCCTTTGGAGAGCGGCGCCAACGCCCTTCGCCGTCTGATCCGCGACCAGTATGCGCCGACAGTGGGCGGCAAGAGGCTGCTCGCGCCGGTCTTGTACACCACGTGGTTCGACATCTGCGCATCGCTTGACGAAAGACTCTTCCGCGCACTCGTTGACGGCGCGGCCGAGATCGGTCAGGAGATATTCCTCCTGGATGCCGGCTGGTACAAGGGCACCCCCACGGCGCCCGCTTCCGACATGAGGGTCACCTGGGACGCCATCAGCAACTCGCTCGGCAACTGGGAAGAAGGGGAGGAGCGGTCGAGGTTCCCCTCGGGACTTCGGGCACTGTCCGATTACGTCCGCTCAAAGGGCATGCAGTTCGGCCTCTGGTTCGAGCCGGAACGGGCGGGACCTCAGTCTCTGCTGGCAAGACAACATCCGGACTGGCTCGTCTTCATCCAGGGCAGGAAGTGGGGCCAGGTTGACTTCGGCAATCCGGAGGTGCAGGACTACTTCTCCAGGATTCTGGACCGCTACATCAAGGACCTCGACGTGCGGTTCATCCGCTGGGACCAGAATACTCATGACCTCCAGGCCTACTGGGCGCAGTGCGATTCCCCCGATCGCCAGGGAATCAGCCAGATCCGCCATCTCGAAGGAGTTCACCGGGTCGAGGACTGGGTGCGAAAGAACCATCCCGACGTGATACTCGAGAGTTGCGCCGGCGGCGGGAACCGCATCGACTTGGCGACCCTCCAGCGCCGTCACGCGATCTGGATCAGCGACCAGACCAAGGACCCGCAGATCGTCCGGTTTCACCTGGAAGGGCTGAACCTGTTCCTGCCGGGCAGCGGACAGGGTGTGGCCTTCGCCCCGCGGGCCGCTGACTACCGCACGCCGGGCGGCCTGTTTCCCGATATCGACTGCCAGTGCTATTTCGGAGGCGCTTTCGGCTCAAGAGGGCGCCTCAACGAGTGGCCGCAGTCGATGAAAGACCAGGCGCGAAGGCATTACGAAGTCTTCAAGAAAATCCGAAGGTTCCTCTCCGAGGACTACTATCCGCTACAGCCGCAGCCCCGCACCATGGAGACCTGGTCGGGCTGGCAGTTCCATGATCCCCAGGCCGGCGAAGGCTTTGTGCAGGCGTTTCGCCTTCGCTCACCTCGCGAGACCAGGAAGTTCATCCTCAAGGGCATGGACCCGAGGGGCCGGTACCAGTTCACCGACCCGTACGGCGGCAATACGTTTGAGGTGCCCGGGGGCAAACTGGTTTCCGAGGGTCTGGAGTTCGATCTGCCGCAGATGTCGTCGCGGGTGCTGGTGTATCGCAGGAATCCGTAGCGGAGCGAAACTCGCCGGCTGTGGTTCCGCCTTGGCGCTTTCCGTTGGCGCTTTCCGTTGCATCTTCCGCCCCAGCCATGTTAACATGCCGCTCCGTTGACTCTAAACATGCACCCGGACTTGAGCGAGGCGCGCATGCTCGGCAAGATCTTTTCGGTCGGCGTCTTCGGCATCGACGGGTACATGGTCGAGGTCGAGTTCGACGTGCGGGGCGGGTTCCCTGCGATCATCATGGTGGGCCTGCCCGATGCGGCCGTCAAGGAATCGAAGGACCGCGTCGAGACGGCCGTCAAGAACTCCGGCTACTCCTGGCCCGACGGCCGCATCACCGTGAACCTCGCCCCCGCCGACACGAAGAAGGAAGGCCCCGCGTTCGACCTGCCGCTGGCCCTCGGGTGCCTCTCGGCCACCGGGCAGATGCTCTCGGACCGCCTCAAGGACTACGCGGCAGTCGGGGAACTCGCCCTCGACGGCTCGGTCCGGTCCGTCAAGGGCGCGCTCTCGATGGCTATGACCGTCCGCGAGGCGGGCCTCAAGGGGATCATCCTTCCGGCCGACAACGCACGCGAGGCCGCCGTCGTATCCGGCATCGAGGTCGTCCCCGTCACGGCCCTCGCCCAGGCGGTGGGTTATCTCACCAATGATTTGGCCATCGAGCCGTGCGAGGTTGACCTTGCCGCCGTTTTCGAGGAATCGCGGCGGGATGATGTCGATTTCTCGGATGTGCGCGGCCAGGAGCACGCCAAGCGGGCGCTCACCGTTGCTGCCGCGGGCGGTCATAACGTGCTGATGATCGGCCCGCCGGGCAGCGGCAAGACGATGCTTGCCCGGCGTCTGCCGACCATTCTGCCGATGCTCGGCCTTGAGGAATCGCTTGAGACGACGCGCATCTATTCGAGCGTCGGGCTGCTGACGCGCGGCCAGGCGATCATCGCCACGCGGCCGTTCCGCTCGCCGCACCACACCACCAGCGAGGCGGGCCTCGTGGGCGGCGGCACGATGCCGGCGCCGGGCGAGGTCAGCCTCGCCCATCACGGCGTGCTGTTCCTCGATGAACTCCCGGAATTCAACCGCCACACGCTCGAGGTCCTGCGTCAGCCCCTGGAGGACGGCGTCGTCACGATCAGCCGCGCCCAGGCCACGCTCACCTTCCCGGCCCAGATCATGCTGGTGGCGGCCCTTAACCCATGTCCATGCGGGTATCTATCTGACCCGAAGCGCGAGTGCCACTGCACGCCGCGACAGGTCCAGGCGTACATGGGGAAGATCTCCGGGCCGCTCCTTGACCGGATCGACATCCACCTCGACGTGCCGGCGGTGCCGTACCGGGAACTGAGGGGCAAGTTGGACGGCACGCCGAGCGTCTCGATGCGAGACCAGGTCCTTAAGGCCCGCGAGGTCCAGGCCGCGCGCTTCGGCAACCGCCGCCAGACAAACGCCCGGATGAGCCACCGGCAGGTCAAGAAGTTTTGCACCCTCGATGATGGCGGCGAGATGCTCCTTAAGCAGGCGATGCAGGAACTGGGCCTCTCGGCCCGCGCCCACGACAAGATCCTCCGCGTCGCCCGCACCATAGCCGATCTCGACGCCGCCCCCGACATCACCGTCACTCACCTCTCGGAGGCCGTCCAGTACCGCCGCCTGGACCGGAACCTGTTTGCTTGAACTCCTGCCGCTTGCACTCGGCTGGCCGGCGGTTTGTCACCCATAGTTTCGCCGGTCAACCGCTGGGTTCCTGGTTCGAGTCCTAGCCGGGGAGGGGGCAGACAAGAGACGCAAGTGCTAGTAGAATAGGGCGCACGGAGTATTCGGGAGGGATACCGTCGTGCCTATATCGCGAAGAGGTTTTGTCCAGGCGGCGATGGGCGGGTTAGGGGCCCTTCGCCTGGGGCGCGTGGCCGGGGCCGAGTCACCGCCAACGCGGCCCAACCTCGTTGTTATTCTGACCGACAACCAGGGGGCGTGGACCCTGGGCTGCTATGGCAATCCCGACATCCGCACGCCCGAGATCGACGGCCTGGCGCGCGACGGCATGCGGCTGACCCGCGCGTTCAGTTGCAACGCCGTGTGCTCGCCGACGCGGGCGACGTTTCTGACGGGCCTGATTCCTTCACAGCACGGCGTACACTGCTACCTGGGGGCGGGCGGGGCCCAAGTGGGGCCGAATGCATACTGCACGATCGCGGAGTTCCGCACCCTCCCGAAGATTCTCGCCGAGGCTGGCTACACCTGCGGCCTGACGGGCAAGTGGCACCTCGGCGACAACCTCCGGCCGCAGCAGGGTTTCACCTACTGGATCACGATGCCCCACGGCCATACCACGACATTCTACGGCGCTGAAGTGATCGAGGACGGCAAGGTCCGCAAGGAACCGGACTACCTGACCGACCTGTGGACCCGCCACGCCGTCCGTTTCATCGAGCAGAACCGCGAGCGGCCGTTCTTCCTGTTCTTGACGTACAACGGCCCCTACGGCCTGGGCAAGAGCATGGGCGAGCCGGCCCGCAACCGGCACGCTGCATACTATGCTGATAAGCCCCTTCCTTCGTTCCCGCGGCTGCCGATGCATCCGTGGCTCAAGAATAACCACCAGTTCCTGAACAACGTGGAGTCGATGCGCCGCTACGCGGCCGAGGCCAGCGGCGTTGACGACGGGGTGGGAGAGGTCCTGGCCGCCCTCAAGCGGGCCGGCCTCGACGAGCGGACGCTCGTGGTCTACACGGCCGACCAGGGCTGGGGTGGCGGCCAGCACGGCATCTGGGGCATGGGCGACCACACCCGGCCCATGCACGCCTTCGACGAGACGATGCATGTGCCCCTCATTTTCCGCCACCGTGGTTCGATCCCCGCGGGCCGCATGTGCGATCTTCTGGTCAGCGATTACGACCTGATGCCGACGCTTCTCGGCTATCTCGGCCTTGCCGATCGGATGCCCGTTTCGCCGCGCTCCCCGGGCCGCGATTTTTCGGCGGCGCTGCGCGGCCGGGCGATCCCGTGGGACGACATCGTCTTCTACGAGTTCGAGAGCACCCGGGCGATCCGCACGGCCGACTGGAAGTACGTCCATCGCCACCCCGACGGCCCGCACGAACTCTACGACCTCAAGAACGACCCCGGCGAGACGCGTAACCTCTTGGAGGAACCGGAACAGCGCGAGACGCGGGAGCGCCTGCGGAAACGCCTGGACGAGTTTTTCGCCCGCTACGCCGACCCGAAGTACGACCTCTGGCACGGCGGCCGCTCGAAGGCGGGGCGGCTGGTCGGGGGCGGGAAACAGTAGGGTATAGTAGGCCACCGGAATTGCGTTTGGCGTTCGTTAGGCTGTTGGAAAGAGCGAGAATCACATTTTCCGTCGGATTTGGCGTTCGCGTGGCGCGGTTCCTCAGGCAGGAGGGGGATCTCGGCCTGCGCCTGCTGGAGTTGTGCCGCCAGACGGGTGCGTGGGTCAAGGCTTCCGGCGGCCCACGCCCACGTGTGGACACAGGCGAGCCTCGCCAGGGAGATGATGTGGAGCAGGGCGGACTTGACGTGACGGCCCCAGTGATTGGGTAGGAATAGGTTCGGACAACCGTGGTTCTCGGGCAAATCAGCCTCCGAAACAAGTTGTGACCAGACGCATTGGAGGCTACCATAAGTGTGGCCAAGGAACCAGGTTATGACGCCAGGCGATGGGCACGAAAATCGGTGGACCAGCACAGCCGGGGTGATTGTGGCCCCAAAGGCGGCCTTGCAGGTAGTGTGGCCGGTTGAAAGCGGACCAGGGCTTGTCGCGACCAGCCCGCTCGATTTCCCGGTGCAGACCGCGTGGCGGCGAGCCGGTATCCAGCCCGCCCCCCTCTGCTGCGACGAGGTCTTCATCCGCCGCGTTTATCTGGATGTGATTGGGACGTTACCTACGGCGGCGGAGGTGCGGACGTTCCTGGAGGACAAGAACCCGAACAAACGGAGTCTCCTCATCGACCGGTTGCTGGAGCGGGACGAGTTTGCGGACTACTGGGCGATGAAGTGGAGTAACCTGCTGCGAGTCAAATCGGAGTTTCCCATCAATCTGTGGCCCAATGCGGTGCAGGCGTATCACCGCTGGATTCGGACCAGCATCAAGGAAAACATGCCGTATGACCGATTTGTCCGCGAGATGCTCACCGCCAGTGGCAGCAATGTCCGCAAGCCGCAGGTCAATTTCTACCGTGCCGTCCAGAGCAAGGACCCACAGGCGCTGGCGCAGGCCGTGGCGTTGACCTTTATGGGGACGCGTGCGGAGAAATGGCCGAAGGAGCGTCTGGCCAACATGGCGGCATTTTTCTCGCGGGTCGGCTACAAGGCCACTGCGGAATGGAAGGAAGAGATCGTCTTCTTCGATCTCGGCAAGACCGCTGCTCCCGCGTCCGCCGTGTTGCCGGACGGGGTGATGGTGAATCTGTCTCCGCTGCAGGATCCGCGCGAGGTGTTTGCCGACTGGCTCATCAGCCCGACAAATGCGTGGTTCGCCCGCAACATCGCGAATCGCGCCTGGTCATGGTTGTTGGGCCGCGGGATCATTCATGAGCCGGACGACATCCGCCAGGACAATCCGCCGGTGAATCCCGAACTGTTGGCCCTGATCGAGCGGGAATTGGTAGCGTCCCGGTATGATCTGAAGTATCTTTTCCGGCTGATCCTGAGGTCGCAGACCTATCAGCGTTCTTGCATGCCGGCATCCAAGCATCCGCAGGGCGAGGCCAATTTCGCCTTTTATCCGGTGCGGCGGTTGGAAGCGGAGGTGTTGATTGATGCCATCAACCAGATCACCGGCACGACGGAGAAATACACCAGCCGCATTCCGGAACCATATACCTTCATACCTGAGGAAAAGCGTTCGATTGCGCTGGCGGACGCCAGCATCACCAGTCCCTTTCTTGACTTGTTCGGGCGATGCCCGCGCAATACCGGTCTGGAATCGGAACAACGCAATAATCTTCCGACTGCCGCCCAGCAGTTGCATCTTCTGAATTCGAGTCATATCCGGCGCAAGTTGGAAGAAGGCGTCAAACTTCGCGCCTTGCTGCAACCTACAAGCAAGCCGCGCGAGGTGGTCAACGAGCTTTACCTGACGATTCTGTCGCGTTACCCGACCGACGAGGAGATGCAAATCTTCGCGGCG
>CAYGWP010000402.1:0-17409 GCA_964353455.1 uncultured Anaerolineales bacterium
CCGGGGCGCGCCCCGGCTTCCGGGCATAAGGACAACAGGAGCCGGGGCGCGCCCCGGCCTACTGGCCAGCCGAGATCTCGCTCCACCCAGGCGCCGCCTACCCGTTCACCGGCACGCTGGGCATAAAGGCCATGAGTCCCAAGTATGGAGACAAAATCTACTACAGTCGCCTCGTGCCGGTTGACGCGGAGCGAGAAGCGTCCCGATGCCGCGTGGACGCCCCCTGACAAGGGTGGAAGTCAACGCGGTGGCCCCGCTTGCCTGCGGTCAAGCCACGGCAGGCTTGCCCTGCCAGGGTTGGTGGGTCCGTGCGGAAGCGCTCGTGACCGTCTCGCAGGGCCCCGGCGCGTCCGTGCGGCCGTCAGGCCACGGCACGCCTGCCGTGCCAGGGCGGTCAAGCCACGGCAGGCTTGCCCTGCCAGGGTGGTATCTCGTGTCGGAACCCGTCCGGATCCCTGAAAAGGCCGCGTCGCCATAGCCAGAGCCGCCGTCAGGCCACGGCACGCCTGCCGTGCCAGGGGGGATTTCAAAAGGACTTTTTCTGATTTCTCCCTTGAGCCGTTGCACGGCCGGTCTATGATCGCGTTGGCGACGTATGGAGGAAGGCCAATGCGACGCAGGAACCAGGTTCTCGGGTGCATCTTCATCCCTGGCACGGCAGGCGTGCCGTGGCCTGACGGCAACCACGGCCGTTACTGGTGGCGGGTCAAACTTCCCGGCGAGAAGAAACTGAAGGCCCATCCCATCATTCCCGACGGCGGAGCATTTGCCACGGATGACCCCGGCGTGGCCGAGCAGGTTGCCCGCGACATGTACGCGCGGGCCGTCTTCGCCGCGGGCGCAACCGGGACCGCTCGGCGACCGAAGCGCGAAAAGCGTCCCCCCATCCTCACCGTGGCTGCGCTCGTCCGGGAAGACGATTGGATCGCAACATCGTGTTGGCTCGTGACCTTCCAGTTGAATTGCAGCACAAGGATGCGGCCGGGGGTTAGCGAGAGTCATCCGAATCGCCTGCGACAGGAATCACAGCGCAGTCCAGACCGAGTATCTCGGCGATCCGCCGGATGGCCTCAGCGTGGTGGCCTATACCCAGGGCGAAGTGGTGGGTCGGGCCTTCGGCGAGCCAGCGTGCCAGGAACGTGCGGGCGTCGGGGCGAAAGAACCCGCGCGTGTTCGTGTTTCCCGTCGGCGGGATCGGCCCGCCGACCGACTCGCCCTCGGCGACGACGAACTTGACCCGCCCGCGCGCCGTCACGCCGATCGACAACATCGTGATCGGCCCCTCCTTGATCTTAAACTCCACCGATGCGCCGAAGCCCGGCTTGCCGTGATACCGGGTGAGACTTCGCACCACAGGCCGGCCTTGCGCGATGTTGATGTGATGAGGCCCGTCGTGGCCGACGAGGATGAAGCCCTCGTTGAAATCGACAGGATGGAACTCGGCGAAACTGCCGCCGATGTCCAGCCGGTCCATGATCAGCATGGCGATGCACGTCTTCAGGTCCGACTCGCCGCACATGGGGAAGCCTGCTGCGGTCAGGAGCGAGTTGCCCACGATGAGGCTTGCGGCCAGTTGAGCGCGGTCGCTGCCCGGCTCGCCTTCGTAGTAGTAGGCCAGACCGTCCAGATCGTGCTCATCGACGAACTTGTCGAGCGCCACGGCGGCGCGGGCGGCAACGTCCAGGTCCTCCTCGGTGAGCCTTCGCGTCAGCGGGTCGGACTTCGGGTCGGGCGTGTCGAACATCTCCAGAATCTGCCGCTTCTTCGCATCGTACTCCGCCGCCGTGACGGTGCGGTGCAGCCGCACCAGGTCGTCGATCTCGGTCTGGACGACGTGGCAGCCGAACGCGGCGGTCAGCGCGGTCGGGTCAGAGTGCATGTCGAGCATGGCCTCAAGGACGTGGCCGAAGTGCCCGATTCGCGCCCGCTTCAGGTCGTGGAGGACCATGGCGATGTCGCACCACCGCCTGATCTCGGCATCCGCCGCCGGGTCGTCGTGGAGCGTGCCGATTACCACGGGCGGCGGCCTGCCGCCCATCCGCACGGCCACGCCGGCGAACTCCGGCAGAGAGCAGATGTTGTCGTTGGCAAGTTGCATTCGCGTGGTGGCCCGGGTGTAGTCCATCGCCTTCAGCGGCTGGAGCGCCACAAGGACGATGGGCACGTCCAGTTCGCGCACGATCGCGCCCCAGGTCGATGACGTGGCGTACGTGAGCATGTCGCAGAACACTAGGTCCAGGTTCGCGGCCTTCATGCGAGGCAGGACATCGTAGGCGGCGCGGGCGTTATCGACGAGGCCGAAACCGACGGTCTCCACGCCGCAGGCCTTCACGCGCTGCTCGAAGACGCCCATGTAGCCCATCAGTTCATCGCGGAGGCCATCGAACTGGCCCCAATAGGTATCGTGACCCACCCCGAAGATGCCGACCCGCGCCGAGCGCGGCTTGCGGCGGGGAATGCGGACCGGCCCGTGCGATCCGCCCGAACGCCCTCGTGTCTTGGCCATCGTGTTCACCATGAAATGTAGAGTGACCCTGTGACGTTGCGGACGCGGATGGTTCCCTCGCGCCGGTCGATCTGTCGCCCCGGCGACCGCCCGGCGCGAAGCCTGGGTTGCACCCGTACCGTCCCCTCGGCCAGTGCTTCAGGGTCAGGGTAGAGCGTGACCGTGGCGCCTCGCAGGCCGGTGACGCTGAAGTGTGCCCGTCGGCCCAGCGGCAGGGGCAGGAGTTTGACCGCGACAACGCCGTCCGTCATCCGGTCGATGAAAACGCGGGCCGCCCGGCAAAACGTTTTGCCGAACGATTCGCCGGCAAAGCCGCCGATGATAGGCGTCTCCTGCTCCTCATAGGCCGGCGCCCCTTGTGGAGTCCGGACGAAGAACCGGACGGAGGTGTCGGGCTTGTGGCCGACGAAGACCCAAGCGCCGCGAGTGCGCTTGATGAATAGATATGTCGGGCGCGTCGCGGGCTCGCGGCGCTCTTGCACGATTCGCAATCCAGTCTCTCCGAGCAGCGCACGGGCCCACTCGGCCGGTTGCAGACAAGAGTGCGCAGGGTCCCAGGCCGGCTCCAACGTGCTCAGGCCGGGGTCGAAACTCACCGTGCCGCGGAGCCAGAGCAACTGCCCGCCGCGCCAGGCACGACTCGCCCGGACGACGGCGCACGCCCGCCGGCGCCGTCCGCGGCCTACCACGACTCGGGCCCCGGTGTCGTCCTCCTCGACGATCTCGCGGAGCCCGCCGCCGCTCACCAGCGCCCGGTGCCTCAGCGGTCGCCGCAAGCCCCGTGCATCCCGGTTCGAAGCCTTGATCGTCATGCCGATGGCCGCAAGGGTCGGGTCATCCTCGATCAGCGCCTGGGGCCTGACGGCGAATCGGTCCGCCTGTAGATGGTCCTGGACAACGAGGAAGTCGCCCTCGACGGGTTCGCCCAGCCGGACCCTCAGCATCTTGAGGAGCGACGCCGGAGCGCGCTCCAGCGACCCGTACAGCATCACCTGCCCGCCGCTGCGCACGTGCCGCGCGAGCGCTCGGGCGTACTCGGTCTCCCCAATGGGGGCGGGGGCGACATAGACCGCATCGGGCAGTTGCCCCTGCTGCTCGAGTCTCAGGAACGTCTGGCTCGCGCACACCGTGCCCAGCGGGAAGCCGCCATCCACAGCGCGGCTCATGAACCAGTCCTGGGCGAAGAGGTGGTGGAGTTCCTCCGGCGCCTCGCGGAGCGTCCGCTCGTACTCCCTGGCCGGGTACACCCAGATCACCGGCCCAGGCGCATCCGCACATTCACGGCCCGCCTCCAGCAGGTGCGGGATCACTTCGATCGCCTGCCGGTCATCGAGCACCCCCGCGGAGGAGTCGATCGTCAGCAGCCCGAGGTCGGTCGGCGTATCGACGCCGCGCCTTTCGCTCAGGCGCGATGCGGCGGCGGGCACATAGATGTCGAACGCCTCGCGTCCGTAATAGTCATACCACGGCCGGGACACGAACCAGGGGTCGTTCAGGTAGAAACGCAGCGGAATCCTTCCATACGGCATGGCCGCAAGGCGCGAGAGATAACTGACCATCTCCAGCCCGAGCGATCGCGACCCCCACGGCGGGTTGCATGGGGGACGAACCAGTCGGGCGATGGACGCCACGTCCTCGTGCGAGCAGCCGTCGGAAGCCAGGTCCATCGCGACGCTGAAGTTCGTGCCGCGCACCTCAACGCCCGCGTCGGGGCACGCCTCGCGGAAATCGCGCCAGAAGGTCACGAGGCGGCGCCGCTCTTGCGCCGCGCGCTCCGGATGAAAACTCGCCCCGTCCATCAACTCGCCGCGCCAGCCCCAGGGGTGGTGGGTGTACCCGAACCCGTTGGAGAACCACAGGTAATCGAAACCGACGTAACGCCGCAGCGCTTCGAATTGAAGGCCGAGGAATCGGCCCAGCGGAACGTCTTCGTCCAGTCCCTTCGGAAACGCGGCGTACGCGTGCCCGTCGCCGTGGATCGCTGCCTGGTGCGTGATGAACTGCATATAGCGCGTCATCCACGGTTGGGGCTGGACGAGCAGTTCCCGGTGCGCTTCATAGCGGAAAGGGCTGTCCACGAACTCGGGACCCGGGTCAACCGTAGCCCCGACTTCAATCGGCCGCCCGAACGCCTGCCTGGCGGTGCGACGCAGCGACCTGACGATGTCGCGGAGGTCGCGGAATCGCAGGGCTGGCAACCGCGCCACGTAGGGCACGGCGCGGTTCAGTCGGTAGTGGCGGTTCTTCGGGTCATACGCGCCGCGGCGGTGATAGTTGCAGAAGCCGATCTGGTTGGCCCACGGCAGCGGTTGGTCCTCATCGCCGGTCCAGGTGAAGATCTCGTCGCCGCTACCGACCCAGAGCATCACCGCCAACTGATCGACCCGCTCAATCAGGGGCCGCCAAATCGTCCAGATGCGCTGGCAGGTGCTGCGGATCCCACCAGGCATGGAGTCGGTGAACGGCTTGAGGCTGCTTTCCAGGACCAATCGCTCAAGTGCCAAGTGCGACCTCCGCCCCAAGGCTGACGCGCATAGACTACCCGGCGGCAATCGCAAACGCAATGGGGGCAGCGTAGGTGGCAGACTCTCTGCCGGGTTTCTTGTTTCGGATGCGCTGCTTCCGTGTCCGAAACGCCTTGCACATGGCGCCCGGTCGTGTAAGAATGTTCTTGACCCCGCCCTCCGGACCGGCGGGCCTGCACGATTCTTCGACCATTGGGAGGGCGCCCATGCAACTACGCCGCGTCGGCATCCTGACTGCCGTGCTTGTCGGACTCGGCTCGTACTATGCCGCAGGTCAGGCAGGTCCGCCGGAAGGTTTCGTGCCCTTGTTCAACGGCAAGGACCTGGGCGGCTGGTCGGTTCGCCAGTCTGACAACCGGGATTGGAGCGTTGTGGATGGAGTCATCGACTGCAACCCGCAGGGCGAGGCGAAAGGGGACAGGAACCTGTGGACGGAGAAGGAATATGGCGACTTCGAACTCCTGGTGGACTGGCGGATCAAGGAGAGCCCCTACGTCAATCGCAGCGCTAGGATCATCCTGCCCGACGGCACGTACAAGAAAGATGCTTCCGGCCAGCCGATCGCAATCACCGTGCCGAACGCCGACTCCGGCGTGTTCCTGCGAGGTCAGCACAAGTCGCAGGTGAACATCTGGTGCTGGCCCGTCGGATCGGGCGAGGTGTGGGGCTACCGCACCGACCCGAAGTTGTCGGCCGAGGTCCATGCCGGGGCAACCCCCAAGGAGAAGGCCGACCGCCCGATCGGCCAATGGAACACGTTCCATATCATCATGAAGGGCGACCGGCTCACCGTGCGGCTGAACGGCAAACCTGTCATTGACAATGCACAGTTGCCCGGCATCCCCGCCAAGGGGCCGTTTGCCTTGCAGCACCACGGCGACCGGAAGGACGGCGAGTGGGGCGCATCGCTGGTGCAATTCAGAAACATCTACCTGAAGGAACTCAAGTAACGCTGCCCGGATGCAAAGGTCCCGGCCCATGCGGCAGACACGAATATGGCGATTGCTGATGATGGCGCCGTCCCTTGTGGCCGTCGGCCTGGGCGCCCGAGCGGCACAGGCCGGCGACGTGACGGTAATCGTTCGCCCGGACGTTCGCTTTCAGACCATCATGGGCTGGAGCACCATGCCGTGGTATCCGCAGGTGTCGGCGGAGGTCAGGGACCAGGTCCTGGACGAGGCCGCGGCCGACCTGGGCCTGACATGGCTGCACTGGACGGTGCCGAGCGGGAATCGAGGCGACGGGCGGAGTTGGGAATGGACCAATGATGACGGCGATCCTTGCCACAGCAACTGGCCGGCATTCAACACGGGGGCCGTGGACCGTTCGGTCAGGACGTGGGTGCTGCCATTCAAGCGGCGGGTCGAGCAGCGCGGCGACCGGTTCGGCCTGATGATAACCCAGACGTTTCACAACGGCGGCAGCACCGGGCGCGTGCCGCCGTGGCTGCTCGCAAATCCCGCGGAATTCGCGGAGTACGCCAGTGCGCTCGTTCTCCATCTCAGGAACGAACATCACATCGAGGTCGCCTGCTATGTGATCTGCAAGGATGCCGGCGACAGCCTCGACAACCCGTTCTCTGGCGCCGTCGTGGCCGAGATGGCCAAGGCGGTGGGCGCAAGGTTCAGGGCGCTCGGCCTGCCGACCTCCATTCTATTCCCTGAATGTCACGATGCCAACACCTGCTGGAGGTTCATCCAGGAGACGCGCGATGACGGCGACCTCTGGCCCTTCGTCGGGATGGTCGGCTACCACATGTACGGCGGCGCAATGCGGAATACCGACCGGCCCAGGATCCGAGAGTTCGCGGCAGCCAGGGGGCTCCCCACGGGGCACGCCGGATCGGACGGGATCACCCTGGATACGCTGTACGACGACTTGACGACGGGCGGCGTGTCTTACTGGTCGATAGGGGGACTCGGCGGCGCCCAGCCCGGAGGACACTTCTACATCCATCTGAGCAACACCTCTTTCAGCCGGGGCGCCCAATACTGGCAGTATCGCCAGGTCACGCGCTACGTGCGTCCGGGGGCGGTGCGGATCGAGGCCGCAAGCGACGACCCGGCCGTCCGAGCGCTGGCCTTCGTCCGCGACGGCCGGACCACCGTGGTGCTCTTGAATAACACGCCCCCCGCCCAGCCGCGCGCGGCGACCCTCCGGAACCTGCCGCCGGGGAACTACGGCCTTTGCCGGTCCGTGGCCGGGCGTCCGTACGAGGAACTCGGCGCGCTCGCGGCGGGCGCCGATGGCTCGCTGGGCGTGGCCCTGCCTGCCGACAGCGTGCTGACCGTCTATCCGCATCCGGGCAAGAACCTGCCGCCGACGGTGACGGCCTGGGAGGCTCAGCCAAACTTCCTGAAGAGGCCGGCGAGCGTCATCCGCCTCTCTGCGGCGGCGGAGGACCCGGAACTGGACCGCCTCGCGTACCGGTGGTCGGTGACGAGCCAGCCGCCGGGCGCGAACGCGACAATTGCGGCTTCGCAATCGGCGGCGACGGAGGCAAGCGGACTGACGGCGGCAGGGCGGTACGTCTTCACTGCCCAAGTCGGCGACGGGACGAACCAGGTGAAACGCGACGTGCTGCTGAACGTGTACGAGGGGAACCAGCGGCCGATGCTCATCGACGTTCACAATCGCCTGCCTGTGATGGTGACGCTGCCGCAGGGGGAGACGGAACTGCGGGGCGGGGCGCTCGACTTGGAGGGCGACAAGGTGACGTTCCGGTGGAGGGTGGTCCGCCAGCCGGCCGGGTCAGACGTGCGTCTGGAGACGCCGGGCGATGCGAAGTGCAAGGTCACGGGTATCACGAAGGCCGGCGATCACGTGTTCCGTCTGGAGGCCGGCGACGGCGCCGGGACGGTCGCGGCGGACCTCACGGTGCCTGTCTTTCCGGTCAATTCGGCGCCCGTAATTCAGTCCGCCAGGGCGGAGCCCGCCACGCTGACATCGCCCGGCAGCACGACCAACCTGTCCGCAATGACAAGCGACCCCGACGGCGACATCATCAGCCATTGGTGGCGGGTGCGGAAGAGCCCGGCCGGAGCCAAACTCGCATTCACTAAACAGGGCGGCCGCGACACCACGGTAAGCGGACTCTCGGTCGAAGGCATCTACGTGTTTGAACTGACGGTCGTGGACCGCACCATGTTTGCAACAAGAGAGGTGACTGTCACGGTTGCTCCGCCCGCCAGAACTTTAGGCGGGCGGACTGGCGGGCCCGCCCTACGTACTGGCGGGTACTGACGGCTTCCGGTTGTCTGGCGCTTGAGGCGAAAGCGGGTCGCTCGCCGCGGCGAGTCCGGAGGGCGGGTCACACCGCGCGGGTGTGCTTGTAGTACCACTGCACCTGTTCGGGGGTGGAATCCTCGTCGATGTTCTCCTGGGCGACCGCCTCCAGGCCGCGGGCCGGCGATTCCACGGCCTTCAGTTTCCACCCCCCGTCAATGCGCCCGAACGTCAAGTACTGCTCGAATGGCGTGACGTACGCCTGCTGGAAGACCGCCTGTCCGCCCCGTGTGGCCGTCTGCTGGGCGTGTGCGCTGATGCGGACGAGGAACTCGTCCTGCGTGTTGTCGCGGCGGTTCCGGACCAGCAGCAGGTCAACCTTGCGGACGCACAGGTTGCGGTAGGCGATGGCCAGCCCCTGGGCCTGCCGCTGGCGGATCTCCGCCTCCAGGCCGGCGGCCACGTCCGGAAACAGGTCCGCCGCCGGAACCGCCGCAGGGTCGCCGGATTCCCTCGCCAGGCAGACCTTCAGGAACACCTGCCGCGCCCGTTCGAGGATGGCCTGGCGGTCCCACAACTTGTCGGTCTGGACGAGGAAATTGAGCATCCGTTCGATGCGTGTGGCCTTCCTTCCCGCGGGGGCCTCGAGCCACGGGCCCGCGGGGCCCTCGCCCTTTGCGCCGCCGTAGATCTGCTTCAGGCCCTGGTCGGTCATCTGCTCGAAGAAGTTCTCGTCCTTCAGCACGTCCGACTCGCGGGTCTGCTCGATCTCGCGCAGCAGCCAGGCGCCGTCCTGGCACTGGAAGGTCCAGAACTCCTGGAATCGCGCGGGTTCCTCGTCGCCGCGCAGGCGGCTGCCGTCGCGGTCATCCACGTAGTAGTCCATGGCGCTGGCCGTAATGAGCGCTGTGAACTCTCGCCGGTTCTGCTCATGGGTATAGCGGACGTTGACGATGTCAATCCGCTCGACCTGAAGAGCCGCGATCCTGTTGACCTCGTGGTTGCGGACCATGCCCTGTATCTGGCCCAGGTGCTGGGCATAAAGGTCGGGCATCATGAGCGGCTTCATCGGGCCGTAGTCGCGCTTCTCCCAGCACTGCTGGAGCAGGACGAAGGTCTTCCCGGCCGTCTGCCGCAAGCGGTCCGGTGCGAAGCCGGCATCCTGCTTGGCGATGAACTCAAGGAGCGACTCGGTCTTGCGGGCCTTCGGCATCACGTCGGCCTGGCTGTAATTGTAGTCAAGGTCCTCATCGGTCTTGGAACGGAAGGCGTACTGGAAGAGTTTCCAGAGGATGATGATGGCAATCAACACACCGACGGTAATGACGAATCCGGTTGGATCGCCGCCTCCGCCGGCCCCTCCGCCGGAGTGGTACCCGCCGCCGTGAAAGCCTCCTCCTCCGAAGCCGCCGCCGCCCTTGTTGTGGACGATGAAGCCGGCGGCGATGAACGTGTGCGGCCCATCCACCTGGAGGCCGAACACGGGTTCTTCCTGGTCCGTCGGCGGGCACTGCATCAGCGGGGCGGGGCCGAGGCGGCCGCCGGCCCAGGCCAGCAGGTGCCCCGACGGATTGTGGCAAGAGATGCTGTCAAGAACGCCAAGAATGCCAAGAACGCCAAGAGCGCCAACCCCTGGAAGTTGGCATCCTTGGCATTCTTGGGTCGGGCAGGAGGTCTGATTCGGGCGGAAGCGGGGGGCGCCCCAACAGATTGTGGCAGGAGATGCTCGTGCCACAATTTCCCGGTGCGCCCAGGCCAGCAACCGGACATCGCCCGCCGCGAGTTCGCCGGCCGGGCAGAACCGACCGTCGGCCGCCAGAAAGGGCTGCTCGGCCGTGGTCCGCACCGGGCCGCGGCCGGTCTCAAGGACGAGGATGGGCGAACGCGCCGCGTAGGTTGCCTCGACCGTTGCCCTGACGATGCGCCTGCGCCCGTCCACGGCCAGTACGCTGTCACCCGGGGAGAGTCTTTGAATGGCGACCTCGCCCGATGGCGTGAGGACGGGCGTCCCGGCCGGGAAACATCCGCCGCCCTTGTTGTGGACCGCCACGCCGGAGGCGAAGTAGGTATGCGGCTCATCGGTCCGCAGGTTGTACACGCGGGTCGGAGCGCGGATCCGCTCGATGCTGATGACGGGCTCCGCGCGCAGGCCGCGGCCGTCGCAGACCCAGATGCGCCGGCCCACGCCGAGAGATTCGAGCGTCAGAAACGTGCCATTGCCGACGTAGAACGGGTGCTCGCGCGTGGCGCGCACCGTGGCCGTTGCCGTGGTCACCACGACGTACTCGTCCGCCTGATGAGTGAACACGTCGCGGACCGTCGCCTGGGTGAGCGTGCCGCCGGGCGTGAAGGCGAGAAGCCTGTCGCCGGGCCGGACGTCGCGGATGGGGACCTCCGAGCCGTCGGCCCGGAGGAGGGGGGTATCGGGCAGGAAGCACCCCTTGTTGTGCGCAAGCAGGCCGTCGGCCAGGAAGTTGCCGCCCGGGCTCACGAGCAGGTTGTAGGCGGGCCGCCGGGCGGGGACCTGGCGGACGGACTCCAGGGTCGCGGCCAGCAAGCGGCCGCCGTCCCATTTCCAGAGGCGGTCGCCGGGGCGCAGAAAGGAGGCCATCCGGAAGACGCCCGCCTCCGGGGCGGCCGCCAACGGGTGATCCGGCGTAACCCGCAGGACCCGGCCGTCAAATGACAGTTCAAGATATGTGGTCGGGTAAACCCGTGTCACCGCCTGGACGGCGGCGGGGCGGGGCTTTCCATCGACCAGGGCCACGACGGCGTCGCCAGGCGCAAGGCGCTCCACCGGCACCGGCCCCCGGGGCGTGACGATCGGCGTGCCTTCCTCCAGGCACCCGCCGCCGCCCCGGGCCTGCGCGGGGCCGGCCGGCAGGGCGACCATCAGCAGGACCAGGGCGATGCACCCGGCTCCGCCAGGGCGAAGCCCGGCGGCTCGCTTGCCCACGGGTCATCCCCTAGTAGAGCCCGGCGATGATGCCTGCGGCCACCGCGGCTGCAATGATGATGCTGATGCCCAGGATGGCGGCCGAGACCACGCGGCCGAAGTACTCCGCCACGGCCACGTTGCCGCGGGCGATCTCCTTCTCCTCGTCGATCCTGGGCGTGAACCGCTCGATGACGCGCGGCAGGACGACCGATGCGGCCATTACCAGGACGATGCCCACCAGTCCGCCGAGACAAGAGAACAGCACCGCCCAACCGATGTTCTGAAGCACGTGCTCCGGCATGATTTTCACCTCCCTCGAGCTCGCTGAGCGGAAATGGCTGCGCCTGCCCGGGCGGATAGCCCGCATCACGGGCGCTGCGGTTGCATCGCGCCGGCGGCCGCGCGAGAGGTCAGTTATCTACACTACCCGCGCGGCCTACGCCCGCCAGTCCGTTAGGGCGGGCCGCCGGAGACCTCAGGCACGGTGAACGGCTCGCGGTAGAAACCCCTGACGAGTTTGTTGGCCTCGGGATTGTCCTTGAAGCACTCGTTCTCGCGGTCGGACTGGAGCCAGGGGCCGAGGGTCGATTCGCCGGCGTCAACGTCGTGGGCCTTCAGGTGCGCCAGGTACCGGTCGAGCATCTCTTGGAATACGGGGATGTCGCCTATCTGTGCGCGGATGTCGGCCGCGGAGGCCTTCCGGCCGAGGCGATACGAGATGTTGCCCGCGTGGCAGATGTTCGTGGAGAGATGGCCTTCGAGGACGTCGGCCGCAAGGTCCTCGCGCTTGCCGCTGCGCAGCGCCCGGATGAAGTTCCCGAAATGGTCTTCCTTGCCGGTGAACTGCTTGATCTTCTCGCCCTTAGAGTCCATGACCGCGCCGGCGTGCAGCATCACGTATCCGCCTTCGCACTGGACGCAGGTATCGACGCGGGCGCTGCGGAACGCCGGCATGTCCTTCGAGTCCTTTGCCGCGTGCATGTTGTGGACCTCGTAGAGGACCGGGGCGGCGGGGAAATCGTAGTACGCGATCTGCGTGTTGGGCACGTCGCCGGCATCGTTGAAGACGAAGCGGCCGCCGATGCTCATGACTCGGCGCGGCAGGCCGGTCTCGCCCAGCACCCAGCGGGCCGCGTCGATCTCGTGGACGCCCTGGTTGCACGACTCCCCATCGCCCATGTTCCAGGTGAAACTACAGTCGTACTGGATGCGGTCGCGGAAGATCGGCTCCTTGCGCGCCGGGCCGCACCAGAGTTCGTAGTCGAGCGTGTCGGGGATGGGCAGCGGCTCGGCCCGCTTGCCTATGGAGGTCCGGGCCTTGTTGGCGAAGCAGACAATGTACTTGATCTTCCCCAACTGGCCGGACCTGATGTACTCGATGGCCTGGCGGTCGGTGTCGCGCGAGCGTGCCTGCATGCCCACCTGCACCAGGCGGTTGTGCTTGCGTGCCGCGCTCACCATCTGTCGGCCTTCCCAGATGAAGTGGGCGAGCGGCTTCTCGACATAGACGTGGCGGCCGGTCTGGCAGGCCCAGATCGTGGGCAGCGCGTGCCAGTACTGCATGGTGGCGATGGAGACGGCGTCGAGGTCCTTGCGGTCCATGAGGCGGCGGACGTCGGCGACTTCTTCGGGTCGATACTTGAACTTCGCCTCGATGGAGTCTGCGGCGGCCTTGAGGCGCTCGCGGTCGGGGTCGCAGACCGCCACAATCCTCACGCCGCTCTGCCCGCCGAACCCGGCGATGTGCGTACTGCTGCGGACTCCGCAGCCGATGATGGCGATGCGGATTTCGTTGGCGGCGCCCCACACGCGGGCTCCGGCAACCAGCGGCAATCCGACGGCCGCCGCGGCAGCGGCCGACCGCGCTACAAACTGTCGCCGAGTCATTTTCATGGCCGATCTCCTGAAAAACGGCGCCTGTGCGTTTGCCGGTTCGCTGTCTGCCACGTGCATAGCGCGGCCGCCAGGGCGGGCGCGAGCGAACGCTTCATCCTGGCAACCCCTTGACGAGCGGTGCCCCGCTCATGCAGCGCCGCCTTCCTCGATGACCTTCAGGCCCATGAGGTCCTTCAGGGCCAGAATCTGCTGCATGTAGTCGCCGTAGAAGACCGCGCGATGCAGAAGGGTCATTGTGTCCCCCTTTAACACATCGGCGCCCCAGTTGAGGAACAGCCTCTGGGCGTCGGGCACGCTCTGGGTGAACTGCGTGCGGCAGGCCAGCGGGCTCGTGCTCGTCTCGATGATCTTGCCGGTTACAATCAGCATCGTATCGAGGTTGATGAGTTTTGCGCAGGTCACGGGCTGGCCGACGCGGTTCTCCACTTCCAGGGCCACGCCGCCCCGGCTGTCGGTCTGCGTGCGTATCGTGAACGGCAGGCGCTTGCCGCGCGGGCCGTCCATCTTCGTGGCCGAGGTGCAGTGGAAGTGGATCATGGCGTTCTTGGCCGTATCGATCACCGGGTCGCTGATGAACCCCGGCGCGCCGAAGGCGTACGCGAAGATGAGCATCGTGAGGGTTGAGTCGATGTCGCCTTCGCACGCCCCCACCAGGCCGAGGTCGTTGAGTTTGCTGAACGTGAGGCACCCGCGCGGGTTGCCCATGCAGGCCCGGCTGCATATGGCCTGGGCCTTTTCCTTTATCATCAGGTTCCTGACGGCCAGGTACATGCGGGCCGAGTTGACGATCTCGGGGGGCTTCGGCTCGACGATGGCCCTGGCCTGGCTGATCCAGTACTCCTGTGCCTCGGCCTCGGCATCCTTCGGATCGACGGCCTTCATGGCCTCCATGATCTGGGCGTTGGGGATCAGCACCAGGTCGGCCCCCAGGAGTTTCTTGACCTCTTCGGGGGAGCATGCGGCGGCCGTTCCGTGCGGCTTATCGACGGCCAGTATGCGGGTCTGCTTGAGGCGCGCGGGCACGCGCATCAGGGCCACGGCCTTGTCGAGGTCGGCCCAGTTGCTGCTGGGCACGAGCATTACCTTCTTGCCCTGCTTGTGCCACTGGGGGAAGTACATCCACCCGTGTCCGCTGAACGGTTGCGAGAAGAGGGTGGTGGGCAGGCCCACGTCGATGAAGCGGGTGAGGACCGGGGCGTCGCCTCCGTGGCCCGACAGGTGAATGATGAGGAGGGCGTCGGCCTGGGCGAGTTTGGCGGCAACTTCGTCGGCCTTGGCCGGCGGGATGAGGTCGCCGCCGACGAACTTCACGTCGCCGAATTTCACCTCCAAGTCCGAGAGGTACGTCTCGAACCGGGCGATCTCCTCGGTCGGGCGCGTCAGGTATGCGTCGCCGGTCCGCCCCGCATAGACCTTGTAGATCTTCACCGGGGGAGGGGCGGGCCAGCCGGCCTCTTCGGCGGCCGCCACGGCAGCCGCCTGCGCACGCATCGCGCTACAGCCGGCCATCACCATTGCCCCGGCAACCGCGGTTGACTCCAGGAACTTGCGGCGTGTCAATCGATGACTCATAGAAGGCTCCTTATGCTGGCAATCACGTGTTACATCTCGGATGACGATCACCGCCCGGGGCGGACCTCCGCCTCCCACTGCGCAAGGCAGACCCGCAGCCGAGCCAGGTCGGCCGGGCGCGCGGCCGAGAGGTCGTTCTGCTCGGCCGGATCGTCCTCAAGGTTAAACAGTCGCTCCCGGGTTGTCGGACCTTGTTTTTCGACGATCAACTTCATCGCCCCGTCGCGGACGGCGCACCGCGTCTGGTCTCCGCGCCGAATGCGCCAGAAAATGGTGCGCGGCTGGACGGGCTGCTTGCCCTCCACCAATTGAAGAATGTCGATGCCATCGAATGCGGACCCCGCGGGCGGCCGCGCGCCGCCGATCCGCGCGATGGAGGCCGTGAAATCCATCGTCACGCAGACCTGCTCGCTGAGCGTGCCCGAGGCGATCCGGCCTGGCCAGCGGGCCACCGCCGGCACGCGGATCCCGCCTTCATAGGTTGACCCCTTGAAACCCGACAGCGGCGCGTTGCGGCCGCTCCTGGTGCCGCCGTTGTCGCTGGCGAAGATGACGAGCGTGTCGGATGCCAGGCCGGCGGCCTCGATGGCATCCAGGGTCCGCGCGATGCCCTCGTCCATCCTCTCGATCATCGCCGTGTACGTGCCGGGCGGCCCCTTGCCCTGGTCCATGAGGGGGTCGTCCGGGGCCAGCGGCTTGTCGCGCCGGTCCTTCGGGCCCTGGTAGGGGGCGTGCGGCGCCGTGTAAGGGACGTAGAGGAAGAACGGATGGGCCTGGTGCTGCCGGATGAACGCGACGGCGTCGTCGGTCACGAGGTTGGTAAAGTAGCCGTCGCGGCGGACCGGCTTGCCGTCGAGGCGGAGGACGTTCTCGCCGTCCGGCTCGGTGTGATGGAAGTAATCCATGCCGCCGCCCAGGCAGTAGAAGGCGTGGTCGAATCCGTGGAGGGACGGCGCAAACTTATCTTCATATCCAAGATGCCACTTGCCTGAAATGCCGGTCGCGTAGCCGGCGTCCTTGAGGAGCCGGGCGATGGTCGGCCGGTCGGCGGGCAGGCCCAGGTCGTGCGTCTCGCGCAGCCGGATGGCATCGTCATAGCGGCCCACGTTGCCCGTGCCGATGGCGCATTCCAGGCCGCCCACGCGCTGCGGGTAGCGGCCGGTCAGGAAGGCGGTGCGCGTAGGCGTGCACTCCGGGGCGCTGGCGTAGGATTGGGTGAAGCGGACGCCTTCCCTCGCCAGCCGGTCGATTGCCGGGGTCTTGATGTCGGCGCGGCCGTAGCAGGCCACGTCGCCGTAACCGAGGTCGTCGGCCAGGATGAAGACGACGTTTGGCTTCCTCGCATCGCCCTCTGCCGCCAGGCAGCGGCGCGAGAGGGCCGCGGCCGCCGCAGCCCCGCCCACCGCGCCCAGGAATCGTCGTCGAGTTATTTCGGGCATGAGTTTGCTCCGCTTGAGTGGGGGCGTCACTTGCCCGGCGCGAACAACTGGAACTCCCAGATCGTCGGCCCGTCGGTCGCCTTCAGGATATTGAGGCGCACGTAACGCGCGGTGACCGGCTCGAACTTGGCCGTCCAGCGCGGACCGATGGCCGTGCCCTTGTGGAAGGTCTTCCACGCATCGCCATCTTTGAATTGGAGTTCGAACGCCTGAACACGCTTAAACTCCTCCGGCTCGTCGATCATCACGCGGCCGACGGCGGTCGGCGCCCCCAGGTCAACCTCCAGCCACGCCTCGCGGACGCCGGCGTCGGCGGCCCAGCGCGTGGCGGAATCGTCGTCGAGGGCCTTCTCGGGCCCGAGTGCGGGATTGTTGCGGAACACGTTCGACGCCCGGGCCTTCTTGCCGGACGAGAGCGAGCCGGAAAGGGAGACCGACGGCGGGCTGGGGTTGAAGGCCGGGCCGTCGAGTTCCAGTTGGATGACCGTGTCGATCTCCTGCCGGTCCGCGACGGGCATGGAGATCTCGACGCCCGTGTCGGTCTGCTTCACCTCCGCCTTGCCGCCGGTCAGGGCCTTCCAGGAAAGTATCCTCCGCCCGATGGCGGGCAGGGCGACGGAATCGCCGTTCCATTGGAAGATATGGACATAAGTGGTATTACCCCTGCACGTGGCGGCGCCCCACGCGCCCGGGCGCCACGGGCCGCCGCGCGTGCCGTAGATCGTCTCGCCGTACTTGGCGAGCCACTGGCCCATTTCCTTCAGGCGTTCGACCTGGCGTGGCTCGATCTCGCCCGTGGGCATCGGGCCGACGTTAAAGAGCAGGTTCCCATCGCCCCCCGCGCACGTGATGAGGGTCTGGAGGCATTGCTTGAGGGTCTTCATCTGGTCGTCGGGCTTCCAGGCCCACTGGCGGCAGATGGTCATGCAGGTCTCCCACGGGCGGTCTATGCGGAACGTGCCGATGCGCTGCTCGGGGGTGTCGAGGTCGCCCGGCAGCCCGCAACGGTTATTGATGATTATATGCGGCTGAAGGCTGCGGATGAGTTTGAAGAGGTTGTCGGAGTCCCAGTCCGTCGCCTTGCCCCCCAGGCCGTCGAACCACATCACATCGACCTGGCCGTAATTCGAAAGGAGTTCCCGCACCTGGCCGTGGAGGAACGGGATGAAGCGCGCGGCGTGGTTCTCGGTCATGAAGTCCGGGTGATACCAGTTGGGCTGCGAGTGGTACCAGCCCAGGCGGAGTCCGCCCTCGTGGCAGGCCTTGGCCAGTTCGGCGCACACGTCGCGCTTAAAGGGCGAGTTGGTG
>CAYGWP010000403.1:0-6500 GCA_964353455.1 uncultured Anaerolineales bacterium
ACGTAAATAACAACTCGGGCGACGGAATGGTCACGAAATTCGCCAACGGCGTCAGGTTGATTCTCTCCCGCGGCGACAAGTACTGGCACGGGTCCTGCGGCATGAGGTTCGACGGACCCGACGGCTGGGTCTCCGCCGCAGACGGCTACGCCAAGCCCGACGTATCCAACCCCGCCCTGCTGGCCGACCTCAAGAAGGTCATCCGCGACTACCAGGAACGCACGCAGCGGCCCATGAGCCACATGCGAGACTACCTCAACTGCGTAAAGTCGCGACGCCTGACCGTGGCCAACCCGGAGGTGATGTACCGCAGCATGAGCACCGTCCACGCCGCCAACATCTGCATGTGGCTGAAGCGCGACCTGAAGTACGACCCCGCGAAGGCCGAGTTCATCAACGACCCCGAGGCCAACCGCCTGCGGTCGCGCGCCATGCGGGCCCCCTGGATCATCTGACAACCAACCAACGCGAAAGGCGGATGCGCCATGCTCAAGTCAATCACGAGTCACGTGCTGGTCGCCGCGATCCTGCTGGCGGGCGCCGCGGCCCTTTCCGCGGCGAGGCCCTTGCCACCCGATGAGGTCAAGCCCGAGACCAAGCCCATGACCGTCAAGGAACTCATCGCGGTCATCAAGTCCGATGCCCCGCGGAAGGAAAAGGCCGACGCCTGCCGCGAACTGGCACGCGTCGCCACGCCCGAGGCCGTGCCCGCCCTGGCGGCGCTCCTTCCGAACGAAGAACTCTCGCACATGGCCCGCTACGCGCTGGAGCCGCTGCCCGACCCGTCAGTCGATGCTGCCTTCCGCGATGCGCTGGGGAAACTCAAGGGGCAACCGCTCGTCGGCGTGATCGGCTCCATCGGCGTCCGCCGCGACGCGAAGGCCGCCGGGGCGCTCACCAAGTTCCTCGGCGACTCCGACCCCGACGTGGCCCAGGCCGCAGCCCGGGCACTCGGCAAGATCGGAAACTCCGAGGCCGCCAAGGCCGTCGGCGACGCCCTTGCCGCCGTCCCCGCGCCGAACCGCGTGGCGTTCTGCGAAGGCCTCTTCCGCTGCGCCGAGTCGCTTGCCGCCGCCGGCAAACGCGATGAGGCCCTCGCCATCTACGACCGCATGCGGGCGATGAAAGAGCCGCACCAGGTCCGGGCGGGCGGGCTCCGCGGCGCCGTGCTCATGCGCGGCAAGGACGGACTGCCGCTATTGATGGAGGCGATTCGCGGCGACGACTTCGTCATGGTCGAGGCCGCCGCACGCACGGCGATGGAGATGCCTGCCGCCGACGTTGTGCCGCCGATCGCCGCCGAACTGCCGAAACTGACCGCCGACAAGCAGGTCCTCTTCCTGATGGTCCTCGGCAAACATCGCGATGCGTCCGCCATGCCCGCGGTGCTTGCCGCCGCAAAGGCCGGCGACAAGGCCGTCCGCATTGCCGCCATCCGCACCACGACGATGATCGGCAGCCCGACCGCCGGCCCGGTGCTCGTCCAGTTGATGGGTGACTCCGAGACCGACGTCGCCAAGGCCGCGCAGACCGCCTTGGCCGCGCTGCCGGGCGCGGAGGTCGATACCGCCATCGCCACCATGATGAACGACCAGAACCCGCAGAAGCGCGCCCTGGCCATCGACCTGCTGGGCCAGCGCCGGACCACCAGCGCAATGCCGTCGCTCCTCAAGGCAGCCGAGGATTCCGACGAGCCCGTCCGCACCGCGAGCATCAAGGTGCTGAGCGACATGGGCGGCGCCGCCGAACTGCCGGCCATGTTGGGGCTGCTTGCGAAGGCCAAGTCCCCCGCGGAAGCGCAGGCGGTTGAAGGAGCGATCTCCGCAATCTGCCTCCGCCAGACCGACCGCGCGGCCTGCGCCGACAAGGTCCTTGCCGCGCTCGCCCCGTCGCAGGGCCAAACCAAACTCTCGCTCCTGAAAGTCCTGGCGGCAGTGGGCGGCCCGAAGGCACTCGACGCCGTCCGCAAGGCCGCCGCAGACCCCGCCGCCGACGTAAAGGACGCCGCACGCCGCGCACTGTGCGAGTGGTCAACCATCGACGCCCTGCCCGACGTGATGGAACTTGCGAAGACCTCGACGGATTCGAAGTTCAAGATCATCGCCCTGCGCGGCTACATCCGGCTGGCCTCGATGGCCGACATTCCGCAAGAGAAGCGGCTGGCCTCGCTCAAGGAGGCAATGTCGCTGGCGACCCGCAAGGAAGAGAAGCGGCTCGTGCTGGCCGCGCTCGGCACTATCGCCACGGCCGATGCGCTGGCCCTCGTCGCTCCGAGCATCGACAGTGCCGACCTGAAGGAAGAGGCGAGCGTTGCCGCCGTCGCCATCGCCGAGAAGATCGTCCAGAGCCATCCGGCCGAAGTGGCCGATGCCATGAAGCAGGTGGTGAAGGCGACGACCAACCCGAAACTCGCCGGCAAAGCCAAGACCCTTCTCGGCCAAGCCGCGCCGAAGAAGGGCGGCAAGAAGTAGCCGATGTCGCGCGCTTGGGTATCGCTGGGTTTCGCGTGCGCCCTTGCCGCCGGTGCGCTCGGCGCCGCCGCGCCTGCGCCGCCGGAGACGCCGCTCGCCGCCATCCCCGACTTCCCCGCCGCGCTCTGCCGCGCGCAGCCCGTCAATGACATCCGCCAGGCCGTCGTCTATACGATCCAGGAACCCATCGACTCCGATTACGGCGTTGCGGTCGCCCGGAAGGTCGGCTCTGACGTGGTGGTGCGCGGCTGGTTCAAGTGGCGAAACGCACCTGACTGGAGCCGCCTTGCCCCACTCGTGCCGCAGGTCCACGCCCTCGGGTCGCTCTTCGGCGGCGGCGTCACGTGCAGCGCACTCTATGACGGAGAGAACGGCCTCTCGGAGGCCCAGGTCCTCGACATGGCCACGCGCGGCCCCGATGGACGCCTAGTCGATGCCTGGGGCCATCGCGGCGTGCGGCACGGAACGCTCTCGAACCCGGCGTACCTGGAGTACGTCGTCTCGTGGTGCCGGCGGCAGATCGACGCCGGGGCCGACTACCTCTTCATGGATGAGATAAACGCGGCGCTCCAGGCCGGCGAGGGCTTCGACGATTACTCCGTCCGCGACTTCCGCGATTTCCTCGCCCGCTCATACGTGACGGGCAAGGGCTGGAAGCCGGATGATGCGCGGTGGCGCGACCAGTTCAAGATCGATCTGGCGGACAAGGCTATCTGCCCCGACGGGACCGTCGGCACGCTGGATTACCGGGCGTACCTCGCCAAGAATGGACATATCGCCAAGCCTCATGCGCCGCAGAATCCGCTGGCGGGCGAGTGGGCCGCGTTCCGCCGCGAGCGCGACGACCGCGCGTGGAAATCGATGGCCGACTCCATCCGCGCGTACGCCGCCTCGAGGGGCCGCCGCGTGTTCCTGAGCGGCAACGGCCTCGCGCGCTACGTTGACCTCCAGGTCCTGGGCGTGTGGGGCCTGTGGCGGGTCCAGGGCGCCGCGATCGACCTTTCGGAGAGCCAACTCGACGACTGGTCCGCCACGGTCCGCTCGGGGTGGGCCCTGGCCGGGCGGCAGGTGCCCGTCGTCTTCTTCCACGACTGGGGAATGAATGGATTTCCGTGGATGCGCGTCTCGCCGGCCCAGCGCGAACTCTGGATGCGGACCCGCGGGGCCGAAGTCTATGCCGCCGGCGGATTCTTCGCATTCCCCATCCACGGCCCGTACGGAAACGACGCCGCCCGCGACGGAACCATCCGCGAGGTCGCACGCCAGACCGCGTTCTACCAGCAGCACCGCGACCTTTACGTGGGCGGCCGCGTCCTGGGCTTCGAGCCGCTCCAGACGGCCGAGCCGCTTCTCAGCCTTGCGCTCTGGGCACGCGAAAAGCCCCCAGCCCTCATGCTCCACGTCGTCAACCGGCGGGCGGATGGCGAGAAGCCCGCGCGGCGGGCGAACATCACCGTGCGGATTCCGACCGCCGCCGCACCGAAGGCCGTCCGCATCGTCTCGCCCGACTGGCCCGGCGAGAAACGCGGCGAGGCGCGCACGGACGGCGGCGCGCTGGCCGTCACGGTCCCGGAACTTGAGGCCTACGCCGTTGCCGTCCTCGACTACGACGCCCTGCCCGCCGTCCGCTTGGCCGCGCCCCGCATCGTGCCGCAGGGCCAGTGGATAAGGCCAGCGCGAAGCGAGTTCGCCGTGGCGAAGGACGGCACGGTCTCCGACGCCTGGGCGCTGGAGGCGTTCCTCCAGGGCCGGCTGCACGATGACCTCTCGAACCCGCCCACCTTCCTCATTAACATGCCCGACGGGGGGTCGCTCAGGATGCACGTCCGCGCGGTTGCCACACTCGGGGCGAAGATCGAGTGCCTCATCGACGGCGCCGCCGCCAAGACCGTTGACCTGCCCGACCTCGACGGCAAGAACGACAGCGCCGCCCGCGAGTACGACCGGACGCACGAGTTCCCCATCCCTCCCGGCCGCCACCGCGTAACCATCCGCAACACCGGTGGCGACTGGGCCTGCATAGCGTGGTACGATTTCCTCGGACGCCTCGAAGACTGGGGCAAGTAGCCGCGCCGTCGATTGGCGCGGCGGGTCTCCCGAACCGCCGCGCGAAAAGACGCCTTCTCGGCCGGACCACGGGACCTTTGGTAGGGGGGCAGTTTGAGCGGGCCGGGAAGTTTGGTAGTTGACAAACGCGATGGGGCGGTGTTTGGTCAACGCCAAACTTTATTTTGACTTTCGGGGGACGGCACCCGGATACTGCATAGTTCTTCGGCTTGATCTTGGGGATGCGGGCAACGATGCTTGAGCGGGCAAGAAGCCAGCGGCAAGGCCGGGGAATTATTCAGAAAAAAGTTGTTTTCGGCCGATTGGGGGTTATGGTATGAGTGGGTGCAGGAGTGGGAGCCGCGCCGTGGGAACGACTGCTGCCACAAGGCCGCAACCTTTGCGATTGAGTTTCAGCGGCGCGGATGCTCCGGTTATCGTGGAACCCGCAGACGGGGATCGCTTTTTCACCACGGTGCGAGAGGCGGCGGTTGCCTGTCAGGCCGCAGACAAACAAATCCAGTTCTGGAAACAGATAAGGGATGGCCTATTACCCCTCCTTACTCGTTGGCTACATTCACACCGAGCCAAGGTAAGCGGAGCCTATTTGGCGGTGCGCGAGGGCGGCCTTCTGCTACTTGTGGTGAAGGGCGATGCCGCCTATGACCGCACCCTTGAAGACAAACTGACCGAACTGGATTTGGGGATAGCCCGCAATGACTCGCTAGACTTGATTGCCGTAGACATTACGGCCATTCCCTTGGTCCCCAAAGCCGTTGTGGAGTCATACTTGGGTTCCGGCGGCATTCTAGCGGAATTCTGTGGCTAGCCAAGGCGACCACATCCAACTTGCTGACCACAATGCAGATGCAATCGAGCATTTGCGTGGCGCGAACCCGGCGCTTGCGGACTGGATAACAACGGTGGCTTTTTACAAGGCGGTGCATTTGGTGGAGGCGGTGTTTGACCACGACAAGTTAGGCCACAGCGGAGATCATAAGCAAAGGGCGGCGTTTCTTAAGTCGAAGAACCGGTACGACACGCTCTTTGAGCACTATCGCCCCCTGAAAAGCGCCTCAGAAATCGCACGATACTTGCGTGATGGCGGCGGGAAAAACTACAACACTTTTGACGACTACTTAAGTCCCGCAAGAGTCCAATCAGAAATTCTGGGTCATCGCCTGAAACAATTGGAGCGGTCGGCCCGGAAACTGCTAGCCCAATAGCGGTATTGGGTCACTCTCGGTAAAAAGGGTCGCACGGCCCCGCCCTTAGTCTTGGCGGGACCGTGCTTGCTCCGCGTATCCAGGAAGCACGGTCACGCAACGGCGCGTGGCCGTGCCTCCCGCAAGAGTGACGCAGTAGGGGCCGACAACACGCGGGCTGGCGATGCGGCAACGCCGATACTATAATCCCCCGGCGATATTCTTGCCGTCAACCACAAGGAGCACGCGGCGGGTCATCTCGGTCGAGTCTTTCGGGGAACGCAATGGTTTCTCCTCTTACCTACCGCGGCGGCAAGTGGTTGATAAACGCGAACGTCTTCAGGCCGGAGATGCGGGCGGCAAGCGCGGGCACGTCGGCCCGAAATGCGGCCGCCTCCTTCTCGCCGCCGAGTTGCCCGTCAGTCATGCCGGCGATCTCGCGCAGACGCTTCTGGTACGCATCGGCCACCAGCGGCAGGTTCTCCTTCTCGTGGCACGCGGCGGCCGACATCAGCCGGCCGTCCTTACCCGGAAACACGACGACGAAACTGGCATCGGCCATGACCCAGCGGCCGTCGGCGTGGAACTCGACGATGGTGTGGCCGGTCTTATCGTCCGAGTAGAAGAGGTGTACGATCCGTGCCGGGATGCCGCAGGCCTGGCACAGGCGCACGAACACGCGGGCCTGCTCGTTGCACCAAGCGCAGCGGCTTTGCCAGAGGCGCTGGTCGTCCAGGGCGCGGTCGGTCGCCACCCGCGGCCCTCGGGGCGGAACCAC
>CAYGWP010000404.1:0-1576 GCA_964353455.1 uncultured Anaerolineales bacterium
CGCCGCTCATTCCCGCCCCGAAGTTCACGCCGGTCGGACCGAGGATGACCACGCGTCCGCCCGTCATGTACTCGCAGCCGTGATCGCCCACCCCCTCCGCCACCGCGCAGGCGCCGCTGTTGCGGATCGCGAACCGCTCGCCCGCGACGCCGTGAATGTACGCCTCGCCGGCGGTCGCCCCGTAGAGGACCGTGTTGCCGACGATGACGTTTTCGTGCGGCTGGAAGTGGGCGCGGTCGGGCGGCACGATGATGATGCGTCCGCCCGACATCCCCTTGCCGACGTAGTCGTTCGCATCGCCCTCGACGCGGATCGTGACGCCCGGGGCGAGGAACGCGCCGAGGCTCTGGCCCGCGGACCCCTTGAATGAGAGCCGGATGGTGTCGTCGGGCAGGCCGCCCGCGCCGAAGCGCTTGACGATCTCGCCGCTCAGGGTCGCGCCGACCGTCCGGTGGACGTTTCGGATGGGCATCTCGACGGCTACTTTCTCTCCTCGCTCAAGCGCCGGCTGCGCGAGACGCACCAGTTCGCAGTCGAGGCGGCCCTCAAGTTCGTGGTCCTGCCCGCGGACGCAGCGCAGGGCGGACTTCCCATCGCCCGGCGGCGGGGAGAGGATGGAAGTGAAGTCCAGGCCCCGCGCCTTCCAGTGCTCGATTGCCGGGGCGACGCCGAGCATGTCCACGCGCCCGACCATCTCATCGACCGTGCGGAACCCGAGGCCCGCCATGATCTCCCGGAGTTCCTGGGCCACGAACCGCAGGAACCGCTCGACGTACTCCGGCCTGCCGGCGAAACGCTTCCGCAACTCCGGGTCCTGCGTGGCCACGCCAACCGGGCAGGTGTTCAGGTGACACTTCCGCATCATGATGCAGCCCAGGGCCACGAGGATGGTGGTGCCGAAACCGAATTCCTCGGCCCCGAGGAGCGCGGCAACGGCCAGGTCGCGCCCGGTCTTGAGTTGCCCGTCGGCCTGGACGCGGATGCGGTCCCGCAGGCGGTTGGCGACGAGCGTCTGCTGCGTCTCCGCGAGTCCGAGTTCCCACGGCAGGCCCACATGCTTGATGCTCGTCAGGGGGCTTGCGCCCGTGCCGCCGTCATGGCCCGCGATAAGGACCATGTCGGCCTTGCCCTTGGCGACGCCTGCGGCGATGGTGCCCACGCCGATCTCTGAGACGAGTTTGACGGAGATGCGGGCTGCGGGATTTACCGATTTAAGATCGTAGATAAGTTGGGCCAGGTCCTCGATGGAGTAGATGTCGTGGTGCGGCGGGGGCGAGATGAGCGTGACGCCGGGCGTCGTGTGCCGCACGCGGGCGATGTCCTCGCTGACCTTATGGCCGGGCAACTGGCCGCCCTCGCCGGGCTTGGCGCCCTGGGCCATCTTGATCTGGAGCTCCTTGGCGCTGACCAGGTACTCGCTGGTCACGCCGAAGCGCCCGGAGGCCACCTGCTTGAGGGCGCTCCGCCGCGAGTCGCCCGAGGGGAGGGGCGTGTAGTGGGCCGGGTCCTGGCCGCCCTCGCCCGAGTTGGAGCGTGCCCCCAGGCGGTTCATCGCAATGGCGAGGGTCTCGTGCGC
>CAYGWP010000405.1:0-5563 GCA_964353455.1 uncultured Anaerolineales bacterium
CCGCCGCGCGGGTTTCCCCATCTTCACTTGCGCGGCGGGTCTCGGGACCTTCATCTGCGCGGCGGGTCTCCGCACCCGCCGCGGTCTGCGCCGATGCAAGCCGCCTCGGCGGCGTCCCCCCATGAAGCAGCGCCGCCCGGACGCGCCGCGGGAGTTTCGCCAGCGGCGTCGCCGGATCGACGCCGAAGTCGCGCACGAACCGGTCGATCGCCTCCGCGAAAAACGCACGATACCGCCGCGGGCCTTCCTTCCACGGCGCAAGCGCACCTTGCGCAAGCGACTTGTCGTAGTCCGGAACAATCAGGTCCTCGTCGAACTCCAGGTACGTCCCCAGTCCGTGGCACCGCGGGCACGCCCCGTAAGGGCTGTTGAAACTGAAGAGGCGGGGCGAGAGTTCCTCGAAACTGATATTGCATCGCGTGCATGCGTAGTGCTCGCTGTAGATGACGCTCCGCCACTGGCCGCTCGGCGACTCGTGGGCGACGATCACCAGGCCGTCGCTCATCCGCAGGGCCTGCTCCACCGAGTCCGTCAGCCGCGACCGCACCGCCTCCTTCGCCACCAGCCGGTCGATGACCGCCTCAATCGAGTGCCGCCTGCTCTTCGCCAGTTCCGGGATGTCGCGGACCTCGTACATGTGGCCGTCTATGCGGACGCGGACGAACCCGTCGGCCACGATGTTCCGGATGACCTCCTTGTGCTCGCCGCGCTGGCCGCGAACCAGCGGCGCCAGCACCATCAGCCGCGTGCCCCCCGGCAGGCCCAGCACGTGGCTCACGATCTCGTCGCTCCGCTGCTGGCGGATCTCGCGGCCGCACCTCGGACACGTGGCCGTCCCGACGCGGGCGTAGAGCAGCCGCAGGTAATCGTGAATCTCGGTGGCAGTCGCGACCGTGGACCGCGGGCTGAATCCGCCTCGACGCTGATGGATGGCGATCGTCGGCGGCAGCCCGTCAATCGCATCCACATCCGGCTTCTCCATCTGCTCCAGGAACTGCCGCGCGTACGCCGACAGGCTCTCGACGTACCGCCTCTGGCCCTCGGCGTAAATGGTGTCGAACGCCAGACTCGACTTGCCGCTGCCCGAGAGGCCCGTGACCACCACCAGCCTGTCGCGCGGAATCCTCAGGCTGATATTCTTCAGATTATGCTGCCGCGCGCCCTGCACGACGATTGCCTCATCGCCATTGCCGGGGCATACGGACTGTGCGGCATTCTGTTGTGCTGCATCCGTCTCCACGCGCAAACTCCCTGCGTCCGGAATTCCATCTGCCGAACCTTGTATCATAGCCTGAGAATGGTCGATGGGCAAGCGCCGCGGAACACGCGCTCCTCTTCGAGTCGCGGCTAAACTTTCGGCCCCGCGCCGGGGAATGCTCACGTTTAGCCGCGACTCGAAGAGGAGCGCGTGTTTGACAGGGCTGCGCCGGCTTACTTTTCGGCGATGGCCTGCTGGTAGTCTTCCCACAACTCCGCGCGGTCCTCGCCGCAGCGGATGCGGTCCCAGGGGAGGACTTCATCGCGGCCGCGCGGCCGGTGGGCGTAGAAGGCGGGGTCGATCCCGGCCGCCGCAAACCCCTGCTGCCATGCGGCCAGGTTGAAGGCCTCGTCCCAGGCGTCGAACTGCGCTCCGGCCTTCCATGCCTCATGGACCGCGCGGCCGACGCGCCTGTCGCCGCGGGCAAGCACGCCCTCCAGGAGGCTCCGGTCGATGCGATGGACGCGAAGCGCGAGGCGGCCTTCCGGCAGCGCCGTCCGCAGCATGTCGCGGGCGCGCACCAGGTACGCCTCCGACGCCATCGCGGCAAACTGAAACGGCGTGTGCGGCTTCGGCACGAAGTTCGAGACGGCGATGTTGACCTTGCCCGGCCCCTTGCCGGTCTCGCGCCTTAGTTCGCTCACCCTGCGCGCCAGGTGCGCTATCCCCTGGATGTCCTCATCGGTCTCGGTCGGTAGGCCGACCATGAAGTAGAGTTTAATCAGGTTCCAGCCATGTGCCCACGCCTCGCGCGCCCCCGCAAAGAGATGCTCGTCCTGCACGGGCTTGCCGATGACCTGGCGAAGGCGCGGCAGGGCGGCCTCAGCCACCATCGTGAGGCCCGACTTCCGGACGCTCCCCAGGAGTCGCGGCACGAGTTCCAACTGGTCGTTCGTGCGGAGGCTGGGCAGAGAGAGGCTGACGCCCTTCGGTGCGAACTCGGCGTCGAGCGTCGTCAGGATCGCCTTCAGGTGCGGATGATCGCTCGGCGACAGGCTCGCAAGCGAAATCTCCTCCAGGCCCGTGTTGGCGTAGCACGCCCGCGCCAGTTCCAGGACCTTCTCCGGCGTGCGGAACCGCACGTGACCCTTCGTGCGGCCCGACTCGCAGAACCGGCACGTCCGCGGGCAGCCGCGCATAATCTCGATGTTTATCCGGTCGTGGATGACCTCTGTGTTGCCGAGCACCGGCCGCGTGGGGAACGGGGCGTTCTCCAGGTCGGCCGCGCGTGCCGCCGCCGTCGCCGGCGGCAGGCCGTCGATCTTCGGCGTAATGGCCGCAAGCGTTCCGTCGGCGTTCCACGACGGCTCAATGAGGCCGGGGGCGTAGAGGCAATCGAACTCGCCGGCGAGGGCCGTGATTGTGTCGTCCCGCTTCGTGCCGGCGGCCTTGAGTTCGCGGAATCGTTCGATGATCCGGGG
The DNA here is from genome assembly GCA_964353455.1 of uncultured Anaerolineales bacterium. GTDB lineage: Bacteria > Planctomycetota > Phycisphaerae > FEN-1346 > FEN-1346 > CAYGWP01. The sequence continues at coordinate 2,680 of CAYGWP010000405.1, forward strand.
CAGGGCGTCCTCGGCCTCTCCCAGGAAGAGGAGGTCGAAGAACGCGGCCATCGGTTCGGGGTTATCGACGCCCGGCCCGCCCCCCAGGATCAGCGGGTCGCCGTCGTGCCGCTCGGCCGCAAAGATGGGGATGCCCGCCAGGTCGAGCATCGCCAGGACGTTCGTGTAGAGCATCTCGTACTGGAGCGAGAAGCCGACGATGTCGAACTCGCGGACCGCCCGCCGCGATTCCCACGCGAAGAGCGGAATGCCCGCCGCCCTCATCCGGTCCTGGGCATCGGTCCACGGCGCGTACGTCCGCTCGCAGAGGACGTCGTCGCGGGCGTTCAGCAGGGCGTACAGTATGGCCGACCCCAGGTGGCTCATCCCGATTGAGTACGTGTCGGGGAACGCGAGGCAGAACCGGACGGCGGCGGCGCCCCAGTCCTTACGCACCGCGCCCACCTCTCCGCCGACGTACTGGCCGGGCGTCGAGACGAACGGCAGGAGTTCGCGCGAGATGGTCTCGGCAAGCGTGGGATTTCGGTCGGCCATAGTGCGGTAACCGTACCCGCTCGCGCGGCAGCCGTCAAGAGCCGCTGCCCCGTCGCCAGGAGAAACTGCCGCCGCGTTCCCTTCGGCTTGTCGGTCGGTGTCATGGACGGCCATTGTAACCTGGCCGCCGGAATAGGCAACTGCGGCGCGCGGCGATCGCGCTGTGCACGTGGCCCCCTGTCAGCCCGGATCGGAATGCAGATAAGTTTGCCGTTTACACGTATCCGGGGGCCGGTACAATAATCCAGGTAGCCCATCCGGCCGTTTCGGGAGGACTGACCTTGACGTACGGGTCAAATGGCGACTGCGCGGGCCGGGACCGCTTCGGCCGCGTTATTGACCAGCGGCGGACCAACGCCGCCGCCACCACCGACCTGGACCCCTTTCACTTCAATGAATCCTGGCAGGCGCTGGATGAGCGGTTTCATGTCACAAGTGACAAGCGACAAGTGGCAAGTGACGTTCATGTCCAGTATCTGTGGGACATCCGGTACATCGACGCCCCGGTTCTCCGCTGGCGCGATGCGGACGCCAACCCCGCGACCGGCCTCGAAGAAACGCTGTACTACGCGAGCGATGCGAACATGAACGTGACGGCGCTGGTCGATGCCTCAAGCGGCAATGTGGTGGAGCGATATGTCTATACGCCGTACGGCGAAGCGACGGTGCTCCATGCCAATTGGTCTCCGGTTACGAACAACGAGTCGGCCGTCGCCAACGATATCCTCTTCACCGGCCATCCGCTCGACTTCGAGACCCGCCTTTACCTCGCGCGGCTCCGCTACGACCATCCGACGCTGGGTGGGTGGCTCCAAAGAGACCACGCAGGCTACAGCCAAAGCATGTGCTTATATGAGTATGCCGACTCGCAGCCAACGGTGGCCCGAGACTCATTCGGCCTGGCCTCATCAAGATCGGAGTTGTCCCTTGAAGTGAAGCAGAAGGAGTGGTCTGGCGCCAGCATCGAACTGGGATACGGCGGGCCTCAGGTCGGTCTCGTGCCATCGCCAGGCTTGGGAAATGACTTGAATGTATATCTGAACCAATTGTACCACAGGGTGTCAACTAGCATTGAAATGAATGAAGAGCACAGAAGCCAGTCGGAGTGGTTCGCAAGCCTCATTGTTGCCGTTTCAGCGTCGGAACCACAGCCTTGGATAATCTGTCCCAAGTATGGCTGGACGTTGAGCGTCCGCAACCTCTGCTGTGAGTCGGGCCTGGTCCGGGTCACAGTACGCAGTTTTGGGGGAAGCATGGCACGTGTACATGGGCCTGCTTCGGGGCTTGTTTCAGTGCTGCTCGGCGCTGAGCGCGTTCTGAGCCCCGATGCTTCTCTGGCAATCACTTATCCCGCCGGGTCAGGGTCAGAAAGGATTCTGCCCCCCATCGCCTCATGGAGTTCCAGGGCGTGGATACGCGTGTCGGTTGCCTGTGTGGCTAGCGGCCCTGTATATGCATGAGGAGGCGCGCTGATGGCTCTGTCAAGCCGATTCCGCTGGCGCTTGCCGCGAAGTTGCGCCTATGTGCTCATCTTCACCGCCGGCCTGGGGGCAGGGATCTTCGTTGACTCTGTAAGGCACGCCGTCGGGCTGTCGCAATATTACTCCCGCCGGTCGGAGATGTGGAGTGTCCAGTGTGCGCTCCTGGATCATGCCAAGAAGTATGGCAGGTTCCCGGCTACGATTGACACTGTGATCAACCAAGTCGGGCTGGACAAAGTGGTTCGTGCTGATGACCTTCAGTATGCCGCGGCCAACATGAGTTACGATTCAACCACAGGCACCACCCTGCTATTCAAGGATAAGAAGCCGCGCCAATATGGGTTCATCAGGGGCTGCTTCTGGGTTGAGCGGGACTGTTGGGAATTTCAGATTACGTATGCCGAGGTGGACCAAGCGGAGCGATGAATTTGTCGCCATGTCGAAGACACGAACAGGGCCGAAGTGGGCAGCGGAATTAGTTCTGCCGTTTTTCAGGCCTCAGTGTAGTGGTCCAGGTATGCCGTGAAAGCTGCGTCTTTCCAGCCGGTGCAAATCCCGCTGCGGCAAGGGGCGTGCCGGCAGGGTAGCCGTCCCAGCAGCGGCGGCAACGAAGTGGTGGGAGCGTGCAGGTCGATGCGCCAATTTGGGATCCGTCGGCAAACCGACGGAAGGCAACGCGCCGTGTGCGACCGAATCGCCGGCTCTAATGGCCCTCAACGACGTCGTGGCTGCACCAGCCTGCGCGGACGGCTGTGAAGCCGGCGGCGCGGGCCTTGTCGCGGAAGTGGAGGCAGACGCACCTTTTCTGCCGCGTGCCGTCCGGCGCGAGCACTCGCTGGAACCAGGGCGGCCGGATCGTCTCCAGGACC
>CAYGWP010000406.1:0-22056 GCA_964353455.1 uncultured Anaerolineales bacterium
CAAAAACACTTACGTCAATTTCGACCTCCGAAACGGCAAAAAAACGCGTTTTCGGACCCCAAAACGGCCCTGGCGCTAGCGCCAGAGGGGTTCGACACCTCAAATGTTAAGATGGGCAAGACGTTTTTCGATCGGTTTTGAGCGGTTTTGAGCGCCTTTTTACGGTTTTTTGACGGTTTTGAACGGTTTTTTCACTTTTTTTAACAGGCCCAAATTGACGTAAGTGCCATTTTTGCAGAAACACTTACGTGCGTTTTGCCCTCCGAGAGCGCGAAAAATAATCAGGTTCCAGGCATCATGGCATACCATAGGTAGTGGTTTGAGTAGCCATTCGACTACCATATGTTGTGGGTGCGATCCGCCTTGGGGGTGACAAAGTGACTGAGTAACTAGGTGACTGGGTGACGGAGTGAGAAACTCATCCCATCCGAGCCCGACGCGGAAGCGTCGGGGTATTCGCGGCTCCTAGTGTGTGCCACCGAGCAAGACAACGCCTCCAACGCGAAGAAATAACATGCGTTGATACAATTGACGAACCCGTAGCCCGTGGCGCGCCACGGTTTTCCTCGAAACCCATCTGACGGACGACGGCACGCTCACGCAAAGACGCAAAGCCGCAGAGAGAGAGGACAAGAATCAGTTGTGGGCTGTTCTCTCGTGCTTATCTTCGCGCCTTTGCGGCTTTGCGTGAGCCCTGTCGCCGTTTCCGTCTTGCCGTTTCCTCCGTGCCTTCGTGCCTCGCCGTCTCGCCGTTCACTCCGAGTTCCGCGGTCCGAGTTCCGCGTTCTTTCCGTGCCTCCGTGCCTTCGTGCCTCCCCGTCTTGCCGTTCACTCCGCCTTCCGAGTTCCGCGCTCCGCGCTCTTTTCGGGTCCGTTCACTCCGCACTCCGCGCTCCGCACTCCGCATTTGATATTTCGCTTGCCCCCCGCCCCCAGCAGACGTATCGTGACTTGCATCAGCGTCACGTTGTTCGACGCGCCGGCGGCAAGATGCCCCGCCGCTGACACGGGCGCAGATAATTAATGTGTGGCGGGAAGCTTAAATGCAGCCGGGTGAACATCTTTCTTGTATTAACGAATTGCACCGCGAACTCGTTCGTAGCGGCTTAGCTCGATGTCCCGCCAACAAAAGGAGTGCGCCATGACAGAAATGTTCGCGAACGCGCTTCCCCGCAAGCGGTTTTTTATCGAGATGTTTACCCGTGATATTACACTGCATGATTGTATTTTGGATCTTATTGACAATTCCGTTGATTCGGCCATTCGTACGAGAAACATTGACCTCGTTGACGAGATCCTTTCGCCCGACCCAGTTGCCCCCCTGGAAAGGCCTCCGGCCAAAGTGACCGTTGCATTCTCATCCCGACAGGTTGTGGTTGAGGACAACTGTGGCGGCATTCCCCTTGATAAAGCGCAAAAGGAAGTCTTCAACTTCGGCCATTCTCTTCTTGGCGCCGGGCAGCTTACACAGCGTGGGCTGGGTGCATACGGAATTGGAATGAAGAGAGCCATTTTCAAAATTGGAAACCATTTCCAGATTGACTCCAACACCGAGGCCAGCGGCTTCTGCATAGACCAGGATCTCGCGCAATGGTCAGAGAATGACAGCAAATTATCGGATTGGCGCTTTCCGATGAACCAAACGGCTGCGGCTGCCTCGCCCGCAAAGGCCGGGACGCGAATCAGGCTTACAGACATACAGCCTGACCTCAGGCCCCTTCTCGACAATGCTGACTTTGCCGATCTGGTACGCCGTGAGGTGTCTCGGACTTACGCCCTCTTTCTCAAGAGGCACATCAAGATACGAGTGAATGACCTAAGCGTGGAACCGAGCGATATCCCATTAGGTTCATCGCAGGAATACAATCTTTCTTCTGAATCCTGGGATGACGATGGCGTCCACGTGCACTTGGTCGCGGGTCTCGCTGCGCCTGCCCCGGATGGCTCTTGGCGTATGGAGAAGGCAGGCTGGTATGTTCTCTGCAATGGTCGCGTTACAGTTTCAGCGGATAAGAGTGAGCTGACCGGGTGGGGGGCTGGCATTCTGCCGCAATTTCACAGTAGCAAAGGCCGTGGGTTCGTAGGCATTGCCCTATTCTACTCAGACGACCCTCTCAAACTGCCCTGGACCACCACTAAGAGAGGGCTCAACAGCGAATCGCCAGTGTACTTGCGTGCGCGCAATAGAATGCAGTCTGTGGCACGGCCGGTATACAGCTACCTAGAGAGCCTTTACAAGTCCCAGGGCGAGGTGACGCCTGAAGAACGTAGCGCGGCCAAAGAGGTAACACAGGCTGACATACTGACCACGGTTCGCACGCCCTCGACGTTTGCGCCTCCGAGACGCCGCCGCAAGACTGACAAAACGGGAGTTCAGTATTCAGTAAACAACTCTGATCTTGCGTTGGTGAGAGAGCACTTGCGCAGCCCCGGAATGTCGGCATCTGCGATTGGCCAGCATACATTTGACTACTTCCTTGAGCAGGAGGGCTTAAGGTGAGCGACGCTTCCCACAGTTATCGCAAAGTGCGCTACGATCTTCGCCCAGCAAAACAGGTCGAGCGGATGATGCTTCTGGACTGCTTCCAGCGCCTTGCGGCTGCAGGGTTCCCAATCGCGGATTACAGGTACACTGGGATGGGATCAATTCACTTCTACGATTTCATGCTATTCCATAGATACCTCGGCATAGACGATATGCTCAGTGTTGAGATCGTAAAAGCCATTGAAGATCGGATTAGGTTCAATAAGCCATTCGGAAAGATACAGGTACGCATGGGGTCAATTGGCGAAGCTATTGCGGCGATGCCCGCTGATAAATGTCAGATTCTTTGGCTTGACTATGATGGCGTCATACGTTCTGACTACCTACGGGATGTTGCCCACGGTTGCGAGAAACTTCCTGCTGGTTCGGTGATACTTGTCACCGTGGATGTTGAGCCCCCAGGTAAAGGCCTGGACTCTCCCAAGCATATCAAGGATTACTATGTCTCCGAAATTGGCGATTATGTGCCGGGTAACCTAATGCTGAACGCCTTCAACAAGGGCAGCATACCGCGACTCAATCGAGATATCATAGTCAGGGCCATGTTGCGTGGCCTTGGCGGCAGAAGGGATGTGCAATTGCTCCCCTTGGTACACTTTGCGTATCAGGATGGTCATGCAATGATTACCCTGGGAGGGATGATTGCGACTAAGAGTGACCGCAGGAGGGTGCAAGCCTCAACGCTGCAGGATGCCGTGTACTATCGGCGCGATTTCAACGGTGAGCCGTATCGCATACATGTTCCCGTGATCACAAGGAAGGAGAGACACTTGCTTGACGCCGCGATGCCATGTCCTGATGGGTGGCAGCCGGCCGAGTTTGCGCTTCCGCCGGAGGATATTAAGGCATATTGCGAAATATACCGCTACAATCCGATCTACGGCGAACTGTTAACATAGGCGCTTTAGTAGCCCAAACACGATGTGACTATCTTATCCGGGCACACGATGCCAATTGGCCTCTTGCCACCCCCCTGCGGCGGGGATATGTTGCGGCTATGGCACGCATCGCACGGGCGATCCACGAGGCGCACCCGCAGTTTGCGCCCCTCGTGCCCGCCGAATCGCGGTGAGTTTTTCCCTGGCGGCCTCAAGGCAATCCCCGGGACGCCCAGGGCCGCGATGACGCCCGGGTGTTATTGGGGGACACAGGCGAAAGGCGATGGACATGAATCGGACCCGCAGGGAGTTCATGAGGACCGCAGGGGCGGCCGGGGCGATGATCGCCATCGTGCGGTGCGCGCGGACGGAGGAGAAGAAGGGCGAGGCGAAGCGGCACATCGTAACCCTGAGTTTCGACGACGGGTTCCGGAAATCGTCGGTCCGGACGGCGGAGATCTTCGAGAAACATAAATTATCGGCATGTATCAACGTCATCGCCACGGGGCACCTGGCGGATTATTCCCCCGCCGACAAGTTCCAGCAGGGCGTCCTGAAGGGCGATTTCGTCCTCTGGAACGAGTTGCAGGGACGCTCTCACGAGATCATGCCGCACGGCTACAGGCACGCCAATAAGGCCGCGCTGCCCCTGGCGGAGGCCAAGGACCTCATCCTCAAGTGCCTGGACGTGTTCACGAAGGAACTCAAGGGGTTCGACCGCAAGGAAGCCGTGTTCAACTTCCCGTACAATGCCTCTACGGCCGAGTTGGAGGCGTGGCTGGCGACGCAGGTCAAGGCGCTGCGGACCGGGGGCGCGGCCGTGAATCCGTGGCCGCGGAAGGGGGAGGCCCGCCTCACGTGCCGCAGCGCCGGCCCCGGAAACGCCGAGTCGGCCGTTGACCGCGAGGTGGAGCGGCTGCTCGCGATGGACCGCGGGTGGCTCATCTTCAACCTGCACGGACTTGACGATGAGGGGTGGGGCCCCGTCGGGGCGACGTATCTCGATAAGTTGCTTGACCGCCTCTCGGCCGCCGCGTCGGTCGATATCCTTCCGGCCGGGCGTGCCCTGGCGAAGTACGCCGCAGGGGCAACTTAGAACTACAGCGCCACTTGGCCTTTGCGCGGCGGCAAAAAGTAGAATGTCCCCTTTTCCTCATACCTTGACCCAGCCGCCCTTGCGGCTGCTCTTCAGGATGGCCTCGCAGAGCAGTATCTCACGGTGGCCGTCGGCGAACGTCGGGAACGTCGGCGGCGCCGCAAAGTCACCCGCGGCGATGTAGCCGTAGAACGCGCGGAAGCATTGCTTGAACGTGTCCGGAAACCCCTCGTTGTGCCCGCCGGGGTAGTTGATGAACGACCTCGCCGCCGGACCGACGAGGGCCGGGTCGCGCAGCAGGCACTCGTTGGGCCGGTCGCGATGGCCGATCCAGAGTTCGTTCGGACATTCGCTACACCACGCAAGGGCCTGCTTCGAGCCGGCGATCTCGAACCGGAGGCAGTTCTTGCGCCCGGCGGTCACCTGCGAGACCCACAGGCATCCCCGCGCGCCGCCGGCGAAGCGAAGCATGATGCAGCCGTAGTCGTCGGTGGTGATGCGGACGGGCTCGGTGGCCCGCGGGCCGCCGCGCTTGCCGCTGAACGTCTCGACCTCGCCCTTCGGCCGACGGCGAACGGGATGAACCGTCTTCAGGTCCGCCGAGACCGCCTCGACCTCCAGACCCGTTATGGCGTGGATGAGGTCGAGCCAGTGCGTGCCGATGTCGGCGACGGCCCGCAGCGGGCCGCCTTCCTTGGCCAGCACCCGCCAGTTGTAGTCGGTATCGTGGAAGAGCCAGTCCTGGACGTAACTGCCGGCGACGTGGAAGACATCGCCGAGGACGCCGGTCCGAGCCCGCTCCGCCGCCTCAATGCACAGGGGATAGTAGCGGACGTTGTAGTTGACGCCGGCCGCAAGCCCGCTCCTGGCCGCAAGGGCGACGAGCGCGGCCGACTGGCGCGAGTTCATCGCCAGGGGCTTCTCGCAGAGGACGTGCTTTCCGGCGGCCAGCGCGGCCCTGGCCATCCGGAAATGCAGGCGGTTCGGCACGGCAAGGTGGACCGCGTGGACGGCCGGGTCGGCCAGCACCTCGGCGAAGTTGGAGTAGGCCTTCGCGAGTCCCAGCGCGGCGGCCGCACGATTCGACTCGGCCGCATCCACGCCCAGGATGCCGGTCACGCCGACCCCCGCCCGCCTCAGGCCTTCCACGTGGACCGGCCCGATGAACCCCGCGCCGACGACGGCTGCGTTCAGTCCGTACAAGTGGCCCCCTCCCTTCTCGCGGCCAGACATGCCTCTGCCGCCGGATGCCGCATGTCCGCAGAATACCGCGAACCGGAATCCCATGCAAGCCCGTGCCAGAGACGGCACAACGTCACTTTCGGAGGGTGGCATGGTCACCCGATGTTGGGTGACCATGCTTGCCGGCGATAAGCATGGTCACGCAAAGGCGCGTGACCATGCCACCCCCTAAAACTGCGGCAGTACCCAAGACGCAAGAATCGTGTTGCGTCCGCGTACGGCCCGTGTCTAAGATGCGCAGCCGGCGTCGCTCGCGGCCGCGCGGCCGGGAACCGTTCCCGCGATGCGGCGGGCGTCATGAGAAAAGGAGACGGTCATGCGTACGGCGTGGTGCCTGGCGGGTCTTGCGGCGGCGTTGGGACTGGCGGCGATGGCGGCGGGCGGCGAGGCCGCGCCGAAGTTGCCGGAAGGATACAAACTCCTCTACTCGCAGGATTTCAAGGACGCGGCCGCGGCGATCAAGGATTTCGTATTCCCCGACCCGGCCCAGTGGCAGATGTCGCAGGTCGATGGCCGCGCGGCCCTCGACTTCGCCGGCATCACGCCGCAGTCTAACCGCCCCCTGAAGGGGAAGTACGAGCCTAAGTTCCGGTCGCCGCTCCTTATCGCGCTTGTAGCGGACCGGAAGTTCGGCGACTTTACGATGGAGGCCGAGGTCAAGCCCAACACCAAGCCGTATGGACATCAGGATATATGCCTATTCTTCGGTTTCACCGGCCCGACGAAGTTCTACTACGCCCACGTGTCCCTGAAGGCCGACGCCGTGGCCCACAAGATCCACATCGTGAACGACGCCCCGCGCGCCGCCATCTCGAAGACCGGCACCGGCGGCGTGGAATGGGGGGACGGTTGGCACAAGGTCCGCGTCGAGCGGCGCCTGGCCGACGGCTCCGCCAAGGTCTTCTTCGACGACGGCGCCGAGCCCGTGATGACCGCCGAGGACAAGACTTTCGGGTGGGGATACGTGGGCGTCGGCTCGTTCGACGATTCCGGATTCATCCGGGCGATCCGCATCTGGGCGCCCGAGATGAAGGAAGAGAAGACGCCGTTCTTCTCGCGGAAGTGACCCGCCGCAAGGGGCCGACCCGCGCCTGCATGGAAAGAGGCTATGGACATGACTAGCAAGGTGAAGAGACTGGCCCTCGCCGCCGTGATTGGCGCATTCGCGCTCTCAGGGCGCGCGGCCGGGGCGGGGCTGGCGGTCACGGAGGCGGGCGCGCCGCCCGATCTCAAGGTGACGGTGACCTCGCCGGGCGTCTATAGGGCCGTGGTCTGGCAAGCCACCGGCGGGGGGATGACGGAGTTCTACGACCTCTCCTCGGACCCCGCGGCAAAGATGAACCTCGCTGGACAGGACCGGGGGCTCCTTGAGGTGGGCTGGCACGGCGCCTCTCGCCCCGACCCGGACCCGTCCCTGGGCGACTACGGGAAGCCGCCCAGCGGCAGTTACGGCTGTCGCGACTGGCCCTCCGCGGGACACAAGGCCCTCAAGGCCGAGGGTGAACTTGCGGTGATCGAGAGAAGCCCCGCACGCGTCCGCATCCAAGCCAAGTCGGTCTTCACATTCTGGTCGAACTTCGCCGACAGGAACATGCCCGTTGCGGCCACCTACACCTTCTACCCGGCGGGCCAGATCGTCGTCCAGGTGCGGGTCCAGAAGGCCGAGAGGGAGTTCAAGTGGAGCACCGAGTACGGCCCGCACCTCTTCTTCCCGGCGCCCAAGGACAAGCCGGAGGCGAACCCCTGCTACGTCTTCAGCACGCCCAAGGTGTCCGAAGTGAAGGCCGGCTCCTTCTCGCCGTCCGAGGAACTCGTCCTGGCCGCGAGCGAGAAGGTGAAGGCGACGTTCCTCCTGACGATCCCTGCCGAGCAACATGCCCTGTTCGACCGGCACATGCGCCACGACGGGCGGTCGGTCGGCTGGGACCGCTGCGGCTACGGCAGCGGCGGCATCCTGATGAAGCCGGGCTACGATTCGACCTGGGCGTGCCTGATCCAGATGGGCGCCGATGGGGGCAGCGCGGCGCCGCAGATCCGTGCGCCCAAGGACGCCCTCCCCTATGCCATGCAGTACCGCGCTCCGGCGAAGGTCACGGACGCCCAACTCGTGCGGGACGAGGCGGGCGACTTCAACAAAGACGGGTTCAACGAGTCCGAGGGGTGCCACGTCTTGCAGGCCGCCGGGCCGATATCGCTTGTCTATGAGCGGGGCGCGGGGGCGGGGTTCGCGCCGGCTTTCAAGGTGCTCGGCTGGAAGGGCGAAGCGCCGCAGCACGCGAAGGTTGACGGCAAGGAGGTCCCCGCCGCATCGGGTGTGGTCGATGGCACGCTCGTCATTCAGATCCTGGGCAGGATCGAGGGCGAACGGGCGAAGATCGAGATCGGCAAGTAGCACTACGGCGCCATTAAGGCTTAGCGCGGTGGGTCTCCCGACCCACCGCGGGACGAAACCGCGTCGGCGCGGCCGAAAACACGGTTTGCGCGGCGGGTCGGGAGACCCGCCGCGCTCAGTGGCGCGGTAGCAGTAGAAGAGGCTGGATGCCTTGGCGGCAGGAAGCCCATCGGAGGGCCGAATGGCGGCTGAACACCGCTTCGCGCACGCCCGTGCAACCGTCCGGGTCGCATTGGTCATTGTGTCCCTCTGCGCTGCGGCAGGCGGCGCCGACTGGCCGCAGTTCCGCGGCCCGAACCGCGACGGCATGCTGCCGGACGAAGCGTGGCTGACGCAGTGGCCGGAGGGCGGCCCGAAGTTGCTCTGGAAGGCCGGCGTCGGCGAAGGATACTCGGGGATGGCGGTGTCGGGCGGGCGGCTGTTCACAATGGGGCATGCGAAGCAGGTCGATGGCGACACCGGCGGCCAGGACGGCTACGACGTGGTCTGGTGCCTCGACGCCGCCACCGGCAAGCAGGTCTGGAAACACGCGTACCCCTGCGCGGTCGCATCGTACTACGGCCCATTCACGACGCCCGCTGTGGACGGCGGACTCGTCTTCACCCTCAGCCAGTTCGGCCATCTCCACTGTCTGGAGGCATCCTCGGGCAAGGTTGTCTGGAGCACGAACACCGTGGACGGGCTCAATGCGAAAAGGCCGTACTACGGATACGCCGGCTCGCCGCTGGTGGCCGGCGAGGTGGTCGTGGTGGAGACCGGCGGCAGCGAGGCGTCGCTGACGGCCCTTGAGAAGCGGACCGGCAAGGTTGCCTGGCGATACGGCAAGGGCGAGGCCGGCTACTCCACTCCCGTTGCCGGAAAGTTCGACGGCCAGGCGTGCGTGGTGGCCCTGACACCGGCGGCGGTGTCGGCCGTGAATGCGGCGACAGGCCAAGAAGTCTGGCGGCATCCCTGGAAGGCCTCGGCCCAGTCCACCGCCACGGCGCCGCTGGTCTTGGGCGACAAGGTCTTCATCTCCGGCTCGGAGACCAAGAAGACGGGGATTCTGTTGCAAGTCGCCGGCCGCGCCGTCAGCGTCGTGTGGCAGGGGCAGAACATGTTGAACTATTTCAATGCGAGCGTGGTCCACGACGGCCACCTCTACGGCGTCAACAGCCTCGATCACCTGCCCAGGAACTCCACGCTTCGGTGCGTCAACCTCCTCACCGGCGAGGTGAAGTGGGACAAGGAGGGCGTAGGGCTTGCGTCGGTGGTGCTCGTCGGTGGCACAGCCGCCCCCGGCTGTGCCGGCATGGCAGATGGTCGCACCCCCGAGGGCGGGGGTGCCACAGGCCGCAACCTCCTCGTCCTGACCGACAAAGGCGAACTGGTCCTCGCGCATGCGGCGCCCGATGCATACAAGGAACTGGGCCGCACCAAAGTGCTCGACGGGAATTGCTGGACAACCCCCGTCCCGTGCGATGGGAAGATCTACTGCCGAAACCACCGCGGCGACATCGTCTGCCTGGACATTGCAGCCCGGAAGCAGGAGTAGGACTTGTAGCACAGCCGCCCTCGGCTGTGCTTGGTTGCGTGTTGCACGCCCGAGGGCGGGCGTGCCACAGGAAGGAGCAAGAGGAAACCTCATGAGGCTAACGTGCATCTTCGGGCGGATGATGTGCCTGTGGCTGCTCCCGGCGATGTTGCTGCCGGTGTCGGCCGCGGCGGCCGACGACGACCTGAACCCGGTCACCATGAAGAGCGCCCCCAGCCACGCGCCCGTGGTCCTTGTGGACGGCAAAGAGGCGAAGGGCTACATCTGCGTGATGGGCGAGCAGTCGGCGAACCTCGCAATTGCCGTCAAGGAACTTCAGGCGTGCATCGAGTCGGCCACAGGGGCCAAACTGCCCATCGTCTCCGGAAAGATCCGGAGCCCGGCCATCGTGATCGGCAACTGCGATGAGGCGCGGGCCCAGGGGCTCGACGGCGGCAAGATGGCCGTTGAGGGCTTCGAGATCAAGACCGCGGCCGACCGCGTCTTCATCGTCGGTAGCGACGGCGTCGTGGACGAGGCGTCGAAGACCTCCTCCGACGGCACCGCATGGGGCGTGGCCGAGTTCCTGGAGCGGATCGTCGGCGTGCGATGGTACTGGCCGGCGGACCGCGGAGGGCGGTCGGTCATTCCCAAGGCCGACCTGGTCGTCAAGCCGGTTTGGCTGGCCGACGCGCCGGTCTTCCGGAAGCGGGTGTACTATCCGCCGGCGGCGCCGTCGCGCCCGATCGACGGAAAGATGCAGAAGTTTCAATCGCTCTGCACGATGCTGCGCGCGGCAAACTCCTGGCCGATCTCGCTGCGCGTGCACCAGCCCAGCGACTGGGGCCGCAATGACGACTACCGCCGGAACCGCCCCGAGATCTTCCAACTCAACCCCGACGGCAGCCGCGACTTCTCCATGTTCTGCTACAGCAACCCTAAGACCCTACAGACGTTCCTTGAGAACATCGACGACCACTTCGCCGGCCGAACGAAGGTCCGCTTCATCGCCGGCAGCGCCATCACCGTCTCTCCGCCCGACATCGGCCTGAACTGCCAGTGCGAGCCCTGCCGCAAACTGTGGGACCCCGACGGCGGCGGACACGGCGCGGCATCGAAGATCATGGTCGATTTCGTCACCCGCCTGGCCACAGAGGTCAAGACGCGGTACCCGGGCAAGACCGTCATTTACCTGGCCTACTCGAACTACACCCGCGCGCCGGACGGTTGCAGACTCCCCGACAACGTGCAGGTCCAGATCTGCGGCATGCCGGGCATCGCCAGGTACAAGGAGCCTTCGATCCTTGCGGCTGACCAGGCCAACATCGACCGCTGGGCGGCCGCAAGCGGACAGAAGACCCAGGACTGGCACTACAGTTGCTGGCCGGCCGACCGCACGCAGGCCCCCTACCAGTACCCGCACGTGCTTAAGGCCTATTACCAGTCCAACCGCGAGAAGACTGTTGGCACGTACATCAACGGCGGATACCCGGACGAATGGCCGCGGTTCCATATCTCACTTTACTGCTGGCTGAAACTGCTGTGGAACCCCGACTTCGACGTTGACGCGGCCATCGACGAGTATTGCCGGCGGATGTACGGCCCTGCCGCCGGCACGGTCCGCCGCATCGTGCAACTGGAACTCGACGGTTGGGAGAAGAGCCGCTGGCCCGAAGGACGGCTGTCGCCGAAGGCCATCTACGAGATCTCCTACCCCAAGGCGACGATCCAAGAGATGAAGCAATTGCTCCAGCAGGCGGCCAAGGAGGTTGCCGCCGACGAGCAGGCCGCCGGCCGCCTGGCGTACTTCTCCGACTGCTTCGGCGACTTCTTCGGGGAGTACGTTGCCGTCATGGAGGGCGCCGGCCAGCGGATTCTCGAGGCGCAGAAGGTGGACGCCAACCCGGCCGTCGATGGGAACCTGGACGATGCGGTCTGGGCGAAGGCCGTCCCCGCCACGCTCGTAGGCGCGCACGTCTATCCCGTCAAACGAGCCGGTAGCCAGGACATCGAATGCAAATACCCCACCGCGGTCCGCGCGGTCTATACCCTGGACGGCATCACCTTCGGCTTCCGCATGACCGAGCCGGACCCGGCCAACCTCAAGCGCGTCGTCCGCACTAACGACCACGCATTGACATGGCAGGATGACTGCATAGAGATATTTCTCGACCCGACCGGCAAGAACCTGGGCAGGTTCTTCCAGTTCGTCATCAATTCCGGCGGCAGCGTGCAGGACGCCAGGGACGGCAAGTTCGACTGGAACGCCGAGGGCCTGAAGACCGCCGTCCGCCTCGGGCAGGACCACTGGTCGATGGAGGTCTTCATCCCCTTTAAGACCCTCGGCGACCAGGTCCGCGGCGGCACGGGCGTGGTCTGGTTCGGCCAGTTCACGCGGCACCGCACGGCCGGCGCGGAGCCCAAGGACGGCAACGTCCAGGAGAACCAGAGGCTGAACGCCAGGTTCGGCGGGCCCAACAGCAACCTGGCCGACTTCGCGCCCATGCCGTTCCGCGAGTGACAGCCCGAAAAGTCTGCAAGCCAGCCGACAAGGAGAACCAAGATGAAAGCCGCCGCCGTGAGCCGTCTCGTGTGCTGCACGCTTGCCCTGGCGGTTCTGGCCGTCCCCGCGTCGGCGGCAGGTCAGAAGGACCCTAGCGAGCGGGAATGCGTCATCAGCGGCGGGGCGGCCCCGTGGGGATCGCGCGGACTCAGGAAGGCCGGCGAGGAGTTCACCGTCAAGGCCGACCCGCCCGCCAAGGAGATGGCCTTCGTCGAATGGGTCGGCAACGTCGAGTGCCTGGCCGACCCGAAGGCCGCCGAGACAACGCTCACGATGCCGGCGGAATTCCCCTTCGCCAACGTGCACATTGCGGCGGCATACAAGCGCGGTGGGCCGAAGCGGTTCCTCCACTCGCTCTTCCAGGACCGCATGGTGATTCAGCGCGGCGTGAAGGCCCCCGTCTGGGGCTGGACCGGGCCGGGCAAGGAAGTCGCGGTCGAGGTCGCCGGCCAGACCGTCAAGGCCACGGCCGGCGGCGACGGCAAGTGGATCGCCCGCATCGGCCCGCTGGAGGCCGGCGGCCCGCACACCATCAAGATCACGGGGCCGGAGACCCGGACGATAAGCGACGTGATGGCGGGGGACGTGTGGCTGTGCTCGGGGCAGTCGAACATGGCCGGCAGCGGCCCGGCCAAGGAGGATACCGAGAAGGCGACATATCCCTATCTACGCATGTTTAACGACAACCCCGGCGCGAACGAATACAACGGGGCGCAGCCGTTCGACGACCTGGCCGAGGCGAGGAGCGGCTGGCAGCCGTGTACGCCGGAGGCGGCGTCGCACTGGTCGCGCGTGGCGTTCTATTTCGGACAGGCCGTGCACGAGCACCTCAAGGCGCCCGTGGGCCTCATCGTATCGGCCATGGACGGCTCGTTCATCGAGGGCTGGATGCCGCGCGAGACCCTCGAAAGCCTGCCGGAGTACATGGCCGGCGGCAGGTTCACGCCCGACTACAACCTGAGTTGGGGCGGCGGACAGATGCCTATAGTTCGATATAACGCCCGCATCGCGCCCCTCGGGCCGTACGCGATGAAAGGCGTCCTCTGGTACCAGGGCGAGTCGAACGGCAACGCCCGCTCGGCCCTGCGCTACAGGAACCTCCTGGAACTCATGATCCGCGATTGGCGCAAGGTCCTGGGCGACGAGGGGCTGCCATTCGTCATCATACAGATGCACATGTTTGGCAAGTTCGAGACCAGCCGGCCGCCGGGCACGAGCCGCGTGCCGTGGGCCGAACTGGAAGAGTCGCAGATGGCCGTGGCCCGGAAGGTGCCGAACGTCGGCTGCGCGGTGACCTACGATTACGGGAAGGAGCAGAGCCTGCATCCGCCCGACAAGAAGAACATCAGCCTGCGGGCGGCCCTTGTGGCCCGGAAGGTGGCTTACGGCGAGGACGTCGTCTGCTGCGGACCTGTCTATAAGTCTATGAGCGTTGAGGGCGGCGCCGTCCGCCTCTCCTTCGAGAACCTCGCCGGCGGGCCGGTCGCAAAGGGCGGCGAGCCGCTAAGGCATTTCGCCATTGCCGCCGCCGACCGGAAATGGGAATGGGCCGATGCGAAGATCGACGGCGACACGGTCGTCGTCTCCAGCCCCAAGGTCAAGGGCCCCGTGGCCGTGCGATACGCGTGGGGCTCGGGCCAGCAGGAGGCCAACCTCTCGAACAAGGCCGGCCTGCCCGCCCCGGCCTTCCGCACGGACGAGTGGAACGACGACCCCGAGGCCGCCGCAAAAAAGGGGAAGTAGCGGGAGGGGAATCCATCGGGAGGTCCTGCATGATGAACGTCGTCCTTGCCGCCGCACTGGTCCTCGTGGCGCTCGGCGCTCTGGACGAGGTCCCAGATGGTCTTGCCGGAGGGGTCGGTCAGGCGGGCCTGGGCCAGCCAGCCGCCGGCTATGTTGTGGACCTTAAGGAGCACGAGGTTCCACCCGGCAACCAGTTTCACATCGACCTGGTCCTCATCGGGGCGAAGCATGCGGCCGCCGTCCTTCGAGTGGACCATCTGCCCGTTGACCCACGCCTTGACGCCGTCATCGCTGCCGAGGAGCAGCCGCGCTGGCCGCGCCGCCGATGAATAAACGTATGTAGCCAGGTACGCATCAACGTTGGCGGCCATGCCGAGGGCGGCGGCAAGGTCAACGCGGACCGTGCCGGGCGGAAGGGCCTTCCACGTCAGTCCTGCGGCCTGCTCTCCGGCCCGCGGTCGTGCGGCGGCCTCGCCGATGTAGTCGGTCTCGACGCCCGGCTTGCCTGCCGGCGCCTTCAGGGGCCCGAGGGCCAGCCAGCGGTTGAGCCACCGGCCGGTCCAGACCGTCGGCGCGGGGTCGTGCATCGCGGCCTCGCGCCACATGCGGCGGGTGATGTGCTCGGACATGATGTGCTCGTAGAAGCGCATCCAGTTATGTTCATCCTTTCGGCGGGCGTATTCCGGGTCGCCGCCCTCGCGCATGTCGCCCTCGTGGCGGCCGGCGTCGGACGACGGGACGACCTCCGGCGGATAGAAGAGGACCTCGCTGAACATCCAGTCGATCTGGTGGAGCCACTCGTGGAGTTCCATCTCGCCGTCGGTCGGGAAGGATGCATGCCAGGGCACGTCTGTCCAGCCTGCTCCGCGGGGTCCGACGTCGCCGCCGAACGTGCCGCCCATGTGCGGCGCGGGCACCGCCGGCCCGGCCCCCTCCTTGAACTTGACGTACACGAAGACGGAGTCGAACATGCGGCCGGCCATGAGGCGGTCGGTCGTCTCGCGGATGTTCCAGGGGGCGGGCCAGAAGGCGGCGCCCTGCGGGGTGAGTTTTGAGAGCGGCTCATCGACCACGGCGAACTCGGCATCGATCCGCAACATGCCGCCGGAGAGGCGGAAGACGTGGTCCGCGAAGGCGGCAATCGACGCCCGGATTTTCCGCTCGTCCTCATCGGTCACGGTGCTGGAGATCGAGCGGGCCTGGCCCTTGCCGTCCGTCCACGAGAAATCAAGATGCCGGAATATGATGATAAGCGTCTTCCACGGCCGTGCGGCGGCAGGGTCCTGGTTCCGCGGGACCTGCGGCCGCAGGTTGTGGATGTGCGAGCGTGCCTCGGTCCGCTGGTCTTCGGTGGAATCGCACTGGTCGATGATGCGTTCCCAGGCGTCGAGAGCGGCGGGCGGGTCCTTCGCCTGCTCGGCCTTGAGGGCGGCGGCCCGCATTGCGGCCGGGTCGAGCACCTTCTCATCTTCCGGCGCCGCAGCGCCTGCCGACGAGAGCGCAAGGCCGCTGGCTGCAATCGCGAGTAGCAAACCCGCCAATTTTCGCCTCTGCACGGGCAATCCTTTCGCCGCCCCCCCGCACGCGGCGCCTGGGGCCGGGCGGCAGGGCCATTATCTTCCTTCGCGGCGAGAGGGTGTCAAGCCTCAACTCGCGGCGGGGTGCGGCAAAGGTGACAACGACGGGGGCAGGCCCCTTTCCCGAACGGCCGGAAAAGGCGCATGACCCCGACGGCTTTTTTCACTCACTGGACACGCGGGCGGCGCGTATAATATCGCGCAGTGAGGGTACAGGGCGGGTCCGGAAGGAGCGAGGCCGTGAGACCTCTGCGCTGCGGGTTTACGCTGGTTGAACTCCTCGTGGTCATCACCATCATCGGAATTCTTGTATCGCTCCTGTTTCCGGTGATCCACGCGGCGTACACATCGGTGCTGGAATGGCAGTGCCAGAACAACCTGGGGCAATTGGCAAAGGTGGTGGCGGCATACTGCCAGCAGAATGACGGGTACTTCCCTTGCGCGGGAACCCGCGGCGCGACCCCAACCCAGCCCAGCGCGGGCGACTGGCTCTTCATCGCCAGCCGCGACACCTTGACGGACCTCACCGATGGCGATCTCTGGGGCGCAGTCGGCGGTTACGGCGGCCTTCTGGCCCGCAACAAGATGGTCGGCAAGGGCGACCTCTTTCTGTGCCCCGTGGACGTCGATACCGGCCTTGACCGCTCGAAGTGCAGCGGCCCCCCGGTCCGCTACCGCCTGCCCAACATCGACCCGCCGCAGTACACGGCCGTCACATCTTACGTCATCAACGGGAGCATCACATACGGCAACGAACCTTTCGGGTCGGTGCGCCACGTCCGCAAGTTCCGGGACTTCGACCCCAACGACTTCCTCTTCATCGAGGAGGCCGCGACCCAGGCGGCCGGCTTCAGGGCGGCGTTCATGAACGGCTCCGAAACCGGCCGCAGCCTTACGAACCGCCATCACGGCGGCGGGTACGTCGCCTGCATGGACGGGCACGTGGAGTGGATGCGGCAGGACAACCCCGACGACCCCGCCGACGAGAACACCTTCTTCAAGGAAATGGAGCGGGCCAACGTCGGCACGTGGTATCAGACCAAAGGCACACGCTGGAATCCAGGCTAGCACCGCCTTCGAGGCCGCCGCGGGACCGGCGGCCACGCCCCTGTGAGACCGCGCCTTTTCGATGGACGAACCCTCGGCCCGCGACTAAACTCTTCGCCCCTATGGGCAAGCAACCGAAACCGAAGGCATCTTCCGGGGGCAGGGGCGGTGCGCGCGGTCAGGCCGAAGTGACGATCCTCCTGTCGAGCGGCGACGCGGCGCTGCGCGAGGCGTGGTCGCAGACCACCCCGCCGCAGGGCTTTCGCCTCGCCACTGCCGCCGGTCTTCGCCCGGAGGATCTCGCCGGGCCAGACCCGCACCTGGTGCTGGTCGATGCGTCTGCCGCCGGTTCCAGGGGCGCCCTCGGAGACGCCCTCCGCCTCCACGCCGCGCGGATCATCTGGGTCGGCCCGGCCGAGGCGCTTCAGCGCCTGGGGCCGGAGCGCCTGGCCGAGGCGTACGACGTCGTGCCGACGCCGGCCACGCCCGCGGTCCTGGGCCAGCGTCTGGCGTGGTGGGCGCGGAGCATCAGCCGGACGGCCGCCCTGGAGGATATCGGCCGCAGGGTCGAGGGCCTGGCCGGGCAGAACGAGCGGCTTGCCGCCCGCGTCGCCGAGATCGAGGCCGGCGCCAAGGCGCTGCTGTCGCGCCACGAGGTCCTGGAGGAGGTTCTGAAGCGGATCCGTGAGGTGGCGCGGCTGTCGCGCCGGATCAACACGCTGGACATGAAGGAGATACTCCAGGTGTCCATCGAGAGGCTGCCTGCCCTGGTGGATGCACAGCGTGCAAGTTTCTACGTGTACGACGCCGCCGCCGACCGCCTGGTCCTCCAGGGCCACACGCACGGCCGTCCGATTGCGGAACGGGTGGACCTGAAGGACAGCCCGCAAAGTCCGATGGCGGTGGCCTTGCGGCGGGGCGAACTCCTGGTGATCGGCGAGTTCGGCGAGTTCGAGCGGGCCGAGGACCTCGCGCTAGTCCGCGAGTTCCAGAACGAGTACGCCACGCGCTCGTGCATCATCGCGCCACTGAAGGGCGGCGGCAAGGTCCGGGGAATCCTGAACCTGGCCGACAAGGCCGGCGGCGGATCCTTCGACGAATCGGTGGACCTGCCTGTCGTCGAGCAGATCGCGGAACTCATCGGCGCGAGCATCTACAACGTCGAACTGTACCGTGAGATGGAACTGGCGGCGAAGACCGACCCGCTGACGGGCCTGGCGAACCGCCGGGCCATCGAGGAGGCCCTCCGCCGCGAGACCGACCGCTCCGGCCGCTACGGCTCGCACCTGACGGTCCTGATGATCGACGTGGACCACCTGAAGGTCATCAATGATAAGTTCGGCCACGATGCGGGCGACGAGTGCCTGAGGAACCTTGCGGCGACGATCGCCGAGACGGTCCGCAGCGTCGATGTGCCCGGCCGCTGGACCGGCGGCGACGAGTTCCTGGTGGTGCTGCCCGACACTCCGGCGGCGGCCGCCCGGCGGCTGGCCCAGCGAATCCTGGACCGCGTCCAGTCTCGGACGCTCGTGCGCGGCCGGGAGCACCTGGCCGCAAGCCTCTCCATCGGCATGGCCGAGCACCAGCGAGGCGAAACGGTGGAATCCCTGATCCGCCGCGTGGACCAGGCCATGTACGCCGCAAAGCAGTCCGGCCGCAACCGAATCATCACCGACGGCGAAACGGCGCAGGACTGACCCGCTCGCCCATCTCGGCGCGGCGGGTCTCCGCACCCGCCGCGCCGGCACGCAACGTTAGGCAGAGCGCGGCCCGCCAGGACTGAGGGCGGGCCGCGCGAACACGCAACGTTAAACCGCTATAGGCACATGGCATCCACACGGCGCGAGTTCATGAAACTGGCGGGCCTCGGCGCGGCGGCCTGGGCCGTGGGGTCCCGGAGTCCCGCTGATGCGGCGACCCCCGTGAATCGAGACGCCTTCGGCGTATGGGCCAAGACGGACAGGTACGAGGTGACGGATTTCCCGTATAGGGGGGCCGAGGTCGGCATGTCATGGTCCGAGGTGGAGCCTTCGGACGGCGCGTTCGACTGGACGGCCTTTGATGCGGGGCTTGAGAAAGCGGCTCGCGCGGGATTGTATTCATTTATCGACATTGGAGTGGGCTTTGAGGGCCCCACGTGGCTTTACGACAAGGGGATTCCCAAAATTACCACCGATCACCGCACAAGGACCGGGCCCTATCCCTATTACCTGGACGCCCGTTACGTTTCCTACTATCACCGCCTTATCGAGAACTTCGGCAGGCATGTAAGGACTCTGCCTCCGCGCCTGGCGGAGCGGATTCTCTTCGTCCAGGTGAAGACCGGCGCGACGGGCGATGAGGCGCCCTACAAGGGAACCCCGACGCCCGCCCGATACGCGATCAGCGGCGACCAGTGGGGCGAGTTCAGGCTGGCCGCTTTCGGGAAGTTCAATGCGGCATTCCAGGAGGGCCCCGGGCGGGTCATTCCCCTGCTCTTCAACGGCCTCTTCGGCGACAAACCCCGATTGGATTGGGTCAAGGCGAACGTCAAAGGCGGTTGGGGACACAAGGAAGGCGGATACGGGCAATGCTATCAACTCAATGATGAGGCCGAACGGGCGAAGGACTTCATCGGCCACCTGATTGATCCGGAAGAGAACGACTACGAGTTCTTCACGCGCTGCGAGATGGACCAGGGGTGGAAGGAGGGCATCTTCGCGCCGAACATCCGCATGGGCTTCTACTGGACGGGCCTTTCCGCCCTCCACGGCGGATTGGGGGTCTGGAACCTCTCGAAGACCGCGTGGACCTGGTGCAGCGAGAACAAGTACTGGGAGTTCGCGCACTTCTTCAACAAGTACGCCGGCCAGACGCGGTCGCCTTCGGCCGCGGGGGCGTTCTGCGCACTGCGCGAGGGGCTGGATTCCGCCGACACGGTGAAGTTCCCGGAGGCCCGATACGGCACGGCCGCGAGAGACAATCGACAGCGGTACATGGCCATCTGCGGCGCGTACGCCCCGAGGGGCGCGAAGATGGACGATCCGGACGGCGTGCTGGCGGGCCAGGTGCGACAGAGAGGCTCGCAGAAAGGACTAAACGACGCCGGCTGGCTGATCTTCCCCGGAAACTACGAGCGATTCCTCCACCAGATAGACCCCGACAAGACCAGCGTCGGCTGGTGGCGCGTCGGCGGCCAGGTGACGCCGGCCGCCCCGGTGTACGGCCGCTTCGCCAGGGGATTCGACCACGCCTCCGGCAAAGACGCCATGTATTTCGATATCAAGGACTCCTTCTTCTCAGGCAAACCGCTGAACGGCGCTTATCCCGTAACCGTGCGCATCGTGTACTACGACCGTGGAACGGGCCGGTGGGCGCTTCAGTACGACGCCGTGGACGATCCGGGACGCACGGCCTGCGTCGTGACCGAGACTGACTCGGGCACGTGGAAGGAAAAGACCGTTACACTCGCGGACGCCAATTTCGGCAACCGCGGAGAGCGCGGGGCGGACCTGGTGCTCGCCGGCATGGACGCCCAGGACCACATCTTCCACATGGTGGAAGTGACCCGCGGCGCGCGGGCGTGACCTCCTCCGGCCTACTCCAGCGTCTTCTCCAGGTAAAGCAGACTGATGTAGAATGATGCAAACATTATCTGGATGCCGAGGATGGTGACGATGATGGAGAGGGTGGCGAGTTTGGTGATGGCGACATCGACGCCGGCGGTCTTTCCGGCCGCCTGCCACAGGAGGCCCGCCGTCACGAGGCCCATGACGGCGCCGAGCGCCAGGATCGCGCCGCCGACGACGAGGCCCTTCTCGAGCGTGAAGTGCTTCTTGAGGAGCCGCGTGGTGCGGCCCTCCTCGGCAAGGCCGCCGATGCTGGCCAGGATGTTGGCGAAGACGCCGAACTGGCCGATCTGCATGCCCAGGATGAGGAGCGCCCCCGCGAAGATCGCCGTCGAAAGCCCCAGCGGCACGCCGAGAACCACCAGGTCCTCGAACTGGAGGAGCAGCGTCAGCACCAGGCCCGCCGCAAATAGCGCCATACCTGGATAGATAAACAGATACCTCGGCGCCAGGACCAGCATGAACCTGAGGTGCCGCCAGCCGTCGCTGAACGACCTGAGGTGCGGCACGCGCCCCGCGGCCGGCCGGTAGTGGATCGGGACCTCGCGGATCGCCAGTCGCCGCCGCGCGGCCTTGACGACCATCTCGGTGGCAAACTCCATGCCGTTGCACCGGAGGTCCAGGGCCTCGATCGCGTCCCGCCGGAAGCCCCTCATGCCGCAGTTTGTGTCGGAGATGCCCGCCCGGAAGAACAGGTTCAGCACCGCCGTCAGGACGGGCGTGCCGACATAACGATGCAGCCACGGCATCGCCCCTGGATGGATCGTGCCCCTGAGTCGGCTGCCCATGACGAGGTCGGCGCCGCCGCGGAGGGCATCGAGGAACTTCGGTATCTCGGCGAAATCGTAGGTCGTGTCGGCATCGCCCATGACGACGAACTCGCCGCGGGCCTCGTGGATTCCGCGCCTTATGGCCGCCCCGTACCCGCGGACGTCGTGGCGTACGACCCGCGCCCCTGCGGCGGCCGCAAGTTGCACCGACCGGTCGGTCGAACCGTTATCGACCACGACGACCTCGCCGGCGACGCCCGCCTCCTCGAACGCGGCGCGGGCCTTCCGGACGCACTCCGCCACGTTGCGTTCCTCGTTGAGGCACGGCATGACGACCGAAATGAGCGGCTCGGTCACTGTCCCCCCTTTCTCGGCCTGGCGTGTCCGCCGCGGATCCAGTCGCGGAACGCCGCCACGCGCAGCCACTGCCTGAAAGACACCCGCCCGAAGAGTTGCCTCAACAGGTAGAACGGGCGGAAGTAGAACTTCCGGAACGCCCGCCGCCTGAGCCGCGTGACCTCCTCGCACGAGAGCGCCTCGGTTGACATGATGGAATCGCCGCCGAAATCGAACTGCGACCACCGCTCGGCGCGGATGCGGCCGCCATCTTCGGCCCACTCGCCCAGTTCCGTGCCGGGATACGGGACGGCCGCATAGCATTGCATGTAGTCAAGTCCAAGACTGAGCATGAACCGCATGGTCTCTTCGGCGGTCTCGTTCGTTTCGCCCGGCAGTCCGAAGATGAAGTGGCCCATCGTCAGGATGCCGGCCTCCCTGCATAGTGCGACCGCGCGGCGGGCATCATCCGGCGTCTGGCGCTTCTTAACGGCATCCAGGATCGCCTGGCTGCCGCTCTCGATCCCAAGGCCCAGCAGGTAGCACCCCGCCCTCTTCATGTCCGCAAGGACCTCGGCATCGACGGCCGTCACGCGCGTCGTGGCAGCCCACTGGATCGGCAGGCCCTTCCTGGCGATGGCGCCGCACACGGCCAGCACGAAGGACCGATCGAGCGTGAACACCTCTTCCCAGAAGAGGACCTGGTCAATGTTGTGCTTATATACGCATTCCTCAATTTCTCGGAT
>CAYGWP010000407.1:0-5427 GCA_964353455.1 uncultured Anaerolineales bacterium
TGAATGGTCGTTCCAGACCTTGTTGCTGGCCACATCGAACTTGCAGGCCACGAGTTCGCCTTCGGCCTGTAGGAACGGCTCTGTGCTGGGTTGCGCAAGTGCGCCGGCGAACACCGAACAGCGAACGCCGAACACCGAACAGCGAATAGCGAATATCCAAGGGGCACAAGGGGCGGCCTTGGACATTCGGTGTTCGGTGTTGGATATTCGCTGCTGCCCGCTGATGGGTTCACACATGCCGCAGGCGGCGCCCGATGCCCCAGACGATGAGTTCCGGCGCAACCAGGTTGTCGGGCCAGGCGGCGATGGCGTCGTGCATCTGCCTCCTGTCAGTTCGGCATTGATGTGTGCCACGGCTTACTTGTACGGTTTCAGCGGAAAGCCGGGGCGCGCCCCGGCCTACATGGGTGGCGGCGCAGAAGGGGCGGCTACGGCGCGGCGATGGGAATATTGTAGATGAGAAGGCATTCCTTGCTGTCGCCCTTCTGGGCGGAGGGCGGCATCTGGGCGAGCGTCCGGCCGTCGGGGCCGATGAACCACGCGCCGCTCGCCCAGCCGGAGTTGGCATCGGGTCCCGGCGGCGGGTCAAACTCCGGGTTGTACAGCCCCGCCATGTTGTGAAGGGCCGCATGGACCTTCAGT
Source organism: uncultured Anaerolineales bacterium (assembly GCA_964353455.1). Taxonomy (GTDB): domain Bacteria; phylum Planctomycetota; class Phycisphaerae; order FEN-1346; family FEN-1346; genus CAYGWP01. The sequence continues at coordinate 643 of CAYGWP010000407.1, forward strand.
TGCGCCACCCAGCCGTCGGGCCCGCCCCATGCGGCACGGAACTTGTACCATCCGGCGATGGTCCCGCCCGTGGTGTTGGCGTGCGGGGCGTAGATGATCCGTGCCCCTGCGGCCGCAAGGGCCTGGAGGTTCTTCTGGTCCGTCCCATCGGCGCAGATGAGGATACCCATCTTCGCGCCCTTGACCTCGAAGACGTTATGGTCGGTCCCCGCCTCGACGAACGCCTTCTCCTTCGTGAGCCATATCTTATGGTGCCATCCGACCACCGTGCCCGCCGGGCCGACGACGAACTGCGTGTTCCACCGCTTGCCGGCGGCGTCCTGCTCGGCAATACCGGCACTGATGTAGATGCCTTTCTCGGCGGCCTTCCGCGCGAGGGCCTTTACCTCGGGGCCGTCCAGCGCGAGCCACGTCATTCGCTCGCTGAAGCGGTAACCGTTGATCGAGAGTTCCGGGAACCCGACGAACTCCGCCCCCTGTGCGGCGGCGCGGTCGATGAAATACATGTGCCGCCGCAGGTTCGCCTCGATGTTCGCCCTGTTTGCCGCCGCGTCGGGACCGTCGGAATAGACGCACTTCATGCTCGCGAGGGCCATCCTGAGGTGTCCGGGGTTGCGGTCGGCCGGCGGGGCCGCGGAAGCGGCACTCCACGCCGTCGCGCCGATGCCCGCAAGGGCCAGGCAGACCAGCGCTGCCGCAACGGCGAGTCTCACGATAGGCACTCCGGTAAACGACGTCTTGAGCGGGTGATGAATGGTCGGGGCGTCCAGGGTGCATGACCGTAGTTGCAGTGCCTGATTGGCCGATGAAGGATGGTAGGACGTGCCGAGGCCCGTGGGAGGCGGGTCTGGAACGGCCAATCAGGAGGATGGGACATGGCGGCCGAGCCATTGGAAGGCAAGCGTGCTGAGTTTGTGTCGCGTGCGGGGCAGGCCTTTGACCGGATGTTCGGGGCGGATGGGCAGAACGGCCTGGTGACGTTCGCTCAGCGGGAGGGTCGGGCCTGCGAGGTGACCGACGAGTTGGCCCGGTGGCTGATGGCCGAGCACATCGCGTTGGACCCCTCCGGCCCATCGAGCGTGGAGGCGGACTGTCCCCTGTGCGGCGGGCCGGTGCGGTACGAGTCGGCGGCGCAGGCGGAGGGGGAGGTCCGGGAGTTTCAGACGCGCCGGGGCAAGATCGAGTACCGCCGGGCGGCGGCGCGGTGTCCGCGGTGTCGCAAGATTTTTTTCCCTGCTTGACGAGCGGCTGGCCCTGGGGACCGAGGGCTACAGCGTGGCCTTGCTCGCGAAGATCGAGTATGCCGGGGCCAACGAGGGGTCCTTCCGACAGGCGGCGGAGGCGTTGGCCCGGCTGGCGGAGTTGCCCATCAGCGCCAAGCACGTGCAGCGGATCACGGAACGGTTGGGCCGGGAACGGGTCGAGCAACGGGACCGGGATGTCGAGCGGATGAAGGCCGGACGGCTGACGCCCACGCACGCCCAGCCGCCGCGGGTGGCGGCCATTCATCTCGACGCCGGCAAGATTCAGTTGCGGGCCGACGACGGAGGGCCGGGGGTGCGCCAGCCGCACTGGTCGGACACGAAGGTTGGGTGTTTTCTCACCTACGCCGCCCCGGCCGGCGACAGAGACCCGCAACCGCAGCCGCCGCAGGCGTTTCTGGACCCGCCGCGGGTAATGCGTTTGTGCCAGGAGATGCACGAGGTGCGCTCGGACCCGACGACGCGTCCGACGGCCGCCAAAACCCCCGAGATGCCGGCGAGCCGGGCGACGGCGGCTCGGACGACGCGTCTGGTCCGCACGGCGGTGGCGACGATGGAGTCGGCCGAGGAATTCGGATGGATGGTGGCGGCGGAGGCGACGCGGCGGGGTTTCTATCAGGCCCCCCATCGCGCCATCGTCGGCGACGGGGGCAATTGGATCGAACCGCTGGGCCAGATGCACTTCCCGGAGTGGGAGCAGATTCTGGATTTCCTGCACCTCTTGGTACACCTGTACGCGGCGGCGACGACGGCGTATCGGGGCCAAGCCACGCGGGCGTGGCGGCTGTACGAACGGATGCTGCGGGCGGCCTGGGCCGGCCAGGTCGGACAGGTGGAGGCGGCGTTGGCCGAACAAATCAAACGCCTTGGACCGACCTCGACCCCAGGCCCGCCCGACGAACCACGCCAGGTACTGGCCGCCACCCTGGCCTACGTCAGCCGCAACCGCCAACGAATGGATTATCCGCGATACCGGCGGCAAGGGCTGCCGGTGACCAGCGCCGCGGTCGAGTCGCTCATCAAGCAGATCAACCAGCGGGTCAAGGGCACCGAGAAGTTCTGGTTGCGGGGCGGGGCCGAGTCCGTCTTACAGGTCCGTGCGGCCTACCTCAGCGAGGACGGCCGCGCCGAGGAATTCCATGACCATCGCCCGCAGGGTCGCGCCGTCGGCCGTGGCCGCCTCCGCCCGGCCGCATAAACGGTCATGCACCCCAATCCGTCCGTCCGTTTGGAAAAAGTCGATAATCGTGTTATACTATGTCGCCGCAAGGTCCCAGGGCAGGCGCGGGCCGCCAGTCCGCAGGGCGGGCCGTGCAAAGTGCGCGCTGCGGCCGCGCGGCAGGCAAACGGTTCCATTGGCCGGATAGGGAGGCGAACGTGTTTCGACCGGAAATCAAGGTCCTCGATTGCACCATCCGCGACGGCGGACTCGCGAACGATTCACACTTCACCCTGGAGACGGTGCGCGGCGTGTACAAGGCCTGCTGCGAGGCTCGCATCGACTACGTGGAACTCGGGTACCGGAACTCCAAGAAGATGTTCTCGCCGGCCGAGTTCGGCATCTGGCGATTCTGCGATGAGGACGACCTGAAGCGCGCCGTCGATGGCATCGAGAACCAGGGCACAAAGGTCTCCGTCATGCAGGATGCGCACAAGGCCGAGGCCGCCGACCTGCTGCCCAAGGACCAGTCGGTCGCAACATTAGTCCGCGTGGCCACATACGTCAAGGACATCGACAAGGCCATCGCCCTGGAGAACGCCGCTCACGACAAGGGCTACGAGACCACCATCAACGTCATGTCTATATCCGTCGAGTCCGACTGGGAACTCGACCCCGCCCTGGAGCAGATCGCCAAAGAGACCCACGTGGTCGCATGCTACGTGGTCGATTCGTTCGGGGCCCTCTACAGCGAACAGGTCGATTACTTCGTCGATAAGTACCGCCGCATACTGCCGAAGAACGTCGAGGTCGGCGTCCACTTCCACAACAACCAGCAACTGGCCTTCGCCAACACCATCGAGGGGATAATCCGCGGCGCCAACTTCCTCGATTCCACCGTCTATGGCCTCGGCCGCGCCGCAGGCAACTGCCCCACGGAACTTCTGCTGGGGTTCCTCAAGAACCCCAAGTTCAACATCCGCCCCATCTTCGACTGCGTCGCCAATACGGTCATCCCCCTCCAGAAACAGGTTGAGTGGGGCTACATGGTCCCCCACATGATCACCGGAATCCTGAACCAGCACCCCCGCGCCGCCATGGCCATGCTCAAGGGCGCAGACCGCCTGAAGTACCGCGCGTTCTACGACCAGATGCTCGAACTCGTTGACCGCTGACGGCCGGCGCAGGAAGAGGGCCGCCCCGCGGTTCGAGGCGGCCCCATTCTCGGCAAGGCTGCGCCTGGCGTTTGCGCCGCCCGCCCGCCATCGTTGTGCGGACATGGGCTGTCTCGTGTGGCCGGTGCCGTCGGGGCTCGAACGCTCGCCTTCACGAGAAGAGTCCAGCCTCGTCCAGCCGCCGGAGCAGGCTGGGTTTGCCGGTGTGTGCGTCTCGAAGAACCTGTAAGCGGGCACGGGCCTCGGCGGTCTTGCCCTGGCGGTCGGCCAGGTCGCAGAGGTCCCAAAGGAGTTGGACGGCTTCATCGTATTTCTTGGGCTGACGGGTCTGAATGAGGGCTTCAACCTGTTGCCAAGCCTGGGGCGCCCGCTGGGCCAGTCCGTCGAGATATGCCTGCCGGGCCGCCGCGGCCTCCTTTTCTTTGCGGGCTTTTTCTCTGGCCCTCTTCTCGGCAGCCCGCCGCTGCTTCTCCTGCGTCTGCCGGTTCCAGGCGCTAAGGAGTTCTCCGACGGTGCGCCCACCGGCTTCGGGTACAGGTGGTTGAGGACGACGAGCCTGCCGGAATTGCCGCAGGATCTCTCGCTGCACGGCCATCGGGGATTCCTGCGCAAGCCGGTAGAGCAGCGAGTCCTTGTCCGGGCCGGGAAGTGCCTGGATCCACGACCGCAATTCCTCGGCGGAATCGCGCTCCGCCGCCAGAGGAGGGCTGACCTCGGCGGCCACCTCAATGAGTGTCTCGTCAATCCGAAGGAAATCCGCGAGGGCTCGCAGCGGCGCCGTCAGTTCTCGAAGCCCCGGTGGAACCGGCGGCTCGATTCCCCCGTCCTCCACCTCATCACAGCCGACGCAATGCAGCCAGCCGAGGTAGAGGCATCGCAGGTCGCCCGCCATCAGGTCCGCCCGCAGGGGAGCCAGGGACGACATCCAACCCCGGTCGCCTTTCCACTCGCCTTCCTCCCGTTCCGACCATAGCGTCAGGATGGCGTGCTCGCCGGCCGGGCGCAGGCTCGCATGTTCGGAAGGGCAGTACCGCCTGGCCAGGCTGAGGTCCAGGCTGGCCTTGGGCAGACGGAATCGCAATTCGTGCGTGCCCCAGTTGGCAAAGTACACGAAGGCGTCGAAGTACTTCGTCATGAAGCGATTGACGTCCCCCCGAAAATTGCCCCAATTATACTCGTTGATGAAACT
>CAYGWP010000408.1:0-1929 GCA_964353455.1 uncultured Anaerolineales bacterium
GCGGCAAAGCCTGTCGCCGACACGAGGCGCTCAGCCGAGGGCGGCTGAGCCACAGGGTTTTCATACACGCTCTTACACAGAAGAGTGTCCGATTTGCCGATGTCTTCGCCGGCCTTGCGACGATAGTGCTGCGGCTGATCAAGGGCCAGGCGGGGCGCGCTTGCCCACAGGAAGTCCCAGGCCGGGGGACGGCCGGGCCAATGAGGGGTAGCATAGTGATGACCAGTCTTGCCGGGATTCTGCGGCGGGCGGGGCTCTGCCTTGTCCTTGCCGCCATTCTGCTTACGGCCTCGCCGGTCTGCGGCGGGGTCGGGGCCGAGGTCCGCGCCTTGACGGGCGGGCGCACGCGGGTCGTCTGGGTCAGGGATCTCGACAAGGGGACGGACCTTTTCGCCACGTCCGACAAGTTTCGCCTCATGTGCCTGGACTCCGACGACGGCGCGGGCGAGCGGGAACTCGTGCCCGGTCCGGGCAGTTTCCACCGCCCGACGATCACGCCGGATGGCGCTCACGTCATCTACACCAATTACCTGACGCAGATGATGTACGTGGTCAACTGGGACGGCTCGGGCCGCCGCGAACTGGGCCCCGGGACCGCCATCGCCGCGTGGACGGATCCGCAGACGGGCGTCGAGTGGATTTACGCGCAGACGGGCAAGTTCACCGGGACCGAGTCCCGCTACAACCCCGTCCGGCGTTTCCGTCTGGACGACCCGCGCGCGAGCGAAACCGTCTGGGACCGCACCCCCGTCAACCCCGAGGGGTTCGGCGTTGCGTCGGACGGCAAGCGCGTCGTGTCGCTCTTCCCGTGGCCGCACGTCGGCGTTGCCACGTTCCCCAACGAATCGTTCGTGGAACTGGGGCAGGGATGCTGTGCATCCCTTGCGCCCGGCGCGGCGGAGTACGCCTTCAACCTGCTTGGCGACCATCGCAACCTGGTCATGTACGCCCTCGCGACCGGCGCGAAGTGGAAGGTCACGCTCTCCATCGCCCCGGGCGTGGATGGGTTCGAGATCTATCACCCCAAGTGGACCAACCGCGTCAGGTACCTCGTGATGTGCGGGCCGTTCAAAGGCGACGTCGGGTCCACGGCAGACATCTACCTGGGCCGATTCGACGGCAACTTGAAGGCCGTTGAGGCATGGGTCCGCGTGACCAGCGACGACAAGGGCGACTTCTACCCGGACGCCTGGATTGCGCCGGCCGCGCCGCAGACCGTGAAGTTCACGCTGAGCGGGAACATGGTCAACGTGCCGTCGGCCGAGTAGCCGTCGTCGTACCGAAAACCTCTGCATAGCGCCATATATCGGCGGGTCCGACAGGAGCGCAGGCAAGGATGGACCGGCTGTCTCGATCGCCCCTCGTGGCTGTCTTCGCGGCGGGCGCTGCGCTCCTGGCGATGCAGGGCGCAGGCGCCCTTCATGCCGAGGCCTGGCCCCCGACCCGCGACGGCCTCGTGTTCCTGTGGGAGACGCGCCTGAGGCCGGGCACCATCGCGGGGGCGGACTCGAAGACGGTGCGCATCTGCCGCGTGACCCCGCGCGGCCGCGCGGTCTTCGGCCGCTTCTTCGAGATGGACTGCGCGGGCGGGGACTTCCTGGCTGATGATTTGGATGCGGCGGCCCTGGAGTCGCCCCGGCGGACCGCCCAGTTGAGCGTCGAGGCCCTCATCACGCCCGCGGACGGCCAGGCGCGCGGCACGGGGCGGATCCTGACGTTTGCCGGCAGCGCGGAAGAGCCGGATTTTGCGCTCACGCAGGAGGGCGACAGGCTGGTGCTGCGGCTGCGGACCTCCGGGGCGCGCGGCGCCGGGCGGGCGGTGGACCTGGGGAAGGTAGCCGGCGGCCGGGCGGTGCACGTGCTGGCGAGTTGCGGCTCCGGCCGGCTGACGTGTTACCTGGGCGGGGAGGCGGCGGGGCCTGCGGCCGG
>CAYGWP010000409.1:0-9062 GCA_964353455.1 uncultured Anaerolineales bacterium
TCATCGGTGACCGCCATCTCAAGGTTGAGTTTGACCTGGACGGTCTTGCGGAGGATTTCGAGGTCGCGGTCCTGGATGTGCCGCCGGTCTTCCCTCAGGTGCAGTGTGATGCATGCCGCGCCGCCGAGTTCCGCCTCTGCGGCCGCCCAGACCGGGTCCGGTTCCACCCCGCCGCGCGCCTGGCGCAGCGTGGCCACATGATCTATATTGACGCCCAGGTGAGGCATGGCTGGTCACTTAACCGGCGGTTTGCTGGAGGGACGCCGAGTGCACTACTGCTTATGATGGCGCCGCTTCCACCGCATGTGTCGCTTCTTGCTGCCCACTTTGCGGCGACGTCGAGGCTTTCCCACGCATGCACCTCCGAGGATAACAGTGATCATGGTCAATTCGATGACCACCTTGTACCCGCCGGGAGCGTTTTTGTCAACCTTCTTGAGACTAACGCGCTCCTCTGCGAGTCGCGGCTAAACGAGGCTGTTCAATTCACAATCCGCAATCCACAATACCTTGTTCATGCCTGGCGCCGGGCGAACCGTCCGCCCGGCAAGGCCCGCACCATGCCCTTGAGTTCCAGGAGCGTGAGCGCCCCCGAAACCCTTGCCGCCGCCAGGCCCGTGCGCGACGCCAGGACGTCCATCGCCACCGGCTCGCCGTCAAGGACCTCCATCAGCCGCGCCTCCTCGGGCGAGAGGGCGGCCTTCAGGCCCAGCGTGGCCTGGCGCGGGGCGTCCTCGCCCGCGGGCGCCTGGATGCCGAGGTCGGGGAACTCGTCGAGGACGTCGGCGACGGATTCCACGAGTTTCGCCCCGTCGCGGATGAGGGCATGGACGCCTGCGGCGCCCGGCGCATCCACACGGTTCGGCACGGCGAAGACCTCCTTGCCGAGTTCGGCCGCAAGGCGGGCGGTGATAAGTGCGCCCGAGTGCTTGCCGCCCTCGGCCACGATGACGCCGAGCGACAGGCCGGCGATGATGCGGTTGCGGCGCGGAAAGTTCTCGGCCGTCGGCCCGACGCCCATTGCGAACTCGCTGATGAGCGCCCCGCGCTCGATGACCGCCTCGGCCAGTTTCATGTTCTCCGGCGGATAGACCTGCGCGAGGCCGTTGCCGAGGACGGCGAGCGTTCGCCCTCCGGCGGCGAGCGCCGCCCGATGCGCCGCCGAGTCAATGCCGCGCGCCAGCCCAGAGACAATCGTAAAGCCCGACCGCGCAAGGCCCCCCGCCAGGCGCTCGGCCTGCTCCTCGCCGTAGAGGCTGCACTTGCGCATGCCGACGACCGCCATCGCCCGGGCATCCTCCGGCACGATCGTGCCCTTGACGTAAAGTGCGGGCGGGGCGTCATAAAGATAGGTCAATGCGATGGGGTATTCCGTTTCGCCGCGGATGATGATCCTGACGCCTGCGGCCTCTGCGGTCTGGCACTCGGCCTCCGGGTCGGCGCGGTCGATCGCCTCGCGGAGTTGGGTCGCGGAGTCGCGGCCGATTCCGTGGACCTCGGCGAGGTCCGCGGCTGTTGCCTCGGCGGCGGCCCTGGCCGAGCCGAAGTGCTCCGTCAGGGCGGCGAAGGTCCGCGGTCCGATGCCGGTTGCCAGGTGCAGCCGCACCGCCGCAAGACGCTCTTCGTTGTCCATCAGGCGTTACCCCTGAAGCGTATCATTGACCCCTGCCAAACGCGCTCCTCTGCGAGTCGCGGCTAAACGAGGCTGTTCAATCCACAATCCACAATCCGCAATCCACAATCATATTGTGCCGAGCGCGATACAAATCTCATCGTCGGTCACGTCGGCCACGACGCGGACGGCGCCGATGGATTCCGGCAGGACCAGCCGCAGCCGGCCCGCCTCGGCCTTCTTATCGTGGCGCATCAGGTCGAGGCACCGCGAGACGTCCATTGCGGCATCGGCCCGGACCGGAAGTCCGAATCGGGCCAGCAGGTTTCGCTGGCGGTCCGCGACGGCCCTACCCACGAGGCCCCGGCGGACGGCGATGTCGGCCTCGGCCACCATGCCCAGCGCCACCGCCCGGCCGTGGGTCATCTTGCGGTCGCCGGATTCCATTGCGAGGCTCTCGATAGCGTGGCCTATAGTATGTCCATAATTCAGGATACGCCGCAGGTCCGATTCGCGCTCGTCGGCCATGACCACCGCGGCCTTGATGCGGACGTTCCGCGCCACCACGTCCTCAAGCACCGCGGGTTCGCGGGCGAGGATGCGCGCGGCATCGCGCTCCAGCATTTCAAATAGTGCGGCATCGCGGATGACGGCGTGCTTGACGACCTCCGCCAGGCCGGTCCGCAGTTCCTCCTCGGGCAGCGTCGCGAGCGTGGAAACGTCGGCCAGAACGGCCGAGGGCTGATGAAACGCCCCGATGAGGTTCTTGCACTGCGGGTGGTCCACGCCTGTCTTGCCGCCGACGCTGGCATCCACCTGTCCCAGGAGCGTCGTGGAAACCGCGATCCACGGTATGCCTCGCATGTAGGTGGCGGCCGCGAAGCCCCCCAGGTCGGTGACCACGCCGCCGCCGAGTGCGACGACGACCGAGCCGCGGTCGATGCCGGCGCGGAGCATGAGGTCGTAAAGTTCGCCCGCCTGCGCGAGCGTCTTGGAGCCTTCTCCGGGAGGGACGATCATCGCCTCTGCCGCAAGGCCTGCGGCGCGGAGGCCCTCCATCGCCGGCTCCAGGTAATGGGCCGCGACGTTGGAATCGGTGATGAGGGCGGCCTTAAGGCTTCTGGCCGCCGCCTTCGCCTCCCGGCCCGCCTCCGCCAGGAGGTTCGACCCGATCCGGACGGCGTAGGCGAAACTTGTGGACCTGAGGTTGACTTTTTGCATGACTCTTGGGCCTTATGTACTGGCGAACGAAGAAGAACCCGATCACTAGGGCGGCAAGCACGGCGAACATGACGCCCAGCCGCATCTGGTCGCTGTAGGGGAATGCCGATGCGCCGCCGCTCGCGGGCGCGACCGGGCCGGTGTCCGGCTCAAGACGCTGCGCGATGATCATCGGCGAAGAATCTATTGCTTTGACACCCTGGTACTGACGCACCTTGTAGAAGTATCCTTTGACGCGGACGCTGTCCTCGGCCCGGAGGTACTGCATCGGATCGTCGATGACGATCACTGTGGCCAGCGGTCGCTCCTGGTTCTCTGGATGGACGATGCACTCGTAAAACATCGGAATTGCCCGCTGAAGCGCGAGGACCGGCATGCGGATGGGCGCAGCGCTCAGGTACACGCCGCGCAGGGTCACGAGGTGCCCGCGATGGCTGCTGGGCATCGCCAGAAGGGTGGAGTACCGCATCGTTTCCTCATCCGGCTTCAGGATTTCCGGCGGGGTCTTGGTGACCTTGTAGAGGACCCAGAAGAACGCCTCCTCATTGTAGTCGAAGGTGTTGTCCCGGACATCGCTCAGGAGGGCATCGCCCTTTTCCCAGGCGATGTCGAAGCGGTGGAGGATGGGCGGCTCGCGGCGTTTCTCGGCGGCGGCTTTTTCGCCTGTGGTTGTTTCGGGCGGCTTCGCCTCCGATGAGAGCGGGGCAGGGGGCGGCGATTCCTCCGCGGCCGCCAAAACCGGCCGACATGCTGCAAGACATGCTACCAGGAGCGTCGCACAAGCGGCCGTCTTGATCATGGAGTTTTCTCCGGGGACCATTCTAGATGCCCGCGCGCAGACGGTCAAAAGGAAACCGATGGCTGTCGTATTCTCGGGGGTGGCACGGCCACGCTTTGCCTCTGCGTGGCCGTGGTTGTACCCTGGCCAAGGCCACGGCCACGCAACAGGTCGCCGCGGCGACCAGGCTGTGGCCGTGCCACCCGTAAGTGACGCAGTGCTGGCTGTCTCCCTCAAAGACGGATGCGGCCGCTCCTCGTCGCGGCCAAAGCGCAAAAAAGGGCGTCCTTGAGATCTCATCTCAAGGACGCCTCGGTCGCCCTTTTCGCCCGGCAGCCAAACCCCTCCGCGGCTGCCTGGTCTCGTGGGTGGCCTTTGCCAACCGCTCCCCACTAACCCGGGCGGGCTTGTCTTCTTCTCACTGGATTATTCGCGCCGACACGACCCTGGGGCAAGCCCCAGCGCCGGGATTTTTCATCCCACTGCATCACCGGCTTCCTCGCTATAATCGGCCCCCGGCAGGCGACACAAGGCGGGTCCGATGGCGCTCGAAACCTACCAAGCCGCGCTCGACTACCTTTTCTCCGCAACAGATTACGAGAAGATGCAGCGCGTCCGATACAACGCCGATACGTTCAGCCTGGATCGCATGCGGCGGCTCCTGGAGCGGCTCGGCTCGCCGGAGCGGGGTCTGCGAAGCGTCCACGTCGCGGGAACCAAGGGGAAGGGCTCGACCGCGGCGATGGTCCATGCCCTGGCGCTTGGGTGCGGCCTGCGTGCGGGCCTGTACACGTCGCCGCACCTGGTGGATATCCGCGAGCGGATTCGCGTCGGCCGCGACGAGATTGCACTGGAGGACCTGCGGCTGCTCATCGAGGCCGCCCGTCCGCACATGGACCAGATGCGGGCCGGGGGAGATGCGCCGACATTCTTCGAGATTTTCACGGCCCTGGCGCTGCGCCACTTTGCGGAAGTCCGCACCGACCTGGCGGTGGTCGAGGTCGGCCTGGGCGGCCGGCTGGGCGCGACGAACGTGCTTGCGCCCGACGTGGCGATCATCACGGCGATCAGTTTCGACCACATGAGCCAACTTGGCGACACGCTTGCGGCCATCGCCGCCGAGAAGGCGGGGATCGTGAAGCCCGGCGTGCCGCTGGTCTCGCAGCCGCAGCCGGCGGAGGCCCTGGGAGTCATACAGGCGGCCTGCCGCGATGCCGGTGCGCCGCTGGTGCTCATTGGCCGCGAGGTGACTTACGTCTGGGCGCCCGCCGCCGAGGCGGGCCGGCTTGGCGGGCGCCTCACGGTCCGCACACCCACAACGACGTATGACGACCTGTTTATTCCGCTCATGGGCGAGCACCAGGCCCTGAACGCCTGTGCCGCGATTGTCGCCGCCGAGCGGGCAAGGCCGCTGGCCGGGCGCCTGACGCCCGCCGTCGTCCGCGAGGCCCTGCGCAATGTCCGCTGGCCCGGCCGCATGGAGCACGTGGCGGGCGCTCCAGAGATGATCCTCGACGGCGCGCACAACCAGGCGAGCGTTGAGCGGCTGGCGGAGGGCCTGGCGCGGCACTTCCCCGGCCGGCGACTGGTGGTCGTTTTCGGCGCTGCGGCCGATAAGGACTTGGGCGGCATGATGGCGGCACTGGCCGATAGGCTGCCGGAGGCCGCGCTCGTGTTCACCAGGAGCAACAACCCGCGTTCGGCCGATCCGGCGAACCTGGCCGCGCTCTTCGCCGCCCACGGCGGCCGGGACGCCGAGACCGCCCCCGATGCGGCGAGCGCGCTTCAGGCCGCCACGCGCCTGGCCGAGACCGATGCGCTCGTCGTGGTCACCGGATCGCTGTACCTTGTGGGTGAAGTGCAGCGGCTGGTGGGCGGAACAGTGCATCAACCATGACACCTTGAACCACTGTGCCGGGGGTGTCGGCCGCGGCTATGGCAATCCTGCGGCTATAGCGGTTTAACGTTGGGTGTTCGCGCGGCGGGTCTCCGGACCCGCCGCGCTCTGCCTAACGTTGCCTGCCGGCGCGGCGGGTGCGGAGACCCGCCGCGCCACTATTCAACCTTAAAGTGCTCTATGCCGCCGGCAGCCAGCCCTTGTGGCTCAAGATATCCCATGCAATGCGAATGTGCTCTTCCTGAAACATCCGTTTGCGGTCGCCCCATGCGTACGTCCTTGCTGCGGCTTCTTCGGCGGAAGCCGCGCCCTCGCGGGTAGCGACCCAGTGAACCGTCGCCAGGAGTTCCATGCCGAACGGCGTCTCGAATCCGTCGATCAAATCCACAACGCGGTCAAAGCGGCTGCGCGTATGCGGATGGCTTTCAAGAAACGTCTCAGCCCTTGCGGATGCTTCGGTTTTCAACTCAATCTGCTTGTCGGGTCGGTCCTCCGCGTCGCCGTATCCTGTGATGAAATGCCCCTCGATGTGGTCCAGCACGTGCCGAAGATTCTCGGCATAAGGACCATACGGCCCCTTGGAGTAACGCAGCCTCAACCTTTCACCGGCTTCCTGCATGAAGTACATGAGTTTGTGAATCTCCAGGAGCGACACGAACGGGTCCATTACGGCGGCCAGATATCGCCGCATCAGGCCCAGCAGCGCCGCCCGTCCGACAGTGATGCTTGGGGCCTTCGTGTCCTTGATCATCTTCTCCGCGGCCGGCGCTCCCTTGGGCTCGTAGAGGAGAACGCGCACCTCTGCCAGTCCGCGGAAGGCATTCTCGATCATCGGCCGCACTTCTTCCCAGTCAAGTCCCCCCAATCCGCAGCCCAGGGGTGGTATGGCTAGCGAGTGGATGCCACGGCGGTTAACCTCTGTCACCAGGGCATGGAGTCCGGACTTGATGTACTCCATACGACTCTTGCCCTTCCAATGGCGCTTCGTAGGGAAGTTGATGACATACCGGGGATTCTGGAGCCGATGCAGGTCATGAACGAGCATCATGCCGGGACGGACCTCTCCTCGTTTGCAGGCGGCCTCATAGGCCGTGAAATTCTCCGGAAAGGCCTTTCGGAATTGCAGAGCGATGCCGCGCCCCATAATGCCCACGCAATTGACCGTGTTGACCAGGGCCTCGACGTCGGCATTCAAGATGTCGCCATGTCTTAACTCAATCATCGCTTGAGTCCTTGAGTTTAGTAGTACCACCCGGGTTCCACATTCACCGGAGGCTTATGAGCCGCACCTGCCAATGCTTCCTCGGCCTCTTGCCGAATCGCCGCATCCAATACGCCGATTGCTTCCACCAGTGTCCACGGAAAGGACTCGTAAACCAGGAACTCGGCTTGCTTGCCTTCCCTGACGGTCATATCTCGAAAATCGGTCGCTTGCACGGCCGGCCAATCCACCTCTTGCAGATTATCCAGTTTCTTATAGAACTTGGCAAGGTAGGCGCCGGCGTTGCGATCGGAAAACGCCCAGCGAACGTTGTTCTCATCGGCCCAGCGGACGGTCGCCGCCAGGTCGGCTTGCAGATGCACGATGGGTCGTTGTCCTTCGTGGTAATCCAGTTCCGGGTGGTTGCCCTTGTGCAGGATGTAGAGCATGATCGACCGCGGGCAGAAGTAGAAGGGGACGTACTGGCCAACCTTTGTCCCTGGATGGCAACTGACGTTCAACTTGGCCAGCCGCCGCCGCTTGATCTTGGCCATGCCGACGATGGCGCACTGCAATTCCTCTTCAATCCGCTTGGTGTCCGACCAGATCGCCCCGGCCTTCACTATCTGCGACAGGTTCCTCAAGTGCGTGACGTGGTAAATCTTCGGGTTGGCTGGAATGCGGGCCATGTTCCCTCAGTTTCCCTGCATGCGAGTGGAGCCTTGGCCGCCTGCTTCGCTTCCTGGCGGCAAAACATGGTCAGGGCCGCTCCTCGTCTTCTTTCTCCCCGAAGACCTCGGCCTCGAAGCGATAGACCGCGACCTCGGGCCATCTCCATGCGTCGGCAGGCAGGCCGGCCTTGCCCGCGGCGCAGTGCGAGAGGAACTCCTCCAGCGACCACCCGGTCTCTGTGGCGACCTGCGGCAGGAAGCAGCCGGACCCGAGCGGCCCGTCGATGCAGATGCCGTGGCGTCCCAGTTCGATCTCATTCATCGGGTCCTGGATCCGCTCGAGCGGCGTGAGGACCGAGATCTCGATGTCGATCTTCGGGAGTTCCTCCGCCGTCACGGGCCGGTCCAGGAACCGCGGGTCTCGCAGGGCGGCCGACGCCATCTCCATCACCGTTTTGTAGAGTGGAGCGCGCGAGCCGAACGTGCCGATGCACCCGCGCAGGCGCCCCTGGTTCTTCAGCGTCACGAAGCAGCCGCAAGGCGCCTTGAGGGCCGGCGAATCCACGGCGGGCGGAGGATTGCGGTCGCCGGCCAGCGCCGCCTCGATCGTCTGGCGCGCCATAGCCAGGAGCGTCTTTCGTTCGTCGATGGTCAGCATGGCTTGCCTCCCAACAGTTGGCCCAGACACTTGATGCCCAGCATGGCCAGCAGGATCAGGACACCGACGCCGAAGACGACCCAGTTGAAGTACTTGTCGATGAACCCTTTGGCCCGGATTCCGTACGCGTAGATGAGCCAGCCGATGATCATGTACCGCAATTTTCTGAAGATGACCGTGGCAGCCAGGAAGGTCAGCCAGTGGACCTCCGCGAACCCCGCGATCCAGGCGAACACCTTGTACGGTATCGGGGCGATCGCGCCCAGGGCGACCGCCCAGAAACCATACTGGCGGAACAGGTCCAGCGCCCACCGCGCATTATCCTCCAGGTGCATGCCGAGCCATGCCATGTGCAGGTCGAGCCAGGCCATTACGCCCAGGACGCGCTCCTCGCCGACCCACGCGCCGACGATCATGGCGAACATGGCGCCGAACGTGCTCCAGAAGGTGCAGTTGATCGCATACCAGAAACTGCGTTTCGGCTTCCCCAGGCAGAGGGCCACCAGGAGCGGGTCCACCGGAATGGGGAACCACACGGCTTCGGAGAAGGCCGCCACAGCCAGGGCCTCGCCGGCGTACTTCGTTTCGGCCCAGTGGAGCATCCACTCGTACAGGCGCCGGACCGGCCTCATCAGTCGCGCGGTCCAGTGGACCTGGATTTCCGACTGGATGATCTTGTCGGTGACGCCCGTCGGGGCAGCGGACTTATCCTCAGTTGACAAACCAGCAGCCTTTCATTCTCGCCCCGGAAGGCGGGGCGGCTTGCCGGGACCATCGCTATGCCACGCCAAGTGTATGTTGCCGCGCGACGGGCGGCAAGGCAAAATGAAAGGTCCGTTGACTTTCGGGCTACCCATTGGCGATAATTGATAGAAGAGGGCTGCCGTAGTCGGCATTCGGCGTCGGAACGGTCCTTGCGGCATTTCACCTCCGACGAAGGCGGTCACATGATCGACATCGGCCAATCCGGTTGTACTGTGACGGCTAGCGCGCCCGCCAAGGTGAATCTCACGCTCCGGGTCAT
>CAYGWP010000410.1:0-2567 GCA_964353455.1 uncultured Anaerolineales bacterium
CACCAGGCCCACTCGTTCGTGCGCGGCCTGTACCGCAATGAGGCACAATCATCGCCGATGCTGCTGGCCAAGTCGTGCCACGACATCGACTGGATACGGTACGTCATGGGCGTGCGGTGCCTGAAGGTCTCATCGTTCGGGAGCCTGTACCATTTCAGGAAGGAGCAGAGGCCGGCGGGCGCTTCGGATCGCTGCGTGACGTGCCCCGTGGAGGCCCACTGTCCGTACTCGGCCAGGAAGATTTACCTGGAGATGTTGGCGCGCGGCCAGAAGGGCTGGCCGGTCGATATGCTGACGCCCGATGTGACCGAGGCGGGCGTCATGGAGGCCCTGCGGACCGGGCCGTACGGGCGCTGCGTCTATGCCTGCGACAACGACGCCGTCGATAACCAGGTCGTCAACATGGAGTTCGAGGGGTCGCGGACGGCCACGTTCACGATGACGGCCTTCAACCGCGCCTGCGACCGCAAGACGCACGTCTTCGGCACCCGCGGCGAACTCTACGGCGACGGCCGCAACATCGAGCACTATGATTTCCTCACGGACCGGACTGCCATCATCGACACGCAGGGCCCGGATGTGGACGCCGGGGGCTACGGCCACGGCGGCGGCGACTACCGGCTGATGAAGGCGTTCGTTGCGGCCGTCTCATCGGGCGATGCCAATAAGATTCTTTCGGGTCCGCGCGAGACGCTGGAATCGCACCTGATGGTCTTCGCCGCCGAGCGCGCCCGGCGCGAAGAACGCGTCGTCGAATTGGCGCTTTAGAGCGTTTCGCGATTGCATGTATCGCTGTGTGCCACGGCCGGCTTGTCCGGCCGTGACCCAGCCGCAGAAGATTACGCACGGCCGGACAAGCCGGCCGTGGCACAAGACGGGATATTGCCCTGGGTCAGTAAGGAGTTCGCCTTGAACATCATCTACATGGTCCTTGCCGCATCCATCCTGGCCCTTGCCTGCTCGGCCGTCCCGGCCGCAACGTTCTACGTGGCCACCGATGGAAACGACCAGTGGTCGGGCCGGCTTGAGAAGCCGAGCGCCGACAAGACCGACGGGCCTCTCGCATCGCTCCAGGGGGCGCGCGACGCCGTGCGGAAACTCAAGGCCGCCGGGCCTTTGAAGGAACCCGTCAGGGTGATCGTCGCCGGCGGCAGGTACACGCTGGCCGACACCGTCGTTTTCTCTCCCGAAGACGGCGGCACGGAGGCCGCGATGATCTCCTACGAAGCCGCCCCCGGCGCAAAGCCCGTCTTCAGCGGCGGGCGGGTTATCACGGGCCTCAAGGCCGGCCCCGATGGACTCTGGACCGCCCAGGTGCCCGGCGTGGCCGAGAAGAAGTGGTACTTCGAGCAACTCTTCGTGGGCGGCCGCCGCGCGGTCCGCGCACGCTCGCCCAACCGCTTCTACTTCCACATGGCGGGCAAGGTGAAGAGCGGCATCGACCCCGCGACGGGCAAGGAGGCCGACATGGAGAACCGCGCCTTCATCGCGCGGCCGGAAGACATCAAGCCCCTCCTCTCTCTCACTCCCGAGCAACTCCGCGACGTGATGGTCATGCCGTACCATTCGTGGTCAACCGGCCGGCTGCACGTTGCGGCCGTGGACGCGAAGACCAACACGGTCATCATGACCGGCCCGTCCGCGTGGCCGTACATGAAGTGGGAACCGACGCAGCGCTACCACCTGGAGAACTTCAAGGAGGCCCTCGACGCCCCCGGCGAGTGGTTCCTGGACCGCAGCGGCACGCTCTACTATAAGCCCCTGCCCGGCGAGGACCCCGCCACGGCCGAGGTGGTCGCGCCGGTGGTATCCACGTTTGTACATTTCAACGGCGATGCCGCGGCAGGCAAGTTCGTCGAGCACATCGCGCTCCGGGGCCTCGCGTTCCAGCACGGGCAGTACCTCACCCCGCCGCAGGGCGACAGCACCGTTCAGGCTGCGGCGAGCATTCCGGGAACCATCATCCTCGACGGCGCGCGCGGCGTGAAGATCGACGCCTGCGAGGTCGCCCACGTCGGCACGTACGCCGTCTGGTTCCGCCGCGGATGCCGCGACTCGGGGCTGGAGCGGTCGCACCTCTGGGACCTGGGGGCCGGCGGAGTGCGCATCGGAGAGGCGGCACGCGGCCTCGGGCCAAGCGAAGGGCCCGCCACCAGCCACATCACCGCCGACAACAACATCATACGCCACGGCGGGCGGATGTTCCCCGAGGCCTGCGGCGTATTCATCGGCCATAGCGGGGATAACACCGTCACGCACAACGAAATCGCCGACTTCTTTTACACCGGCATCTCGGTCGGATGGATCTGGGGCTACCGCGAGAGCCTGGCCGTCCGCAACAAGATCGACTTCAACCACATCCACCACCTGGGCTGGGGCGTCCTGAGCGACATGGGCGGCGTGTACACCCTGGGCCCCTCGCCCGGCACCACGGTCTCCAACAACGTCGTCCATGATGTCTATGCATTTAGTTATGGCGGATGGGGAATATATTTCGACGAGGGGAGCACGGCGATCGTCTCCGAGAACAACCTAGTCTATAACACCAAGACCGGCGGGTTCCACCA
>CAYGWP010000411.1:0-5816 GCA_964353455.1 uncultured Anaerolineales bacterium
TCGCGCACACGCATGGTGACCCTCACCGAGCAGACCATCGACGACAACTCGCGGTTCTTCAAGCGGAAGTCCGATGTGCCGCGCCACGCCATCTCGATGGGCGTCGGCACCATCCTTGAGGCCCGCAAGTTGCTGATGGTCGCCAGCGGCAAGAACAAGGCCGCCGCCCTTGCCGCCGCCGTCGAGGGGCCCATCACGAGCATGATCACGGCCAGCGCCCTGCAACTGCATCCCGAGGCGATCGTGTTCGCCGACGACGATGCGGCCGCGGGCCTCAAGATGCGGGCGTACTACGACTGGATCCAGAAGCAGAGCAAGAAGGCGAACTAAGGAATCCACCGCGGCCTCGCGCGGCGGGTCTCCGTACCCACCGCGCCATACGCGAATACACACCTTTGCGCGGCGGGTGCGGAGACCCGCCGCGCAAAAGTGCAATGAGAAAGCACCAGCGACCGGTCTCGAAAGGAATCCGACATGAGCGATGCGCGAGTCCTTCCGACAGGTTCCCTCGGCCACAACTTCATCGGCGGGCCGTTCCTGCCCCCGGGCCAGGACGAATACTACCTCCGCAACGCCCAGTCGCAGGCGCCCGACGGCGGCTGGCGGCACCTGCGGGCCGACGAGATCGAAACTCTCGTCAAGAACAACAACGCCGCCGATAACTGGGACCACCTCCTCGTCACCAACCAGTTCCTCCCGCACAGCATCAAGAACTGCGAGTTCTACGGCCTCGTGCGAATCGGCCGCCTCGAACCCGCGTTCCTGGAATACCACGACCTGTGCGTCCCCGTGGGCCTCACGAGCAGCCGCATAGTCTCATGCGACATCGGCGACGACGCCGCCATTCACAACGTCCGATACCTTTCGCACTACATCATCGGCCCCGACGCCATGCTCCTGAACATCGACGAGATGACCACAACCAACCACGCGAAGTTCGGCAACGGAATCGTCAAGGAAGGCGAGCCGGAGGACGTCCGCATCTGGCTCGACCTCGTGAACGAGGCCGGCGGCCGCAGCGTCATGCCCTTCGACGGCATGATCGCCGCCGACGCGTACCTCTGGGCAAAGTACCGCGACGACCCGAAACTCCTCGAAAAACTGGCCCAGATCACGCAGCAGTCTTTCGACCCCCGGCGCGGCTTCTACGGAACCATCGGCGAGTGCGGCGTCATCAAGAACTGCCAGATCATCAAGGACGTTAAAACGGGACCCTATGTCTATATCAAAGGCGCCAATAAACTCAAGAACCTCACCGTCAACTCCAGCAAGGAGGAGCCCAGCCAGATCGGCGAAGGCGTAGAACTCGTAAACGGCATCATCGGCCGCGGATGCCACATATTCTACGGATGCAAGGCCGTCCGCTTCATAATGGGCGACAACTCAAACCTCAAGTACGGCGCACGCCTCATCCACTCGTTCCTGGGCGACAACTCCACCGTCTCCTGCTGCGAACTCCTCAATAACCTCATCTTCCCGGCCCACGAGCAGCACCACAATAACTCCTTCCTCATCGCCGCCCTCGTCATGGGCCAGTCCAACATCGCCGCCTGCGCCACAATCGGCTCCAACCATAACAGCCGCGCGCCCGACGGCGAGGTCCACGCAGGCCGCGGCTTCTGGCCCGGCCTCTGCGTCTCCGTCAAACATAACTGCCGATTCGCATCCTTCACCCTGCTTGCCAAGGGCGACTACCCGGCCGAACTCGACGTCCGCCTCCCCTTCAGCCTCGTCTCCAGCGATGAGGCCCGCGACCGGCTCCAGGTCCTCCCCGCATACTGGTGGCTCTACAACATGTACGCCCTCGCGCGGAACACGTGGAAGTTCGCCAACCGCGACAAACGCAAACGCAAAATCCAGAAGATCGAGTTCGACTGCCTCGCCCCCGACACCGCCGAGGAAATGTTCGCCGCCATCGAGACCCTCGAGCGCTGGACGGCCCAGGCGTCCCTCCGCGGGAAGCGCGCCGCCGCCAGGACGCCCGCACAACTGGCCGAAATCGGCCGCAAACTCCTCGCCGGGCCTGCCGCAGGCGTCGATCGCCTGGAGGTCCTCGGCGAAGGCGTCGAGAACTCCGAACGCAAGGCCGTCATCCTCAAGGCACACGCCGCGTACGCGGCATACCGGCAGATGCTCCACCACTACGCAGTTAAGAATCTCATTGCGTACATGAACGAGAACCCCCAGGCCACCCTCAAGTCGATGGCCCGCGCACTTGCGGCCAAACGCCAGACGGACTGGGTGAACCTCGGCGGACAACTCGTCCGGGCAGACGACCTCGCCAAACTCAAGACCGCCATCAAGACCGGCAAACTCGACTCGTGGCAGGCCGTCCACGATGCCTATGACCGCCTCTGGGAAAAGTACCCGCGCGACAAGCAGCGCCACGCCTTCGCCACGCTGCTCGCCCTCCTCGGCGCGAAAGACCTCACCGCGAAGGCCTGGGCCGCTGCACTCGATGAGGCCGTCCGAATCCAGCAGTACGTGGCCGACCAGACGTACATCACACGCAAGAAAGACTACGACAACCCCTTCCGCCGCATGGTGTACTCGACCCCCGAAGAAATGTCCGCCGTCCTCGGCACGCCGGAGGACAACAGTTTCGTCAAGCAGGTGCGAAAGGAAACCGCGGCGTTCGCGGCATTGGTCGAGTCGATCAAGGCTCGCGGATAAGTAAGATCGTGGACTGCTCTGGGGAGTCGGCGCAATGAACCGAAGGAAACTGCTGGCCAGGCTGGCGCAGGGGGCGGTTCAGAATGTCTCCTTTGAGGATTTCACCGGCTTGGCACGGGGTTTCGGATTCACCCTGACACGCATCAACGGCAGTCACCACATTTTCAGCCACCCCCAGGTTGCCGAACTCGTGAACCTTCAGAATGTGGGCGGCGAAGCCAAACCGTACCAGATTCGGCAGTTTCTTCGGCTGGTTGAGCGGTATAATCTTGTACTGGAGGATGCCCAATGAGCGACTACCACATCAATATTTTCTATAGCGAGGAAGACGGCGGATACATCGCCGACATCCCCGACCTGGAATCGTGCTCGGCCTTCGGCAAGACGCCCGAAGAAGCCCTCGCCGAAGTGGAGCGCGCCAAGGCGGCCTGGCTCCAGGCCGCCCGCGAGACGGGCAAACCCATCCCCCCTCCGCGCTACCGCCCCGTCATCTACCAGACGTCCCGCTGAGCGCCCGAGCCGGCCAGAATCTGCCCGCCTCACCCCTGCGGCACGTCCTCGATGTACGCACCGTCGGCCCGCAGTCTCGCCTGGAGTTTCTTCGCATCAACGTCGCGCATCTCCACCCCGGCCGCAAGCGCCATCGCCGCCGCCGTGCCAACGCCCTGCCCCATCACCATGCAATGGCAACAACTACTATTGGAGCGAAGAGCATTGACGCCCCCACAGCGCGGGCTACACTAAGGAACCGGGGCCGCGCGTCGGGTCTGCCGCCCGCCGCGATCTTGCCCCCCATCTACATTCCGGAATTGAGGCTGGGTCCGGTTGACCACGAACTTCGAAAGGGGCAGCCCGATGAAGCGATTCGGTAGTGTGTTAGTCGTCGGCGCCGTTCTCGTTCTGACAGCCCTCTTGTGCGCGGGAGCGCAGGACGCCGCAAAGGACCAGGCGCAGGCAACCCATTGGCTCAGCGACTTCGGCCCCGTCGAGACGCCGGCGCAGATTCAGGCCGCGTACGAGGCGGCCGTCCGGGCGATTCGGGTCCGTGGCGGCGTGTTGCTGGTCCCGGGCAGCCTCTGGAAGCAGGTCAAGGAGATGCCCCTCCAAGGGCTGGTCCGGACGCCCCCGCCGCCCGAGCAGACCAGGCAGTGGCGCGAGGGGGCCGGAGGAACCGTGGTCATCGTGGACGAGAAACAATCCGTCCTCGAAGTGCCCCCTCTTTCCGGCCTCCGCATCGAGCGCCCCTTCCGCCTGGAGGATGGCGATAGCGTGCCGCACTGGGGCACCCACCCCATGCTGACCCTCGACAGCGACCTCGTGTACGGGGCGATCAGTTATCTGGATTGGCTCCAGGCCCCCGTCGAGAAGGGCAAGGACCGGCGGTTCTACCTGGCCACGGTTCGCGGGCTGCGGCCCGGCCAGTTCCTCAACATCCACGGCGGCCCGGGGTACGGCGGCGGAGTCACGCGGGCGTGCGTCAAATCGCTCGGCTACGACGCCGGGAAGCAGATGCACTACCTCGTGGCCGATACCGATCAGGATCATCAGGCCGGCGCCATCCTTCACAACAAGAGCAACACCGGCCTGCTGCACATGCTCCAGACCAGCAACAACGACAACCAGACCTACGACGTCAAGGTGATCCGCAACCAGTACGCCCACGGCGATACATATGTGTACTACTGCGACTTCAACTACATGAGCAACATCCACTCGGCGGCAGGCGACGAGAACGGCAACTGCTACGGCGCGTTCATCCGCTCGCGGGAGAACAACTTCCGCGGCACGGTGGAATCGGTCGATTGGCAGCAATGCCGGTTGAAGTTCGCGGCCTCCGCCCAGAACATCGCAACGCTGGGCGACTCGCGGCCGCTCGTCAACCTGAACCCGAAAAAGGCCATCCGCCAGGGCAAGGTGTTCATCGTTCCGGCCGACACATACTTCGCCGACCAGGGCGGCCCGGCCCACGCCTTCGAGGGCCGCACATATCCGAGCCAGATCGTCAGGAACCCCGGCACCGGCGTTACCGGTCTGAGGATCGGCGGCCTCATCCGCGGCGACAGGGACTGCCTCTGGACGCAGGCGATCGTGGGCCGCTGGTTCGCCGTGGCGACTCCCGAGGAGAAAACCCCCAAGGGCAACTTCCGGTGGTACATGATTACGTCGCTCAGGGAGAACGCCGACGGGACCAGGGATATCGAGATCCAGCGGTTCTGGTGGGGCGCCAAGAGCGCCGGCAGCCCCCTGCTCTATCGCCAGGAAGACTATTCCTGGGACGGCCACCTGCGCCCACTTGAGTACATCATCGCCCCGGGCGCCTACGTCAACGACGTGTCCCGCGCGATCCCCGGCGGCGACCGCGGCGGACAGCGACTCCTCGGCGTCGTCCCCTACACCGACCAGGGCACGAAGTTCGATTTCGAGCCGGGCGACCCCATTGAGCAGGCCATCGGGCCGGACCCCTTCAAGCCACAGGCGATGCGCGTGTGGATGTGGGAAGACGTGCCCGGCCCATACCCCTCGGCCGTCTTCGACGTGGCCAACCTGGGCGCCGCATCGCGTCACGCCGCCCTCAGAGTTTCCGGCGGCGGGGCGACACTGGAAGATGCGGCCAAACGCCATGAACAGAAACCCGCCTGGGACAACGTGATCTACCTCAATGCTGCCGCCACCGTGGGGATAAATTGTCAGGCCGACTTCGCGGACGCCGCCATCCTGTTCCACCAGCCCAACCACGAGCAGCCCATCAAGTGGCACTATGGCCACGAAGAGGGCAAGCCGCCGAAGACGGCCTCGCTCACGGTCTCAAAGACCACAGGCGAACTCAATTTTCAGGGCGAGGGAATCTGCGCCAACGGGCCGGTCAGCGCCGCCGGCGGGATTTCGGGCGACAAGACCCCGGCCCGCAACCTGCGCGGCAAGAACCTGACGGTCCCCAAGGGCGCCACCTCGCTTCGAATTCAATTCGCGCGGCCCGAGACCGATGCAGACTACGCCGCGTTCGTGGAGCAGACCTGGATCACCGAGCGGGCCGTCTCCGATAAGAGCCCCGACGGCTTCACCGTCTCATTCGCCAAGCCCGCCCCCGCCGACGCCCGCCTCGACTGGCTGATCGTCCGCTGAGTCGGCCACGGCCCGGCGCC
>CAYGWP010000412.1:0-7027 GCA_964353455.1 uncultured Anaerolineales bacterium
CGCGTGACCGCGGGAGTCGCAGTCGGGGAGACCCCCTAATGGGCACTGGGGCTGCCGAGCCAGGCAACGTGCTTCTCAAAGGGCCTGCCGGCCAGGGCGTTGACGAAACGCTTGTCGCTGCTGACGAGGACCGTCTTCGTCCTGACGGCCAGCGCCAGGTACAGGCAGTCGTACACCGTCCGCCTCGTGCGCAGCGCCAGGACCAGGGCCGATTCGACCAGGTCTCCGGTCGGGACAAGCCTCAGGGGCAGGCGAAGGCAGTCGGCCAGCAGGGCGCGGGCCTCGGCCTCGTCGATCTCCCCGCGGCCGTGGCGCTTCCAGACTACGTTGCCGACCTCAGCCAGGAGGAGGTCCGGCGCGTGCAACTCGCCGCCCCCCGCCAGGATCGCCCGGGCGACCTCCGCTCCTGTCTCCTGGAAGAAGGCGGCAGCCACGACGCTGGCATCGACCACGCAGGGCTTCATCGGTTCCGGTCCTCCCGGATCAGGCGGACGCTGCTTGAGAACCGGCGGCCGGCAAACCGCCGCTTCCACTCATCGAGCATGGCAGCCACCTCGTCGGCGCCGGCCCCGGCGGCCTGTTCGAGCGCCACCTGGGCCTCTCGCTGGAGCGACCGGCCGTGCCTTCGGGCGCGGGTCTTCAAGCGCTTCAGAACCTGGGCATCTATTTGTCGAATCAGGAAATCAGGCATGGCGCATCCTCCTCCCGGCCGCTTGACCGGTATCAAAATGATACCGTTTGAGGGGGGGTCTGGGAAGAGGAAATCCGCCTGCGTGTCGCGGCGAGGCAGGTTTCCTGTGGGCAGCCTTGTTGCGACCGATGTATGATGCGGCCGGTGAAGCATGACAAGAGGGCATCGATGCGGCTTCGTCGGAATCGCCCTATGTGCGGCCGGCGTTCTGCTGGCCGCGCTGGGCCGGAGTTCCGCGGCCGAGACGGTCCGCATCTCGCCGGATGACCCGGCATCGGTCGAGCGGGGCATCGCGGCGGCCGTCAAGGCGGGCGAGAAGAAGGTCATCATACCCGCCGGCACGTACCGCCTGCCGCAGCCCGCGGGGCGATACTACCTGCGATTCGCAGAGGTGTCGGACTTCGAGATCGACGCCCGCGGCGTCACCTTTCTGCGGGCCGACCCCACAAAGGGGGGCATCGAGTTCTTCCGCTGCCGCAATGTGATGCTCCGCGGCCTCACGCTCACGAACGAGACGCCGCCGTTCACCCAGGGGACCATCGAGGCGATTGACCCCGCGGGCCTGTATTACGACCTGCGCATAGATGCCGGGTATCCGGCAAACTTCGACGACCCCAAGTACTTCCCGCCCGAGCCCACGGGCTACGTCTTCGACCCGAAGACCCGGCAGTGGAAGGCGGGCACGTATGATCTCTCGGCCGCTCGCGCGGAGCGCCTGGGACCCGACCGCTTCCGCCTCTTCTGGCGCGGCAGGCCGCGGCACGCGGCGGCGACCGGAGACTTCATGGCGTTCCGCGGCAAGGGCGGCACCGACATCTTCGTGGGCCAGTGCGCGGGGATGAACATCACGGAGGTCTCGATCCTCTCGGGCGGCGGATTCTGCATCCACGAGGCCGACGGCGACGGCGGCAACCGGTTCTCGTACAAGGTGACCTACGGCCCCCGCCCCGCCGGAGCGACCACCGCGCCCCTCATCGCCTGCAACGCTGATGCGTTCCACTCAAGCAACGTCCGCCGCGGGCCAACCGTTGAAGGATGCCTGTTCGAGGGGATGCCCGACGACGGCGTACCCATTCACGGCACGTACGCGATGGTCGCCGAGGCCGAGGCCGAGCGCCTCATTGTCTGCTTCATGCACGGCAACTTCTTCCGCGAAGGCGACCCGCTGCGGCTCTTCACGCGCGACGGCAACCCGCTGGGCGAGGCCGCCGTCAAGACAATCTCTCCCCTCAGGGGATACACGCCGAAGACGCCCACAACCCTTTCGCGGTTCAAGGAGAGCACGCACTACTTCCGCCTGACGCTCGACCGCGCCCTGCCCGCGGCATTCGAGTGCCTCGTCAGCAACCCGGCGGCCATCGGCAGCGGATACGTCGTGCGGAACAACGTCATCCGCAACCACCGGGCGCGGGGAATGCTGCTGAAGGCCGATAACGGCCTCGTCGAAGGCAACACGATTGACGGCAGCACGATCGCGGGCATCGTCCTCGCCCCCGAAACGTGGTGGATGGAGGCCTGCTACAGCCGCAACGTGACCATCCGCAACAACACCGTCCGCCACGTCGGCTACGCCACGACCGGCCCGTGGAACATGCAGGCGGGGGCCATCACCGTGACCGGCGCAAGCGAGAAGACGACGTCGCCCGGCGGTCACCGCAGAATCGTCATCGAGGGGAACACCGTCGAGAACTGCGACGGCCCGAACCTCATCGTCTCGGCCGCAACCGACGTCCTGGTGCGCAACAACCGTTTCGTCAGTCCCATGCGCGAGCCCACACGCCGGGGCGCCGACCGCGGCATCGACCCTGCCGCCCTCATCTGGCTCTCGAACTGCGACGATGTGCGGATCGAGGGCAACTCCGTCTCGCAGCCGGGTCAGTGTCTGGAGAAGTTGATCGCCACCACGCCGTCGGCGAAGAACACCCTTCTGGACCTCTACGGCGGCGTGAGGAAGTAACTGCACTTGACGGAAGCGTCCTCAGCAATGCACTGGAGGCCAATACTCTGACGCATCTCTGGAAACTCCCATTATACTTCCTGAGAGCCGTGAGGGGCCGCCTGGTCCAGAAGTGCCCCGGCCTCCGCGCCGACGGCACGCCCTAAACCGCCATCATCCGCCGCCGATACCTGTGCCTCGACTGCGGCCAAGTGCGGATCGACAAGGAGTACTTCTAACGCCCACACTGAGCCTTCGGAGCGCCCAGGACAACAGGCTCCAGTGCGTTGTCGGTATGCCAAGTGACCGGTTATTTGACGCGCCTAATCCCGTAGTTGCCACCAATAACCTGAACTAGATGTATTTCCACCCCGTTGCCTTTGAGGGCGAAGCCATCGCCCTGAAACAGTGCGTCTGGTTTGTCTGAATAGACAAAGTATATGCCGTACTCTCCATCTGGCACCGTCACAGAGACAACGCCCAGAGAACATACGGCGAAATCACGACCGCCTTCCTTGGACCGGAGTCCAACGACTACCGACATGGTGTTCGGATTTCTGACTCGGACCTCGTTGGAGCCAAAGACATCGCTGCCTTTCGGAGGTAACATTTTCGTCTGCGCCGGAGTAAGTGGTTGTTCCTTGTCGCCTTCGGCCTTTGTTGGCGGAACCGTCGGGGCATCACTGGCTTGCTGCCGATCTTGCACTACGGACTTCTCGATAAGTCGGATCATTTCCGTTGAGTAGCTAATTGTGCTTAGGAACTCGAGACTATTGGCTTGGAATTGCGGATGAGCATTGACACTCTTTCGAGCTTCGGACGCGGCCTTGAGCGCGCCAGCCGAGGCGATCTGCGTCAGGAACCGACTGGCCGAGTCCTTGTCGCCCGCATCGAGCGCGGCTAGATGAAACCACAGTTCTGGATCCCGGTGAAAGAATGTTATCAACTCCTTGCCTTCATATCGCGCCTTGTCCTTGTTTCCCGTTTGCAGCAATTGGTAAAAAGTGTCGAGGGCCTCGGCATGCTTGCTCGACGCGTCAAAGCCATGCAGGCTGGAAACTTCTTTCGCCTTGCCTTCACCAATCACTTCGAAAGCAACCAGGAGTCTGCCGTAACGACGCACCGCGTATTCCTGCCACTCTGGCTCGGAACGTTTCCCGGCAGGAATGTCCAGAATCCTACGTTTCGGGAGTCTCGTTGTGTAAACGGACGAGCACCTGGCTGCCTTGATCACCCGCTCCGCTTCCTCTGGTAGACCACCCCACGCCCCAAACTGGCTAGTCCAGACTCGGGTGAGACCAGTGACCCTTGCGATTTCAGGAAGCCACTTGCGACTATTCTCCGGGACAACGTCCTTGCTCTCCCACAAGTCCTCCCCCTTGTCCAACACCGTTCCGCCTTCTTGGGCCGCAAAGCGAACAACGCCTGAGCCCTTCTCGACAGGATCGCCAGCCAAGCTCGTCAACGTGTAGAGTACCGCGCACAAACCAACTGCCCATACTCCCATTGAGAGAAAAGCGCGTCTTGCCATGACCTTGCCCTCCTTCTTGTCCAAGTACACTCAAACCCTTTCCGTAAGACCTCTCTTCCGCTGATTCGCAGCCTAACACGCCATGCGGAACAGAGAGCCACCAGAGGGCGTTATGGTAGAACAAAATGGTTGTTCTGCCAATAGAATATGGATTCAGCATTGAAGTCCGGCCATGAGGCACGTATAGATCGGGTAATAGACAACTGAATATGCGACGGGCGCAGCGGGCGGACTGATCATCCGCCAGGCTTGCCACGGCGACGCCCTGGCGAGCCGGGTCGGGCCGGGTCGAAAGCAATGAAAGGCTGTGCAGGAGCCTGCACCTTCTGCACAGCCTTCTTCTTTGGGCCCGGCCCAGCCCGCCAATAGCGGAGCAACGATGGCGACGTTTGCGGAAACGATGCTTTCAAAGTACGAGACGCTCCTTCAAGCGAGCGCGGGCCTCGACACCATCTCGGTGGACGGCCAGTCGGAGCGGTACGCCGACGTGGAAGCGAAGTACCGGTACTGGAAGCGCGATGTCGCCCGTCCGAAGTCTGGACCCGTTCCGGGCGAGAAGAGCACGCGCCCGCAGGCGGCAAGCATCAACTCGCCCAGTCGAGTCGCCCGCGGCGACCTGGGTGGGTTCTGTTGACGGGGCTTCTGCACAAAACGCGGCGTTACCTGTTCGGCTACACCGACCCGCCGCGCCAACACGTTAAGGAAGTAGCCCGCCGCTACTTCGCCGGCAGCACCTTGATCCCCCGCAGCCACTGCTCGCACGCCTGGGGCCACGTGGTCAGGTTGGCATCGGTCTTGCGGAGGCCGCAGCCGTGGCCGCCGAACTGGAAAACGTGCAACTCGAAGGGCGCCTTCGCCTGCTTCAGGGCCATCCCGTAGACAAGCGCATCAACCGCGAACTTGTCGCTTGCGCCGACCGCCATGAACATGGGCGGCGTGTCGGCCCCGATCGGCAGCCCGGTCGTGTCGGCAACCGGCGGGGTGCCCTGCACAAGGTACGCCGGGTAGATCGGGATCGAAAAGTCCGGCCGGCAACTCGCCTCGTCGGCCGCATCGACCGCCTTGTATGAGCGGGTCTTTGAGTTCGTGCTGACCCGGACCGTCAGGTGCCCGCCGGCCGAGAAGCCCAGGATGCCGATCCGCTTCGGGTCGATCTTCCACTCTGCCGCGCGGCTGCGGACGATACTGACGGCCCGCTGACCGTCCTCGAACGCAAGGTCGCGCTTTCCGGGCACGCGATACTTAAGGATGATGCCGGTGACGCCGATGGAGTTCAGCCACTCGGCAACCTCGGTGCCCTCCAGGTCCCAGGCCAGGATACTGTATCCGCCGCCAGGGCAGATGATGACGGCCGCGCCGGTATCGGCGGCATCGGCGGGCCTGTAGATGGTCAGGGTCGGGTCAGACACGTTGCTGACCTTGGTCAACTGACTGCCGTCCTTGCGTGTCTCGACGGTGGACTTTTCCTCTCCCTTGCCGCCGGCCGCCGCCAGGACGCTCTCGGGCCAGAGATGCACGACCTGCGGTTCACTCGGTGCGGCGGCGAATGATGGTACCGCAAGGCACACGAACAAGAGCACTGCCATCGCCATGACGGAAAAATGCATGCGGAGGTCCTTTCGTTTCATTGGCCTCAGGCCTTCTGTGACTTCTGAATCCTCGCCCACGTGTCGCGGAGGCCGACGGTGCGGTTGAAGACGGGCGCGCCGGTCCCAGAGTCCTTATCGACCGAGAAGTAGCCGACCCGCTCGAACTGGAACCGGTCGCCGGGGCGGGCGGCCGCAAGGCTCGGCTCAACGCGGGCATCCTTCACCACCTCCAGCGACTTCGGGTTCAGGTTCGACTTCCAGTCCTGCCCCTGCGGCACGTCGTCCGGGTCGGGCTTCGTGAAAAGGTGGTCGTACAGCCGCACCTCGGCCGTCAGGGCGTGGGCGGCCGAGACCCAGTGCAGCGTGGCATCGACCTTGCGCCCGTCGGGGGCATCGCCGCCGCGCGTCGCGGGGTCATACGTGCAGTGGAGTTCCGTGACCTCGCCGGTCTTCGGGTCCTTCATGGCGCCCACACACCGGACGAAGTAGGCGTACCTGAGGCGCACCTCTCGCCCGGGCGCGAGGCGGAAGAACTTCTTCGGCGGGTTCTCCATGAAGTCCTCGCGCTCGATGTAAAGGATGCGCGAGAACGGAACCTTGCGCGAGCCGGCCGCCGGGTCCTCCGGATTGTTGATCGCGTCGAGTTCCTCCGTCTGCCCTTCCGGGTAATTGTCGATGACCACCCTCAGGGGCCTAAGGACCCCCATGACCCGCGGCGACCGCTTATTGAGGTCCTCCCGCAGGCAGTGCTCCAGCAGGCCCACATCCACGGTGCTGTCGAACTTGGCGATGCCGATGCGCTTACAGAAATCGCGGATCGCCTCCGGCGTGTAGCCGCGCCGCCGCAGGCCCGCCAGCGTGGGCAGGCGCGGATCGTCAAAGCCATTCACATATCCACCCTTCACCAGTTCAAGGAATCTGCGCTTACTCATGACGGTGTAGGTCATGTTCAGGCGCGCGAATTCAATCTGCCGCGGGTGATAGATGCCCAGTTGGTCGAGGAACCAGTCGTACAGCGGCCGGTGATTCTCATACTCGAGCGAACAGAGGCTGTGCGTGATGCCCTCGATGGAGTCCTCCAGGCCGTGCGCCCAGTCGTACATCGGGTAGATGCACCATTTGTCACCCTGGCGGTGATGCTCGGCGTGCAAGATGCGGTACATGATCGGATCGCGCAGGTTCAGGTTCCCCGAAGCCATATCTATCTTCGCGCGCAGCGTGCGTGTCCCGTCGGGGAACTCGCCCGCCCGCATGCGCTGGAACAAATCCAGGTTCTCCTC
>CAYGWP010000413.1:0-6135 GCA_964353455.1 uncultured Anaerolineales bacterium
GGTCGGGCAGGGGCCACAGGCGCTCGATGCACTCGCGGGCCATGACGACCATGTGGTCCTGATACAACTCCGTTTCATGGAGGAACGTCGCCACGAGCGACCGGTAGGAGACGTAGCCGGCGCCGGCCACGATGACGCCGACAATCAAGAGGTTGCCGATGAACAGTTTGAAGAACAGCCTGTTACCGTTCATGGTCCTGTTCCTCCTCAGATAGCAGGCGATAACCGATGCCTCGCACCGTGTGGAGATAATCACGTGCGTCGCCAAGTTTCTTCCTCAGCGACGTAAGGTGAACGTCGATGGTGCGGTCGGTAACGACGGTGTTGACGCCCATCGCATGGTCGATGAGTTGATTGCGCGTCAGAACCCTGCCGCGCGCCGAGGCCAGCGCCGAGAGCAGGCGAAACTCGGTCAGCGTCAGCGACACCGGCTCGTCGTCCACCTTGACGACGTGGCGCTCGGCATCGATGCTGATGGGGCCGATCTTAAGCACGCCTTTTTCGGGCGTCCCGGCGGCCGCGCGCCTGAGGACCGCCGCCACCCGCGCCGTGAGCACCGAGAGGCTGAACGGCTTCACGACGTAGTCGTCGGCCCCCAGGTGCAGGCCCAGGACGACGTCACTCTCCTCGCCCTTGGCCGTCATGATGATGACGGGGATGTTGGCCGTTCGCGGTTCCTTGCGGAGTTCGCTCAGCAGGTCGAGGCCCGACATCCTGGGCAACATGATGTCCACGAGGGCGAGGTCCGGCAGGCGCGAGCGGATCTTGTCGAGGCCGGCCACGCCGTCGGAGACAGTTTCCACGACGTAGCCCTCGCGCGTAAGCCGCCGGGCCACCAGGTCGGCCATGTCCTTCTCGTCTTCCACGATCACGATGCGTTTCTTTGACATGTTTCCGACATTCTACACCGTGCGGGCCGCCGCCTACAATGCCCCAGAACCAGTTTAGCGCAACCTTAAAGCACCCCTAATCGTCCCTTAAGACGCCAGCGACACAATAGTATGAGAATCGAGACACGGGAAAGATGGCACAGGGCAGCATCCCAGAAAAGGAGAAGGGCCAATGCAGTACAAGAGAGAAATGTCGGGGGCCGAGATGGTGTTGGTGGCGACGGGGGCAGCCTTACTGATGGCCGTGACTGCCTGTCTTGCCACGGGGGCGGAGGCCGAGAAGCAGACGCTCCAGATTGAGGGATCGACCACGGTCGGCCCAATCGCCGAGGCGTTCGCCGAGGCATTCATGAAGGCCAACCCGAACGTCCAGATCACGGTCAAGATGACCGGCAGCGGCGACGGAGCCGCCGCGCTTATCGACGGCCGCTGCCAGATCGCCACGATGAGCCGATTCATGAAGCCCGCCGAGTATCAGAAGGCCGTCGAGAAGAACGTGACGCCCTGTCCGCACGCCGTGGCAATGGACGGCGTGTGCGCGGTCGTGCATCCATCCAATCCGCTGAAGGCCATCACGCGGAGCAAACTGCGCGACATCTACGCCGGCAAAATCACGAACTGGAAGGACCTGGGCGGCCCGGACATGCCAATTGTCGTCATCAGCCGCGACACGTCCTCCGGCACCTACGAGGTCTTCGCCGAGAAGGTGATGGGCAAGGACAAGATGTCTGAGAAGGTCGAGTACGTGAACTCCAATCCGCAGGCCCATGCCCGCGTGAAGACCACGGCCGGGGCCATCGGCTACGTGGGACTCGGTTTCCTGGACGCGAGCGTCAAGGCCCTTACGGTTGACGGCGTGGCGCCGACCCGCAAGACCATCGCCACGGGCGTGTATCCGATCAGCCGGCCGCTGTTCCTCTTCACGAACGGCTATCCGGAACTCGGCACGACGGCCCATGCCTTCTGCACCTTCTTCCTGACCGAGAAAGGGCAGGAGATCATCGAGGCCAAGGGTTTCGTGCCGCTGACCAACTACTAGAGAGACGCCCGCATGAGGTGAGTCATGACGCAGGCGGCAGGCACAGTCGAGGCGAGACCGAGGGGCGCAGCGGCCGAGTTTGATCGGCCGCTGTTGCTTACGCCCAGAGAGAACCTGGCGGGATATCTCGGCTCGCACTTGGGGCGGGCCGCCCTCTTCCTCGTGACCGCCACCAGCGTCATTGCCGTGCTGCTGATCTTCGTCTTTATCATCCGCGAGGCCGTGGCGTTTTTCGTCAACCCGGCCGCGCTGCCGCCGCTGGACTGGACCTCGGCGGCAGCGGTCCTTGCCTGGGCGCAGGCGGCGCTGGGTTCCATCGGCGCGCGACTCGCCGAACTCCTGGGCGGCACTGAGTGGTATCCGGAGGCCGCAAGCCCCGAGTTCGGTGCCCTCGGCATCCTCGTGGGTTCGCTGTACGTAACGGGCGGTGCGCTTCTCGTTGCGGTGCCCGTCGGCCTGCTGGCGGCCGTGTGCCTGAGCGATATCCTTTCGTTCGGCGTGCGCCAGGCCGTCAAGCCGGTGGTCGAAATCCTGGCGGCAATCCCCTCGGTGGCCTACGGCTTCTTCGCGGTGCTGGTGCTGGCCCCCTGGATGCAGGATCATCTGCACATATCGACCGGGACGAATGCGCTGAATGCGGCCGTCATCCTGGCCGTCATGGCCATCCCGACGATCGTGAGCGTCTCGGAGGACTCGCTGACGGCCGTCGGCAGGGAACTCCGCGAGGCATCCTACGCCTGCGGCGCCACGCGGGCCGAGACGATGGTGAAGGTGATCATCCCGGCGGCGCACAGCGGCATCATAGCCGCGGTCATCCTCGGCATGATGAGGGCCATCGGCGAGACGATGGTCGTCTGGATGGCCTCCGGCAACGCCGCCCAGATACCCAGCCCGTGGTGGGACCTGACGCAGTCGGTCCGCACAATGACCGCGACTATTGCGGGCGAGATGGGAGAGACGGTCCAGGGGTCCGACCACTACCGCGCGCTGTTCGCCATCGGGCTGCTCCTGCTGGCGTTTACGTTCGCGCTGAACCTTGTCACGGAGCATTTCCTTCACCGCGTGCGGCGCGCCGGGGGAACATCGCCATGATCCGCCGGCCTCCCAACCTTGACCCTGTTCGGCCCGGCCGCCTGCTTCGGCTTCGCGGTGCGATGGACAGGGTGTTCACTGGCCTGGCGTCGGGCTCGATTCTCCTGATTGCCCTGGCGCTTGTGGTGGTGCTGGCGCCAATGCTTTGGCGCGGGGCCACGGCAGTCGTCTTCGCGGGCACGATTGAGTTCCGGCTGTTACAGATGCAGCAATTCGGGCGAGGCAACCGGGTGGACCTTGCGGTGGAATTGGCCCGTGTGGCCGAGGTCCGGCAGCCGGTCTATGACATGCTGGATCGGTTCAGCCGCGGCATCGCCACGCAGGACCTGGAAGAGGAGGCCCGCCGGCTCTACCGAGAATTCGGAAAGCAGTTGGACCGGCGCGACACGCCCGCCCACGATCGCACCGAACTGCGGTCTCTGACAAAGCAACTGCGAGACGATTTCACTGAGGCAGTCGAGTCAACCGACAAGGCCGTGGCCCGGGAGGCATTGGGCCGCGTGCTTGCGCACGCCGATGATCCGCGGCTGAAGGGCACGGTCGCAGAAGGCTTCTTCAGGATGGCCCGCGACTACGGGCACATCGTCGAGACCGTTGACCTGGGCCGCCGCGCGGAGTACGCGAAGGCCCTTGGCGAGGTCCGCGACGCCGTTCGAGCCCTTTTCGGCCCGCGGCCCGGCGAACCACGGCCGCCGCTCGTCATGGACCAGTACGGGGCGACGCGATGGGACATGGCCGAAAAGCAGTTGGCGCGGCTGCTTACGGCCGAGAAGTGGGTTGAGGTGCAGCCGGGCGAGCCGCTCCAGCGGGTTGAGGTTCCGCGAGAACGCGAGTTCGCCGGGACAGACCTCGCGCCGCTCTTTCCGCTTATGCGCGAGCGCGCGGCAGACATGCTCCGGCCTCAGACGACCGTTTACTGGCAGTTTTTCATCGACGACAGCCTCTCGGGCCACTACTTCGGCGGCGTGGGACCGGAGATTCTTGGAACGCTGCTGATTACGATTCTGGCGATCCTGTTTGCCCTGCCGCTGGGTGTTATCTCGGCGGCATATCTGGTGGAGTGCGCCGGCGACGGGCGCGCCGTTCGCCTCATCCGCACGTGCATCAACACGCTGGCCGGTGTGCCGAGCATCGTCTTCGGGCTGTTCGGGCTGGCGTTCTTCGTCATCTTCCTGTTGCCGAAGTTCGGGCTTCCCGAGGGCGCCAGCGTCCTGGCGGGCGCGCTGACGCTGGGGCTGCTGGTGCTGCCGATCATCATCCGCGCCAGCGAGGAGGCCATCCGCTCGGTGCCGCCGACGTACAAAGAGGCCGCGCTTGCCCTCGGGGCGAGCCGTCTGCGGTGCTTTGTGACGGTGACGCTTCCGGCGGCGCTGCCGGGCATCCTGACGGGGGTCATCCTTAGCGTCAGCCGCGCGGCCGGCGAGACGGCGCCCATCCTGTTCACGGCCGCCGTTGCGATCGGCGCCACGTCATGGCCCCCGTGGGAGGCCGTGACGATGCCGGCAAAGACCCTGGCCTACGCAAGTTACCACCTTGCCGTCGGCGACCGGCTGGCCGCGATGGTGCCGCACAACCAGTATGGCATGGTGATGACGCTGATCCTGCTGGTTCTGATTCTGAACATTGCGGCAATCCTCGTAAGGTCTCGCGTGGCCAAGCGGCTGCGCGGACAATAGACGGGCAGGTGCACCGTGAGTGATACGTCGAGAATCAAGGAGGCGGAAATGGTCGAACCCGATGATTCACCGGCCCAGATGCCACAGACTGCCAAGGTGCGGGCACCCACGCTCTTTGCGGCAGCAAGTACGCGGCCCCTGAACGGCGAGCCCATCATCCGCTCGCGCTATTTTTCCCTCTTCTATGGTCAGAAGGTCGGCGTCAAGCAGATCACGATGGACATCCACCCCAAGTCCGTTACGGCGATCATCGGCCCAAGCGGCTGCGGCAAGAGCACGTTCCTGCGGAGCATCAACCGCATGAACGACCTCATTCCGAACGTGCGAGCGGAGGGCCGGCTGGAAGTTGCTGGCATCGACGTGAACGACCGGCGCGTGAACTTGCCCAACCTCCGCCAGCAGGTGGGCATGGTGTTCCAGAAGCCCAACCCATTCCCCAAGAGCATCTACGACAACGTTGCATACGGGCGGCGGTTCCAGGGATTCCGCCACCGGGGCGAACTGGATGAAGCCGTGGAACGGTGTCTGCGTGCCGCCGCCCTGTGGGACGAAGTTAAGGACAACCTGCGCAAGTCAGCCCTGGCCCTCTCCGGCGGCCAGCAGCAGCGCCTGTGCATCGCCCGGGCGCTGGCCACGCAACCCAAGGTGCTGCTGATGGACGAGCCGTGCTCCGCCCTGGACCCCATCGCCACCGGGCGCATCGAGGAACTCATCGCTGACCTGAAGAACGTCTACACCATCGTCATCGTTACACACAACATGCAGCAGGCGGCCCGCGTAAGCGACCGCACGGCGTTCTTCTGCCTGGGCGAACTTATCGAGTACGATTGGACGAACGTCATCTTCACCAAGCCGGCGAAGAAACAGACCGAAGATTACGTGACCGGACGTTTCGGTTAATGGAAAGGAGCCCCGGCCATGCGTCAACTTCAAGACCGCCTTGACCGCCTGATGCTGCGGCTGGACCGCATGGGCATACGCTGCCAGCAGGCGGCGCTGGACGCCATCGCGGCCGCCGAGGGGCGCGACGCCGACGCCGGCCTCCTCGTGGACGAGCATGACGCCGAGATCGACCGCGAGGAAGTGGACATCGAGCAGGAGTGCATCCGCCTGCTGGCCCTCTACCAGCCGGCGGCCATCGACCTCAGGACGCTGTGCTTCGCCATCAAGGTCAATAACGATCTGGAGCGCATCGCCGACAAGGTGGCCAGCATCGGCCGGCGCGTCAAGCACGTCACGGCCGAGCGGATCGACCTGGCGCAGTATCCCGGATGGACCGACCTCGTGCGGGCGGTCGCCGGCAGCCTCGATAAGACCCTGCGCACCATCACCACTCGGAATCTCGATGCCGCCCGCGCCGTCATCACGTCGGACCCCAACGTCGATGCCGCATACGGCCGGTTCGTCCGCGCCGCTCTCACCCGCGAACGATCCGACC
>CAYGWP010000414.1:0-4704 GCA_964353455.1 uncultured Anaerolineales bacterium
CCCTCTCCCGCAAGGGGAGAGGGAGAATAGGCCGCCCGCCGATCCGCTCGCCGCCTCGGTCGCCCTCGACCAACCGGGCGCTCGGGCATACGTCGGTGAGCCGCTCGCCATCCGCATCACACTGAAGAACTCAAGCGGCGGGCCGCTCATGGTCCCGGAGTGGGACCTCTTTCCGGACATGATCACCGTCCGCGTCGCCATCACGGGTTATCCGGGCGGAGGCGGCAAGGGAGAAAAGGGTCCAGGACCCTTAAAGTCGTCAGGGGTCCTGGACCCTTTTCTCCCTTGGGAAGGCGGGACGTTCCAGAAGTCCGATTTCCGGCCTCTCGCCCCGGGCGAGACCGCCATCATCCGCACCGTAACACCCCTCCTGCCCGGCCGCGCGGCGATCACGGTCGGCATCCACTCGCCGAGCGACCGGTACCGCGCGCTCACCGACGGCCGCGAGTGCCGCATCGAGCGCGGCTGGACGGGCCACATCTATGCGAGCATGACGGTCGAGATTCCGGCCGAGGTCTCGCCCCAGATGAAGGTCCGCTACGATGAACTGAGCCAGCGGCTGGCCGACCCGATTATTCCCGCCGACCAGAAAGGCCGCCTGCTGGCCCTCGTCGGCGACGAACAGCACTACTTTGCCGCGCGGTTCCTTCGGGAGATGGCCGAGAGCCTGCCCGCGGGGCCGATGCGGGATGCCGCCGTCTGGCAACTCCTGAAACTCGCCAAACTCGGCACTGCCTACGAGTCGATTCCGCTGCTCCTCGGAAAGATGACCGACCTGAACACCAAGCAGGACATCCGCGTGGCCATCATGGATTGGGCCGTTGAGTCGCTCCGCCCCGCCAAGACGGCGGGCGGGCCCATCGGCGACCAGGCCATGTACGCCTGGCCCGACGGCCTCCTGAAGCAGGCCCGCGACCAGGTCCAGCGACTGACCGCAGACCCCAACCCCTACTTTGCCGCAAGGGCAAAGGATGCCCTGAGGCAACTTGACGCACCACCCGCGAAGTAGCAAACCTGTAGTGGGTGCGATCCGCCGTGTTGACCGAAACGACACAGATTTCACCGCGGAGACCGCAGAGGGCGCAGAGGGGAAATCGGGTAAGAGAAGAAGCAACGGACCCGGCGCAGAGAAGGCCGAGGGCGCCGGCGGCCGCAAACAGAAATCCGTCAACCTCGTGAAGCCCTGGCAGGGCGAAAGGTAATAGCCCAGCGGCGTAAGCCCTGGGTATGCGAAGCCACCCACCCCCCTTCCTCTTTTTTTGTTTGCTGAGCCCCGTGCGGGCGACTGAACGGCTTTCAAACGCCCCGCCGGGGCTGACGGATGGAAACAGAAGAAAGAGATTTGGGGGGGATGCGATTCTTTGCTTTCCACGGGTTCCGCGTCGGGCCGCCGTGCGGCCGCGCCGCTCCAACCGCGGCTACAACCCGTCCGCCCCGCCGGGGCTTGATGCGGAAAATGGATTTATAGACAAGATGAACATCCATGCCGTATCTTGACACGGACAACCTGCGGCGATACGGTGTCGGCATGGGCCGACTGGCGTGAGGGCGGTACTGGGCCGCGCCGAGCGCCGACTCAAGGGAAGGGAATATGGGTAGCGCCTCAATCAGGTCCCGGACTCGGTGAGCGTGCGAAAGCCCATGGTGCCCTTACAGCCTTCTGACAGGGAGACGTTGGTGTCCTTATCCGTCGTCAGCGTGAGCATGCGAGAAGCGGCGGGGATCGGCAGCAGGTTTCCCCCCCGGCTCCGCGAGGTTCTGTCTCGAGCCGTTGGGCGCGTGTCGCCGGAGGAACTCTTAGTGCTGCTCGCAAAGCATGAGACGGACCCAGCCAACTTCGACGCCCGGATCGAACAGAACATCCGCGAACTGGCCCCGTCGCTGGTAATGGCGAGGAACGAGCATGTATCTCCGCATGGCAGGTTCAACAGCGACCTGGTTTTCAGAACGGCGGACACGGCTGTCTGCATCGAGATAGAGAAGGGGCAACTGTCCCGGTTTGAGCTGGACATCCTGAAGATGCTGGCTTTCGCCACCAGGTGCAAGTCAGAGCGCCCGGGCGTCCGATGCTTCGGTGCCTTCATCGTGCCGACGGACAACGTCGTCGCGCGGCACGTCACGGGCGGGGGCAGGGAATCGTCCTACGAATACCTGACGCGGTTGAACCGATTGGTGGTCCAGATAGCCCCGCTCGCCGTGGAAGACATCCTCCTGGTCGGCTACGGCGTCTCTAGTCCAGGGCCGGGATTCCGGAGGCAGAGGAAGCGGGGCGCGCGGGGGGAGTCGGTGATCCGGTCGGATGGCCTGCTTTCGGACGAAGTCCTGGCGACCAGATTGGGGGGATGCCCTCCCGAGCTCGTCCTGTGGC
Organism: uncultured Anaerolineales bacterium; assembly: GCA_964353455.1. Taxonomy (GTDB): domain Bacteria; phylum Planctomycetota; class Phycisphaerae; order FEN-1346; family FEN-1346; genus CAYGWP01. The sequence continues at coordinate 2,369 of CAYGWP010000414.1, forward strand.
TCCGCAAGAGGCTGGCCGCTACGTGCCAAGACCTCCGGGAGAAACTCAACCCCCACGGCCGGTACTTGGGCTATGCGAGAAGGGGCCGGAGTGACGTGCTCTACGTGTACCTGCAGAAGCAGCGCCTGGTGATCGACATCAGGCTTCCGGCTGACCGGGCCGGCCAGGTCAGGCGGCTTGGGTTTGAGGTCAGACCGCGCCTCAACTACCAGGGGAGAGCAGGATGGCTGACGGGCATACGGGTTGCATACGGCACCCAGAAGCGCGGTGCCTTGGCGGACTTGGCCATCGGGGCTCTGCGGGCCTGATGCCGCCGGTTTATCCGGGGACGTTTATCCGGGGACGCCATGCCAATTTATCGCCGGGGTGCGGTCCGATCTGCGTGAAGGGGCAACGGGGTGACGGCAGTTCAAGGTTCAAGGTTCAAAGTTAAACAGCCACGGCAGATGTTACAGGACATCATGATCGCGGGTTGGTGAGCCAACGATCCGTCTGGGCTTGCACGAGCGGCCTCACGGCCTTACCGCGGTATCTCAAAGGCGGTCAGACGCCCCTGCGGGGCTAGGAATAAGAGAAAAGACGAAACAGATATATACGCACGTCGCCATGTTCCACGGGCTCGCGCCGCGTGGCTACTATCAGGCGCCCCGGTTGGGGCTTCATAAGGTCGGACGGACCTGTTGCTTATCAGCAGTTGAGCCCATCTGCGTACATCTGCGTAATCTGCGGATAGACGCCGTTGCCGCCGTGGCCGGGGGCTTGCCTTACGGGAACTTCAGTTTCAGCACCCACGCCTCCCAGCGTTTCTGGAATGCCGCCATGTCGGTCTCGCCGAGGACGGCTTGGAGGGTCTTGTAGCCCGTCGGGTCTTCCTTGTGGCTGGCGGCAAACTCGTGGAAGAACTTCACCAGGACGCCCCGCTCCTGGAGGTACAGGCAGAGGTATCGCGCCTGGGCGTAGTTGTCGCCGCGGCCCTCGCGATAGAACTGCTCGTCGGTCGTGGCGGTCAGGTCCTTGAATGTCGCCAATCCGCCCGCGCGGATCGCCTTCTGGAGCCCCTCCAGTCGCCAGTTCGTCCGCCCACAGATGTGCCCACCCCGCTCCTCGCACTGCTCGTAGAGCGATGCCAGCCCCTCGTTAAGCCACGTGGGGCAGTCGGGGAAGTTCGCCCGCATCAGCGGATGCACGATCTCGTGCACCAGCGTCCCGCCACCCGTCTGGATGTTCATGATGAGGGCCTTGTGGGTGCTTGAGTAGTAGCCGTACGGCGTGTCGGGCGTGTCGCCGAAGATGCTCCGGGCGTGCTTCTCGTAACTCTCCTTGTCCTTAAAGAGCCACACGTCGATGATGTCGTCGGGGTCCTTCGTGAAGAAGTCGGCCTTCAGGTGGTCCACGGCCCACTTGACGACGCCCGTGGCCCTCCGCCGCACGGTGTCGGGCGCCTCATCGCCGACGACCACGAACGGCCCCGCCAGGGCCACCGTAAACCCCGCCGCGGGCCCGCCCGCCGTAGCCGGCGCCCCAGTCTTAGCAACCGTGGCCTCACCTGAAGAACCGGCGAAGGCGGGGACCTTCTTCTTCAGGACCATGATGTGCTGCGCGAAGTCGGCCGCCGTAAACCCCGCCGCACGCTGCGGAATGCGGATATCCCCAGGTTCCATCCGCAGGCGGATCACCATCGCGCCCTCCGGCGACTTAAGCGGCCAAAGGCGGAGGAACTCCGCCTTCTTCATCCTCAGGTACGCCCCATCATCCCGGCCCGGATCGTGATAGACCACCTCATCGCTCTTCGCATCGTACCCCAGTACCAGCCGGAAATGCTCGGTCGCTCCGGGCTTGTCGTCATAATGAGTGCAGACGATCGACGGTATGCCGCGGGCAAGGTCCGCCTGGACCGCCGACCACTGCGCCGCCAAACTTGCCCCGGCGTAGCCAGTCTGCGAAGCCGGGTCTGCGCCGAAGGGTGGCACGGCCACAGCCTGCCCGCCCATTGGCGGGCTTTGCTTTTGCTTGGCCGTGGCTGCTCGGCCGGTCGAGCCTTCGGCCGGCAACTTGTGCCACACCTCGCCCACCTTGAAGCCGATCCGCCCGAGCGCCCCCGCCAACTCCTTCGTCCAGCACCCGCGGCCCAGTAGCGGGTCCACGCCACCCGCGTTGAACACATCGTCCTGCGTGGCCGCCTTCCCGAGGTGCCGCAGGACCATCTCGGCGCACGCCTCGCCGCAGAAATCGGGCTTCTGCTTGACGTGCGGCACGCCGGCGATGAGGGGGCCCGCCGCCTCGGCCGGCCGCGCCTTCACCTGCGCCCTCGTCGACCTGGCCGGCGCCAGGGTGGT
>CAYGWP010000415.1:0-20451 GCA_964353455.1 uncultured Anaerolineales bacterium
CCCCTGCCCCTCTCCCACGAGGGGAGAGGGGTGAACAGCGCTGCGCCGCCCACATCCGCTGCTACTTGCCCTTACGAAACGATTGCCACATGTCGGCTAGCGACTGCCGCCAGGGAATCGCCGGGTGCCAGCCGGTCGCAGCGCGGAGCCTTGCGGCGTCGCCGACGATTGTTCGCACGTCGGCGGCACGCAGCCGCGCGGGGTCCTGCCGCACGGGAATCTCGCGGCCCGCCAGGCCGATGCAGGCCGCCAGCATGTCGGACACGAGGACCGGCTCGCCGGAGGCGACGTTGAAGACCTGTCCGTCGGCCTGCTCATCGGCGCCCATGAGCGCCCAGAACGCGGCGACGACATCGCGAACATCGATGAAGTCGCGCCGGGTCGAGACGTTTCCGCAGCAGACCTCTTTCGCGCGGCCGTCCACCACGGCGGCCACCTGATGGAGAAACGTCGCAGGCACGAGCGACGGCGGCTGGCCCGGCCCGATGATGTTGAACGGACGCACGGCGATCACCGGAAGGACATTCCGGGCCGCGTACAGCATTGCCCACTTCTCCTGGAGCGTCTTCGAGATGCCGTACGGCGTTGTGCCGAGGAGCGGGCGCGTCTCGCCCACCACCTCGTGCTCTCCGGTCGTGATGCCGTACTGGGCCGCGGAGCCGACGACGAGGACGCGCGGCCGCTGCGGCAACTCGGCCGCAGCGGCAAGAAGGCGCGCGCACGCCTGAACGTTCACCGCAAAGCAGGCCCCAAGGTCATCGCCGTGGGTGATGCCCGCAAGGTGGATGATGCCGTCGGGCGCGATTCGCTTGAGCGCCGAGGCGACCTGCACTGCGTCGGTCACATCGCACGTCGTCCATTCATCGGCGGGACCGTCGCCGCGGCGGACATCGAGCGCAACGATGCGCCCAGGCCGGTCGGCGGCCCACGCAAGGTGCTCCAGCAGGTGGCGGCCCACGAAACCGGCCGCGCCCGTCACCGCGATCGTCTCGTACCGCCTGGAACTCATGGCAGCGGCGCATCGCCTTCCGGGAAGAGTTTCCTCATGAGTTCATCGACCTTCTCGTTGGCCTCTTCGTAGTCGCCGGGGCGGCCGATGTCGAGCCAGTAGCCCCTGTGCGGATAACTCAAGGCCCGCCGCTTCTTCTCGATGCAGGCGTACATGAGGTGGTCGAAGCCGAAGGGCGTGTTGTCGGGGACGATGTCGAGGAGCCTGCGGCTGAGGACGTACACGCCCATGCTTACGCTGAAGTGATAGACGGGCTTCTCCTCGAAGCCGACGATGCGCCCGGCGGCATCGGTCTTGAGGACGCCGAAATCGATCCTGGAGTCGCGCTCGAACGTGGCCACCGTTATGTCGGCGTCGTTCTCCTTGTGCGAGCGGTAGAGGGCGCCGAAGTCGAGGTCGGTCACGACGTCGCCGTTCATGACGAAGAACGTTTCGGGTAGGTCGCGGATGAGTTTCAGCGGCGCGATGGTGGAGAGCGGCCGGTCCTCGAGGCTGTAGTCGATCGCCAGGCCCCATCGCTCGCCGTCGCCGAAGTAGGCCATGATGAGGTGTGCGAGGTGGTTGACGGCCATCGTGACGCGGGTGACGCCTGCGCGCTTAAGTTGCATCAGCACTATGTCGAGGATGGAGCGGTCTCCGAGGGGGACGAGCGGCTTCGGGAGCGTCGCGGTGAACGGCCTTAGGCGTGTGCCTCGGCCTCCGGCCAGGATGACGGCTCTCATCGGAACCTCCTAAATGTTGTAAACATCCGGCTTATATCGGTCGAGATGGGAGTTGACGTAGTCGATGGTGGCGGCCAGGCCGTCGTCGAGACTGGTTCGCGGCCGCCAGCCGGTCAGGGCCTTCAGTTTCTCGGCGCTACAGACCAGGCGCTGCACCTCGCTCGCCTCTGGGCGAACGCGGCGCTGGTCGAGGACAACCTCGGCCTCGACACCCATGATGGCGATGATCCGCTTCGCCAGGTCGCCCACCGAGATGCCCTCGCCCCGGCCGGCGTTCATCACCTCGCCCACCGTCTTCGGGCACTCGGCCACGGCCATGAACGCCTCGGCCGTGTCCTCCACGTAGTTCAGGTCGCGGACCGGCTCCAGCGACCCCAGGCGAATCTCCCTCTTGCCGGCCACCAACTGGCTGATGATCGTCGGTATGACCGCGCGGGCCGACTGCCGGGGCCCGTACGTGTTGAACGGCCGCAGCGTCGCCACGGGCGTCTTGAAGGACAGGTAAAAACTCTCGGCCATCTTGTCGGCCCCGATCTTCGAGGCCGAGTACGGCGACTGGCCCTGCAACGGGTGCTTCTCGTCAATCGGCACATACTGGGCCGTGCCGTAGGTCTCGCTGGTGGACGTGTGGACCATCTTCTCGACGCCGAGGTCGCGGCAGGCCTGGAGGACGTTGAGCGTCCCGACGACGTTCGTGAAGACGTAGTCGGCGGGGGCGACGTACGAGTACGGGATCGCAATCAGGGCCGCAAGGTGGAACACGACCGCCTGGCCCTTGACGGCCTCGCGGCAGAAGAAGGGGTCGCGGATGTCGCCGCAGAACACCTCAAGCGATTCGCGCACGGACTGGTCGAGGAGTTCAACCTGGCCCCAGTCGTTGCGGCTGTTGTAGTGGACCATGGCGCGGACCTTGGCCCCCTCGCGGACAAGCCGCTCCGCCAGGTGGCTTCCGATGAATCCGCCCGCCCCGGTCACGAGGACCCGTTTGCCCTTCCAGTAGGGCATATTCTCTCCTCCGAAGAATGCGTGGCCGGCAGTTGAATGTACCCGCGACCTTACGGTCGCGGCTCGTACGGCGCCGCCCGACCGGCGACCCCATGATACACTTTTCTCGTCTTTTCGGCGACGGCATCAGGAGCAAATCGGCGGCGCGGCAGCCTAGAATGCCCCAGGCGCGCCCTTCTTGCCTGCGACGAGGCGTTCCAGGAGTTGGGCGTACGCCTGCATCATGGCCTGCATCGTGAAGGCCGCCCGGATTCTCTCATACGCCTTTTCGGCCAAGCGCCGGCCCACGGAAGAGTCCGACAACACCTGGGACGCCCCGGCGACCAGACCGGCCTCGTCGCCGACCGGGACGAGCAGCCCGTGGACGCCGCCGTCGATAAGTTCACGAGTGCCTCCGGCATCGGTGGCCACCACCGGCACGCCTGCGGCCATGGCCTCCATGACGGCGTTGGGGAGGCCTTCCTGGTCAGACGACTGAATCAACAGGTCTGCGGCGGCCAGGACGGGGGCCACGTCCGGCTGGTGCCCCAGGAAGTGGCACTGCCCTGCCAGACCCAATTCGGCCGCGTAGGTCTCCAGGGGGGCGCGCAACTCCCCGTCGCCGCACAATACAAACATGGGGTCGGCAAATCGGCGGCGAAGTTGGTCGCAGGTGCGAAGGAACAGGCGCTGGTTCTTCGGCGGCCTAAGACCCCCAAGGTTCAGCACGATGCGGCGGCCGGCCTGGCGCCAGCGTTCCATGAGAGGATGCTTCGAGGCGCTGCGCAGCCGGTCGGCATCGATGCCGTTGTAGATCACGTGTATTCGGTCGTCAGGCACGCGGAGGTCGCGGGCGATGTGCTCGGCGACGGCCCGGGAATTTCCTATCCAGGCGTCGGTCCAGAGGTTGCAGAGCCGGTCGAAACGGCGCCGGATGCCGCCGCCGTTAATCGTCGTGCGTTCCTGGGCCAGGATGACGGGCACGCCTGCGCCCAGCGCGGCAAGGCGTCCGAACCTGTAGCCGGAGGGCAGCCGGCAATCCAGCACGTCGGGCCGCTGCGACAGGATCGCGCGGCGGAGGGCGCGCAAGAGGCCCAGCCCGCCAAGTCGAGTGCGGTCGATATGAATGACGGGAACGCCCAGGTCGTTCAACTCCGTCAGGATCTCTCCCGCGCCCTCATAATAGATGAGCCGCATGTCGAAGCGGGCCCGGTCGATGTGCCGGCAGAAATAAAGCAGTTGGCGCTCGGCGCCCCCCGTGGTCAGTTGCGGGCACACCGAGAGGATGCGAATGCGAGGTCCCTGGAGAGGCGGTTCCGACGGCGGCAGGTCTCTACCCACTTCCGCCTCCTGGGTCCCCCGGGCCCGTGCCTGCGGCCTGTGTGGTTCCAGCCTGTCCCAGGGCAAAGGGGCTCTCTAGGACGCCGTCGGGCTGGATGGCGCCTCGCGGTTGCGGCAGGCGGCTGCGCAGGTCCTGCCACACCGCGCTGGTGTACCCGATAAAAGCGCCAAACGCGATCCAAGCCGCCTTGTTATAATAACTGATTTGGCCCAGGCTCATAAGGAGGACAACCACAACAACAGCCCGAATGAGCCTTGCCGTGCCCAGGGCGACGTCATCGCGGGCGTGCCTGGCTATTTTCCCAGCCCTCAGCCAAAGCACGATGAATATGGAAAAATACAGTACGAAGCCCGGCGCGCCCGTGGTGGAAGCGACCTCGGCGTACTCGGAGTGGGCCACGTGCCCGGTGGCCGAATACAATCGGAAATTCCCCAGGCCCACGCCTGTAATCGGAAACCGCTGGAACAGCGCCCACGCCTCCTTGACAAGGCTGATGCGTATGTCCACAGAACGCTGGTGCTGCCCGTGCAGGACGCCGAACATGCTCAGAAGCCGCTCCGAGGCGCCGCTTTGCGCCAAGACGGTGACAAACACGTACCCGCCGACGATGAGGCCCAGGACAACGGCCGCAAAGACCCCCGCCCGCCTCAACATCACTCGCCGGTAGCAGAACCATATCCACAGCGGGTAGAAGGCCATCAGGCCCACCAGGCCCGTGCGAGACGCCGACAGGATGCACGCCACCCCTGCCCCCATCATGCCCGCGATCAGCGTACCGTACTTGAGCCACGGCCTGCGCGAAGGCAGCATCCAGAAGTAGGCCATGGTGATCGTCGCCAGGACCATCAGCCACGCAAAGGCGTTCGCGTTCATGGCCAGGCCGCCTACGCGGATGTCAGGGGAGGCCTCGGCTCGCTCGTACTCGCCCGTCACGTAACTGTATGAACCCACAACCAACGCCCCAACCAGAAACGAGCCCAGCGTGAACGAGAGGGTCCTTCGGTTCACCGTGTAGGTCGAGATGATCCAGGTCAGGACCCATATCTGGAACACCGTCGTCCAGGTCAAGAAGAAAAAGGCCGGGTCCCTGGCGCCGACCAGCCCCGTCAGGCTCCAGGTCACCCAGCCCAGGTACAGGATCATCTCGGGGGCCGGGTACATCCGCGTGCGGATGGACATTATCGCATATCCTACCGCCAGGACCATGCCCGTGATTTTTACGGGCAGGCTCCATACGGATGTCAGGGCCACGGCCCCGACAATGAAGAGGCCGATAAGGACCGAAATGGCGGGCAGGCGCTCCCGTGGGAGTGCCTGGTCACCGGTTGCGGCAAGCATTGTGGAACCTGGCGCGTTCATTCGACCTCGGGTCAACCTGCGGTTTTTGCAGACTGCGCGGCGACGATATTGTAGCGCGCAGCGCCCTCTCTGGCAACAGGCAAACCCCCAATTGGGGCGCCTTCACGGCACATCCGGCCCTCTTCCCCCGCCGGCATCTTCTATAGTATCGAACTGTTCCAGGGAATCGCTTGACCCAATCCCGCGCACCAGCGAAGCGATGCTTGAGGCCTGCTGCCTCTTGCCACGCTCGTGAGCGCGGCCTATAGTACATTCCGACGAACTGCGGTGATGGACGAATGGCGGGGAACAAGCCGGTGCGGAATAACGGCCCGGCTCGTTGCCGCGCGGGCCTGGTCGATGGAACGTCCGCCCGCGTGGGCCCGGCTGGAAAGGAAGGCCTGAAGAGCGCATGTGCGGCATCCTTGGCTGTTTTCCGGCATCCCGATTGCGCCTGGATTATCTCGTGCACCGCGGCCCGGACGGTTCGGGAATCCTCGATCTTCCCGATATTGCATTGGGGCACACGCGTCTATCGATTCTGGAACTCACGGAGCGCGCCGCGCAGCCGAAGCGGAGCGCCTGCGGAAACGTCGTGCTGACCTATAACGGCGAGATCTACAACTACAAGACACTGGGCCTGCCGGAAGAGCATTCCGACACGGTCGCCCTGGTCGAATGGTTGGCTCGGGAAGGGCCGGGCTTCAACCCGGCGCAACTCGACGGCATGTATGCGTTCGCCGCCTATTTCGTCGAAGAACGGCGACTGGTCCTCAGCCGCGATCCGGTCGGCATCAAGCCGCTTTACGTCGCCCTGAGCGAAGACGGCGCCCAACTGGCCTTCGCGTCCGAACTCAAAGGCTTCTTCGGCACGGATTGGTTCAGCCCCAGGCCGAACCTCGACGGCCAGGTCCAGCGCGAGTTCCTTCAGTACGGCTACGGCCTGCCGCGCGACGTGACTATCTCCTTCCGCGGCTTCAGATCGACCCTGCGGCTGGTCCCGACCCTGTTGGCGAGCGTCTATCAGGTTTGCCCCGGACAGACCGTCACGGTATCGCTCGACGCGGCACCTTCTGCGCGATGGGCGGAAGTGCCGCCGGTCTCCCAGGATGTTTTCAGCGCGCTAACGGAAAGCGTCAAAGAGCAATCCATGTCCGACGTGGAAGTGGGAGTGCAACTCTCGGGCGGCATCGATTCGTCGCTCGTGGCCTACCACTACGCCATGAACAACCCGGCCGTTCACGGATTCTTCGTGGCGGTGGAATACCCGGGATGCAGCGAGGAACCTTGGGCAGAGATGGCCAACGAGATACTCTCGAAGGTCTGCGAGTTCCAGTTCCACCGCATCCCGGCCACGGAGGAGGAAGTCCGGCGGGTCCTTCCCTCCGTCGTGTGGCACATGGACGAACCGCCGATCCGGCATCCGAACGCCCTGGGCGTGTACCTCTTGTGCGAGTACGTCCGGCGCCAAACCAAGGTGGAAGTGCTCCTTACCGGGGAAGGCGCCGACGAACTCTTCGGCGGATACGCCTGGCAGGACGGCAAGAGGCTGAAGGGCTATGAGCGCAGCCGGAGGATATTCGACCTCGGCGGGTCGCCACTTGTGAAAGGGTTCTTCCCGGCCCCGAGGGCGGCTGGCGCGCGGTCGCCCGGCTCGCCGCTGGCGCGTTGGCTGCCGCAAGCCTTGAGGCCTGTCTCGGCCGACGTCCTCGAATCGCAGTTGATGTTCGACCGCACGTTCTACCTTCCGCCGATCCTCGCGCGGCAGGACCGGATGAGCATGGCCCACGCCATCGAGGCAAGGGTGCCGTTCCTCTCAAATCGTTTTCTCGGAATGCCCTGCCCCACGAAGCCGGGGAAGTCGGCGCTCAAGGAATTCGCGGCGAGGATCTTCGGCAAGCCGTTCGCCAGGCGCCCCAAGAGCGGGTTCGGGTTTCCCACGCCGTGGCTGGGCAGCCTGACGGCGCCTCGCGAGTCCCTTGACTGGCTGCGAGAGAAATGGAAACCCGCAACCGACATGCAGAGATGGACGCTTGCGGCCATCGGCTGCTGGGCGGGTTATTACCTGCTCGACGGGTGGCGCCAGGTGAACCTGCACGGCGGCCGGCCGGCGCGCCCCGCCGGCCCGCCCTGTGGACTGGCGGGCATAGACCGATGAGCAACGTAACGTTGACAGTCGTGGGAGACATCGCTTTCGGCGGCCCGTTTGCCGCCGATCCGGTAGGCGTGGCGAAACGCGTTGCCCCTTCGATCCGCGACCTGATCCGTGCCGACATCGTTCTGGCCAACCTGGAAGGCCCGCTGTGCAATATCCCCGCCGAAACGGCAAACCCGTTATCCCTCTCCTCGCCGATTCAGGCCATCGAGTCCCTCCGATGGCTTGGCATCAATGCCGTCGCGCTGGCCAACAATCACATCATGGACTGCGGACGGGCGGGGCTGGAATCAACACTCACGGTCCTTCAGGAAAACGGGGTCGCTCACTTCGGGGCGGGCCTTGACAAGGAAGGGGCGTCGCAGCCCGCCATTATCGACTGGGCGGGAACGCGGGTCGCTTTTCTGGGATTCCACGGTGGGAAGATTGCGACGCGGAACAGCCCCGGCACCCTCATCGTTGACTCCTCCTGGGCGAAGAAAATCATCCGGCGGACCCGTCGGCAGTGCGACCACCTGGTCGTGTACTTCCACGGCGGCATCGAGGCCGTCAACTACCCCTTGCGAAGCATCATGCAGGCATGCCGCCGGTGCGTGGATTGCGGCGCCACGCTTGTTGTGGGAACGCACACGCACACGATCCAGGGAATTGAGACCTACCACGGCGTCCCGATCGCATACTCGCTGGGCAACTTCATCCTGCCGATGGCCCTGCCGGACCGGTACGAGCAATGGCGACAAGCAACAGGTCTGACCCGGCTGGGAATCCCTTTCGACAGGAAAACCATCCTGCGGGCGCTCGTGCTGAAATGCACGCTGCACAAAGAAGGCAAGGCCGAAGCCAAAGGCGTGCCGATCGTCGTCGATGAATCCGGGCTGCCGAGATTACCGGCGATGGAGGAGGCCGCCGAGGCCGAAACCTTCTTCCAGAACTTATGTGAGAGTTTCCATCATCCCGACGCTCCGTGCTGGCGCCAGCGCGATGAGATCGAAAAGGGGTTCTTCCGACTGCAACGGTCGGAGTTCACTCTTGACTACATCGCGAGGAACCTGATGCGCCTCAGACCGCGCCACCTGATCGCGTACATCAAGACGATACTTCGCTCCTGACCGCCGCGCGGCGGGCCTCGACCTCACGCCCCCTTCTCGCAGGCGGCCATGAGGTCTTCGAGAATGGCATCCTGCGGCCAGACGTGCCCTTCGTGCCACGCAAGGCCCTCGTCCCAGTGCCCTTCGCAGGCATACACCGCGGAGGCCAGGTACCCGTAACTCACCTCCACAATCCGCTGGCGCCCGTCGGGATCCAGAACGAAGTCGAACGCCATGCTCTGCGAGCCGGTCTTGCGGCTGACGTCGAAGGCGATGCGTACGCAATCGAGACTGACCCGCTTCAGGTCGTACTCGATGCTTCCGCTGCCCGAGGCCCGAAAATCGTCGGGCCTGACGTTCCGCGTAAACCCGAACGCGCGGCGCCCGATCACCGTGATGCGGGTATCGAACGTGTTGCCGGGCATGAATTCCTGGAAATAGATGTATCCTCGTTCCCGGCCGATCTGGGCGTTGCTCCGATAGACATTCAGAAGCGAGCGAGGGAGGCGCTTGATCGCCCCCCAGACATCGCCCCTGCGCCGAACGTTCTGAAACCGGGTAGCGGCATCTGCAAATGGGCCGCCCACAGGCTTGAATCCCGCGCCGAACGCCCGCCGCGCCAGCCGCCGCGCCTCGGCCGCCGTGTGAACCAACTGCACGTTCCTCGCCCCGGCGCCCCTGCGCAACTTCAGCACCTTCGGAAATGACTCCTTGTCGATCCAGCGGAGCGCATCGCCCAGGTCGTAGAAGACGAACGTCGGCGCCAGCGGCGCACCAACGGCCTCCAGCAAGTACTTCTGCGCCACCTTGTCGTCGAAGTGCCAGCAGGTCGCCATGTTGGGAAACACCTTCAGGCCCATCATCTCCGCGCCCTGGATAACGTGCCGCGCCATCAGCAGGTCCTTGCTGAGACCGTGATACCAGTGCCACAGCAGGCCGCTACAGGAGGCGAGTTCGGCAAGAATGTCGGAGCGGTAACAGTCAACCGCCTTGTGAGGAATTCCCCGCTCGCCGCAGAACTCCAGCCAGCGGTCCGAGAAACTCCCCTCCCGGTGATGAATGGCAAGGCATGCGCTCATGAAGCCCTCTTCCCCCCCTCAACCGCGACCATTCGCCCCCGACGCCCTGATCCAACACCTGCCGGCATCACGATGCACAGCGTCCGGCGCGAGCGGCCGCCCGGCGATCCCTATCCTAACCTCGCGAACGCTCGGCGGAATCCGAAACACGAGGCCCTCGCACTGGTCCCCGCTGACGACCTGGGAACCGAGTACTGGATCGTCCGTCGCCTGGATGTCGATGTCAAGCCTGTCGCCGTTCAGTCGGGACTCGTGCCGCAGGAATGTGCGGAAGCGAGTCCACTCCAGCAGGCGCGCGAGGGTCGTCACCCAGATTCGGCCGCCGTCGCGGTATTCGCGCAGCAGGCGGAATCGCCCGATCGTCTCGTCCTGAATGGGAAACGACGGCACTGCCGTCCAGTGCGTGCAGAGGATGCAGGTGCCTTCCTCGGCGCAGAGGCGGTCGAGGTTCTCCCTTGTGAAGACGGCCGAGGCATCGAGAACGTTCTCGCCATCGCGCAAGCCGACGACCCCGTCCGGCATGGCGCGAGTCCCGCCATAACAGCGGGCGAACCGGAAGTACCGGACGCCATCGTCCATCGTAACGGTGTCGAGGATGGACTGCCGCCCGTTCCAGGTCCGTTCCGGCAGCGCGATGCGGTTGACAAACGTGTCTTTCTCGGGCCCGAGGTTCAGCCAGACATATCTCAACCCGTTAGCGGTGAGCACGTCGTTGACGTAGTACGGCGTGCCGGGCGTGGCGCCCCAGTACCAGGCCCAGGCGTGGCGGATGGGCATGCGCTTCCTGCCGAAGAGCGGACCGACCAGCCAGCGTGCCGTCCTGCGGAAGATCGCGACCGCCAGGCTGGCCCTGAACCGGCGGGGGCATAAACCCGTCGGACACACGGCGAGACTGTGATTGATCCAGACCTTGGGCTTGGCGACGCCCTCGCGATCGCACCAGACATAGAGGCCCTTCAGGAGAGGAAGAACCTGGTCGCGCCGGTAATGCAGAAAAGCATGGAACGCCTCGATGTCGCCGCGCTTGAGCCAGCCCTTGATGGCCTGCGCAGCGTTGTGGCCGTCGCTCTCATCTTCATGAAAGCCGCCGGTGGCCGGGTCGAAACGATACATGCCCATCGTGATGTCGTCGCCGATGAGAAAGAAAGAATCCGAGAAATCGAGCCCCAGGCCGCGCACCCCCCCTGCCTCGGCATCGTACCACCGGCTCTTCTCGGTCAGGCCCAGGGTCTTCCAGTTCTCGGTGCCCGGCCGGATCACGTCGCGGCCGCAGAGGAGCGCGTGTATGGCGTCAAAGCGGCTGTAACTTGCCTCATCGGTGTCGGATGAAACCGTGGCGGCGGCCTCGTAGGGATATGGAAACTTTGCCAGGACCACGGACTCCGGCAGCGTGGGGCGCCCACCGGCCGATGCATCAGACATCTCGTTCCTCCTGAGTATGCCGGGAGAGCCCCACACTGTTGCCTGCCGCATCTGCTACTGAAGAGGCTCCTTGATTGCCTGGATGAAGGCGCCGGCCGTCGTGAAGTCATCCTCCGACAAGTTCCGGAAACGCTTCGCCAGGCGCCTGCGCGGAATGTCCGATGGCTTCTTCACGCGTATCTCCGTGATGACCCGAAAGCCGTGCTTACGAAGGTATGCCAGATGGGTCGAGCATGGTTCCCGGTTAATCAGGTAGGCCCGCCTCCCCCGGATCAGTTTCCACAGCCAATCCGGATAGGCATAGTGGCCGTTCCACGCCGACGCGGTGCCGAGGGAATACAAGGCGATCTGGTGCGACATCAACCCGCCGGGCTTGAGCCAATCGCGCATGGCCTTGTACGTGCCGTCCAGTTCGTCCACGCTCTGTAGAACGCCCTGGGAAAACACCATGTCCACGGACTCGTGCCGCACAACGGCGGGATCGTACCACGGCGCAAAATAGGTGATGGCGATCTTACCGCCGGGGCGCCCGGGCGGGGTTCGTAGCGCCTCCCGGATGGCCTCGATGCGGTCATCGCTCAACGTGCGCTCCATGAGCGCGTCGGTTAAGATGTGGCGCGGGAACTCATACGAATCCATGAGCGGCCCCACCAGCGGAAATTCCTCCGGCCCCGGTATGGCCTCGCGCCGCCGATACAGTTCAACCAGTTCGTCGAGAATCCTCAGGTCCTGCGTGTGGTCCACAAGGGCCACCACGTCCAGACCGCTGTAGGTGTCGGCCCCTGAAAGCATGGCCGCCAAGCCGGCCCCCAACGATGGGCCGGGGCCGAGTTCCGCTATCGACTCCGGAATACGCGTAAACCCGTGATTCCATGCCATCACCAGATGCCGTAGCCAGACCGAATAGCAGTAGCGGGACCAGTTCGGCTCCGAAGTGCCCCGCGACTGGCGGAGCCGATACAGGCCGGGAACGTAGGTCGCCAGGCCCTTCAGAACCATAACCGGCAGTATGGTGTTCATCCATCCCGCTCCTTGCGCCTGACGGCACAGTCAGGACGATTCGATTCTAGCCCGTCCGCCCTCGCGGTCAAGCCGCAAGGCGCCTGCAACCCCTGTTGATTGCCGGTTGATTTTTCAGAGGCGCACACCTAGACTGACGCCGCCGCTTGGGCGCCCCGGCAGAAACCATCGGCGACGCGGCAAGACTCCCATGAGCCAAAAGACGCCGAGTTACAGGAACTCCCATACGGCCCCGGACAAGGGGCCCTACTACGACTGCGGCTACGCGGCGGACCCGGAACTGCGTCTGTACTGGTCGCTTGAGCGGCAGTTCCTGGGCGAATTCCTGGAGACCCGCTTCAGTGAGCGGGAGATCCACCTGCTGGATTTCGCCTGCGGCACGGGGCGCATAACGCAGTTCCTCGAAGAGCGCGTGACCACCAGCACGGGCGTGGACGTTTCATCAGCAATGCTCGATGTCGCCCGGCAGAAACTGCGGCGCACCGAACTCATCCAGGCCGACCTGACCACACGGAACGTCCTCTCGGGCCGGCGGTTCAACCTTATCACGGCCTTCCGGTTCTTCGTCAATGCGGAGCGGCCCTTGAGGCAAAGCGTCATCAAGGCCCTGGCGGCCATGCTGGACGACGACGGGTATCTTATCTTCAACAATCACCAGAACCGGACCAGCCCGTGGTACCTGCTGGGCTACATCCGCAACCGGTGGCGCGACCGCGGCGGACCGTATAGCGTCATGTCGGCCCAGGAGATGCGGAACCTGGCGGCAGGGGCAGGCCTCCGGGTGACCGAACTACAGCACATGGGCCTCCTGTTCCCACCGCTCGTCAGGCGCATGCCGGAAGCCCTTGCCGAGACCATCGAGCGGACGGCGATGCGCCTGCCGTTTCTGGCGTCCGTTTCACAGGAACTCATCGCGGTGTGCCGCCACAAAGGCGTAACATGATCGAGGTACTTCAGACGAGCGTCCGGAAGACGGCCCCGCCGGCAGTAGCGGCGGCGGAGGCCGCCAAGACGCGCCTTGCGGCTGAACTCGGCGACGCAAGCGGGGCGTTCTACGTGCCGCGCATCACCCGGTTCGATGAACCGGCGGGCGTGATAGAGTTCGAGAGGCTCGCGGGCCTGAAGAGCCTGGTGGAACTGGCGACGGATGGCCGCTCCGAAACGGGCGACCTCTTTCGCCGGACCGGGCGCGCGCTGGCGGTTATCCACGAGAGGCTCGTGCTGCCCGAGGCCCTCAAGATTCCCCTCCCGGCGGAGTGGATGGACCGGGAACCGCCGGTCTTCCTGCACGGCGATTTCACGGTGGCCAATGTCTGCCTCCAGGAGCCGACCGGGCGCCTGGTCATCCTCGACTGGTCCACGGCGCCGCTTCTTGGCAGGATGGCCACGTTCGGCCCGGCATACTTTGACCTCTCGTGGTTAACGTCCAGCCTGTCTAGCTACGTGGCCTACGCGGCTGCACCGTGGAGCAAGACCGTTCCCTGCGATGAGATGGCCGACGCCTTCCTTGAGGCCTACCTGGCCGCGCGCACGCGCGAACTCGACCGCGCCTGGTTCGACGAGTGCCGACACATGGCCTGGCGCGTGTACTGGAACGGACACCGGGAACCAATCAAGACGCGACCGTGGTACGCGCAGCCGGTGTGGTGGCTGCGTGAGTGGCGGGCCTACCGGCGCATAATGGCGTACGAGCCGTTGGGAACAGGCAGGTAGGCAGCGGCACGGCCCGCCAACAGGGCAGGTCTTCAACAATCCGTGCCCCTGCGCTTGCGTCAAGCACGTTTGCGGGCGAAGCGGTCGAGGCGCAGAAGACCGAGGAAGAATTTCCGCTCTTCGGATTCCAGCGAAATCCACCAGTTCAAGAGCATGGCGGCACCGCCGATGAGGGCCATCTCGGCCAACAGGCGCGGCCAAGTGGACGGGTATAACCCGTAGTACAGGGCCACCGTCAACAGGCCGACGGGGACGGCGATGATCATCGGCTTCAACCATGCTTCCTTCAGGGCACGGCGACGCGACAACTTCAGGACCCGGCAAGTGTAGGTCGGCAACACGATAACGGCCGCAACCATCATCGGGATGGCCGTGCCGATGGCGATCCCCCACAAACCCCATCCGCAGACCTTCACGAAGATGACGTCCAGCACCAGGCACGCCGCCACGCTGCACGCAGTCAGGATGCCGAAGATGCGGTGTTTCCCAAGACCGATGAGGACGAAGGCGGCGCTCTGCTGCGCAAGGTAGAAAAAGTATGCGACCGCCAGCAGGGCCGCCACCGGGGCCATTGCCATCTTGGCGGGGTCCTTGATCCAGAGGCCGATGAGCGGACCGCTCATGACAATCAGGAACCACGTCATCGGCACCAGCACAATGACGCTGTACTTCTGACTCCGCAAAAAAATCACGCGAATACGGTCCATCTCTCCCAGGGCATGAAGCGATGCGGCCGCCGGCTTGATCGCGCCAACCATCGAGAAGACGATCTGCTGCATCACGGTCACAAGCGTAATCGGGATCACGTACCATGCCACCTGGTCGGGGCCGAGCAGGATCGAGATCATGACGTAAGTGCCGCTCACAAGGATCATCACCGAGAGCACGTAGAGCATCGTGTTGAAGCCGTAAGCCACCATGGTCTTGAAAAGCGGCATCTGGAACCGCGAGAAACCGAGGCGCATGCCGGGGACGCGACGGAACGTGAGCAAGGCGTTGAAGCCCTGGTTCACAATGTCGGCCCCGACGTGGATGAAAGCAATCGCCAGCAGCGCCGTCCCGACGGAAGCGACGACCTTGGAGACAAAGAGCACTATCAGCGCCAGCCTCAGCACGCTGATCAGCATCCATGCGACGGACTGCGGCACGTACTCCTGAAAGCCGGAGAGGGCCGCCGGGAAGACGTTAAGCGGCATCCGGATGGCGAAACTGCTCCCGACGATAAGGCAGAGCGCAATGCTCGTCCGCGCAAACTCCTCGGGAACGTTAAACCATAACGGGAACCACCACGAGACGCTCAGCGTGACCACCAGAACTACCGCCCCCACCAGCACGTAATACGCCAGGGCGGTGCTCACGATGCTGTCAAGGCCCCCTTGGTCGTTCCTGGCCAGACAACCGGGCACGAGCCAGTTCACGCTGGAACTCAGCCCTATCTGCAAGAGGCCGGCGTACGCGAACGCCCCGGCTACGGTCGTCCACACCCCGTAAGCCGTGTCGCCCAGGCTGGCCAGCAGGAAGCGAATGACGTAGAACGCCAGCGCCCCCTCGACAACCATGGCTACGACGC
Organism: uncultured Anaerolineales bacterium; assembly: GCA_964353455.1. Taxonomy (GTDB): domain Bacteria; phylum Planctomycetota; class Phycisphaerae; order FEN-1346; family FEN-1346; genus CAYGWP01. The sequence goes on from CAYGWP010000415.1 coordinate 15,443, forward strand.
TGATGGTGGTGTTGTAGGCAAGGACGCGGGCCTGGCGCTTCATGGCTGCGACAGGCGCTTCGGGTTGCGGACTCTGCGGAGGGTTCTCGTTGAGGCCCGGTTGAGGTCCCTCGGTCATAACTTGCCCGCCAGAGGACGGCACGGCGCCGCTACTTGCGAACCGCGTCGAGGATTGCCGATGCCACTTCATCCTTCTGTTCGGCCGTAAGTTCCGGATAAACCGGAATCGCCAGGACCTCCTTGGCGGCCAATTCGGAGTGCGGCAGGTCGCCCTCCTTGTAGCGGAGGTCGGCGAAGCACTGCTGGAGGTGCAGCGGCACCGGGTAGTAGATGGCGTTGCCGATCTTGCGTTCGTTCAGGTGTGCCTCGACCTGGTCGCGGGAGGCGCCCTTGTCGCCCCGGATGCGTATGACGTACTGGTTGTAGATCATCCGGTTGTGCGGCTCGACGAACGGGGTGACGATGGCGTCGCAGCCGGCGAACTTCCGGTTGTAGTACTCGGCGTTGGCACGGCGGGCCTCGTGCCACTGTTCCAGGTACTTGAGTTTCACGGAGACGACGACGGCCTGGATCGGGTCGAGGCGGAAGTTGCCGCCGACGTACTTATGGTAATACTTCGGTTTGGAACCGTGGTTCCGCATGATGCTGAGCATGTCGGCAAGGCCGGCCTCGTTGGTGGTGACCATGCCGCCGTCGCCCACGCCGCCGAGGTTCTTGGAGGGGAAGAATGAGAAGCATCCGCAGGTGCCCATGGAGCCTGCCTTGCGGCCCTTGTAAGTGGCGCCGATGGCCTGGGCGGCGTCCTCGATGACGGCGATCTTGCGGTCGCGGCCGGCCGTCAGGATAAGGTCCATGTCGGCCGTCTGGCCGAAGAGATGGACCGGCATGATCGCCTTGGTCTTCTTCGAGACGTGGGCGGTGGCCATTTTCGGGTCGATGTTGTATGTCTTCGGGTCTATATCGACGAACACCGGCCGCGCGCCCGTGCGGACGATGCATCCGGCCGTGGCGAAGAACGTAAAGGCCGTGGTGACGACCTCGTCGCCATGGCCGATGCCCAGGCTCATCAGGGCGTTGAGGATCGCATCCGTGCCGCTGGAGGCGCCGATGGCGAACTTGGCGTCGCAGTAGGCGGCGACGGCCTTCTCGCACTCGGCCACCTTCGGCCCGCCGATGCAGACCTGCGAATCGAGGACGCCGTCGATCGCCGCACGCACTTCATCGCGGATCTTCCGGTACTGCGCCACCAGGTCCAGCATGGGGACGGCCATGGTCTCTCCTTATTTTGGCGTCGCAATCGGTCAGGCTTCGCGGACGGCGCCGTTTTCCAGGAGGTACGATTCGCCGCAGGCCTCGCACCTGGCCTTGCCGCCGGCGAAACTGAGTTTGACGGCGCACCTGCACATCCAGCCCTTCTGCCTGGCCGGAACGCCGGCCATCAGGGCGAAGTCCGGCACGTCGCTGTTGACGACGGCCCCGGCGGCGATGAAGGCGTAGCGGCCGATCGTGTGCCCGCAGACGATCGTCGCATTTGCCCCGATGGTCGCTCCCTTGCGGACGAGGGTCTTGCGGTACTCGTGCTTGCGGACGATGAATGCGCGGGGGTTGAAGACGTTCGTGAAGACCATGCTCGGTCCGCAGAATACATCGTCCTCCAGTTCCACCTCGTCATAGACGCTGATGTTGTTCTGGATCTTGCAGCGGTTTCCGATCCTGGCCTTGGCGCCGACGTTGACGTTCTGGCCGATGGAGACGCCCTCGCCGATCTCTGCGCCCGGCATGACGTGCGAGAAGTGCCATATCTTGGTGCCCTTGCCGATCTTCGCGCCGTCATCGACGTAACTTGATTCGTGGACGAAGTATTCGGGTGTCGCCATTCGCCGCCTTTCTCGCCTGTGCGCGGCGGTTCTCCTGAACCGCCGCGCTGATTGCCGGCTATTTACGCTCTGTTCAATCGTCTTGCGCGGCGGGTCAGGAGACCCGCCGCGCAAAGTGTGCTTACAGGTGCACGGGGGCGCCGCCGGCGCGCAGGCTGCGGGTTGCGGCGTCCAGAACGCGCACGACGCGCAGTCCGTCGCGGCCGTCGCTGCGGGGCGCCTTTCCATTCTCGATGCACTCCAGGAAATGGAGGCACTCGATGCGCAGCGGCTCGCCGCCAGGCGTCTTGGGGATCCAGATGTCGCCCGTCCGGATGCTGATCGCCTGGTCGTACCCGACGACCGACCCGGAGAAGTTGACGCCCTTGTCGTACACGCGGATCTTCTCGGAGGCGTCCATGTCGTCGAACGTCGCCATCTTGTCGGCGCCAACGAGCGTTACCTTGCGGACCTTGTGCGGGTCGAACCACGACACGTGGATGTGGGCCATCCGCCCGTCGGCAAACTTCAGTTGCGCGAAGACCACGTCGTCAACGCCTTTCTGGAGGTACGCCTGGCCCTGGGCCGTCACCGTCATCGGCTCGGCCTCGAGGATGAAGAGGACGACGGACACGTCGTGCGGCGCGAGGCTCCACCAGGCGTTCTCATCCTTGCGGACAACGCCCAGGTTCAGCCGCTGGCAATACATGTACCGCAGCGCCCCCAGTTGGCCCTTATCGACCATGTCCTTCAGTTGCAGCACGCACGGGTGATACTCCAGCAGATGGCCGACCATGAGGATGCGCTTGCCGGCCTCGGCGCGCCTCACGAGGTCCTCGGCGTCGGCCGGCGAAAGGGCCATCGGCTTCTCGACGAAGACGTGCTTGCCGGCGTCGAGCGCCTGGCCGGCCAGTTTGTGGTGGCTCGGCGCATCGGTGGCAATGACAACAGCGTCTATCTCGCGGTCGCGGAAGACCTGCGCCGCATCCTTCGTCACCTCGACGGTCTTGTAGGCGGCCTTGTGCGCGGCCAGGACCTTCTCGTTCAGGTCGCAGATGGTCTTGAGGCGGCAGGACTGGATCTCGGCGAAGTTGCGGACGTGGTTCTTGCCCCAACCCCCGCCGCCGATGACGGCCACTGTGACCACAGAGAGCCTCCCACCATACGCCCCCCTGCATGCGCGAAGATTCACTAAGAACGTGTATGAGAACCGCCTGGGCCATGTGGCACACCCGCCCTCGGGTGTGCAATTCCGGCGGCAAAGCCTGTCGCCGACACGAGGCGCTCAGCCGAGGGCGGCTGAGCCACAGGGTTTTCATACACGCTCTAAGGCATCGGCCGGGAAAACACTCGGCATGCAACAAAACTCCTGTTATTCTACCGGAGCGCACGTGCCTGTCAAGGAACGGGGCCCGAAAGGCCGATGTAAGGGAGTGTTGTATTCATCGAGCCGCGACCGTAAGGTCGCGGGTATGCAGCACAAGCGAAGCCTTCTTGCGCCGGCGCTCGCAACTCGCTTGAAAGGAGCAACGTTCATGGAGACGTTGATGGATCGCATCGCCAACCGCAAGGCCGTCGTCGGCATCATCGGCATGGGCTACGTCGGGCTGCCGCTGGCCCAGACGTTCAACCTGGCCGGCTTCCGGGTGGTCGGCTTCGACATCGACCCCGCCAAGGTCAAGGCGCTGATGGCCGGCAGGTCGTACATCAAGCACATCCCGGCCTCGACGGTCGTCAAGATGCGCCGGGGCGACCGCTTCGTCGCCACGACCGACTTCCGGCGCCTGCGCCAGGTCGATTCCATCGTCATCTGCGTCCCCACGCCGCTCACCAAGGAGCGCGAGCCCGACATGAGTTACATCGTCGGCACCGCCGAGTCCATCGCGCCGAACCTGCGCCGCGGACAACTCGTCGTCCTCGAAAGCACCACCTACCCCGGCACCACGCGGGAGGTCGTCATCCCCATCCTCGCCAAGAGCGGCCTGGCCGCCGGCAAGGACTACCTTCTCGCCTTCAGCCCCGAGCGAGAGGACCCCGGCAACCCGAACTTCACCACCGCGCGCATCCCGAAGGTCGTCGGCGGACTCGACAAGGCCAGCCTTCGGGCCGCCTGCGCACTCTACGGCGCAGCCGTCGAGCGGGTCGTTCCGGTCTCCACCTGCGAGGTCGCCGAGGCCACCAAGGTCACCGAGAACATCTACCGCTGCGTCAACATCGCGCTGGTGAACGAACTGAAGATGATCTACGACCGCATGGGCATCGACGTGTGGGAGGTCCTCGAGGCCGCCGGCACAAAGCCCTTCGGTTTCGGCAAGAAGGAGAACAAGACCTTCTTCACGCCCGGGCCCGGCCTCGGCGGCCACTGCATCCCCATCGACCCGTTCTACCTCACGTGGAAGGCCCGCGAGTTCGGCTGCACCACGCGGTTCATCGAACTGGCCGGCGAAATCAACACCGGCATGCCCGACTACGTCATCCAGCGACTCATGTTCGCCCTGAACGACCGCGGCAAGGCCATCAAGGGCGCGCGGGTCTGCGTCCTCGGCATCGCCTACAAGCCCGATGTTGACGACATGCGCGAGAGCCCCTCCGTCACGCTCATTGAGAAACTCCAGGCCCTCGGCGCAAAGGTCACCTACAATGACCCGTATATCCCCCGTACGCCGCGCCAGCGAGAGCACGACCTCCGCATGGTCAGCCAGAAACTCACACCCAGGTTCCTGGCGGCCCAGGACGCCGTCCTCATCTCCACCAACCACTCCGACTACGATTACGGCTGGATCGTGCGCCACTCGCGGCTGGTGGTCGATGCCCGGAACGCCTGCGGCAAGGTCAAGGCCGGACGGTCCAAGATCGTCAAGGCCTGACCGGATTTCCGCGCGTTCGTTTGCCGAACCGGCCAACCCCGTTCCCGCATCGGCAGGCCGTAAGGCGCATTCGGACACTTGGTTTTTGGGACGATCCATACCCATTTCCGGACTCCTACGCGCACGGCGGGCAGGATTGCCCGCACGCGTTTAGCGTGGCGCAGTTCACCCCTCTCCCCTCGTGGGAGAGGGGCGGGGGTGAGGGGTGGAGCAACGGCAAACCCCTCACCCGGCCTGCGGCCACCCTCTCCCGCAAGGGGAGAGGGTTAACGGCATGGTGCGCTAA
>CAYGWP010000416.1:0-3650 GCA_964353455.1 uncultured Anaerolineales bacterium
TCAGGCACGTCGGGCACCTCCAGGACGTGCTTCGCGAGGCGACGGATCTCCTTGTCGCCCTCCGTGCCGACGGCGATGATGTGCCCGCCGCGGCTCCGCACCTCCTCCATGTTCGACATGACCTTCTCGTACTGGAGGCCGCGGTTCGCCAGGAACACCACCGGCATCCCCTCGGTGATGAGGGCGATGGGGCCGTGCTTCATCTCCGCCGCAGGAAGGCCCTCCGCATGAACATAACTGATCTCTTTAAGTTTGAGCGCCCCTTCCAGCGCCACCGGGTAGTTGTATCCGCGGCCCAGGTACAGCCAGTTCGGGCAGTCCTTGTACTCGGCCGCCACCTCGCGGACCTGGTCGTTCAGCGCGAGAACGTGCCGCACCTTCTCGGGTATGGCCTGGAGGTTCTTGATGATCTCGCGGGCCTGGTACGGCGCCAGATGTTTGCGGCGGCCCAGGTACATGGCCATCATGATGAGGACCTCTAGTTGGCTCGTGAAGGCCTTCGTGGAGGCCACGCCGATCTCCGGCCCGCAGTGGAGGTACACCCCGGCGTCGGTCTCGCGGGCGACGCTCGAGCCGACGACGTTGACGATCCCCAGGGCCAGCGCGCCCTTGAGTTTGGCCTCGCGTATGGCGGCCAGCGTGTCGGCCGTCTCGCCGGATTGACTTATGGCTATCACTATGGTGCCCTCGTCGATGATCGGGTTCCTGTACCGGAACTCGCTCGCGTAATCCACCTCGGTGGGCGCCCGCGCCAGGTCCTCGAACAGGTACTCGCCCACCAGGCCGGCGTGCCACGCCGTGCCGCAGGCCGTCAGCACCACCCGCCGCGCGTGCGTAAGTTGCTTGGCCACGTCGCGCAGGCCCCCCAGGATCACCTCGCCCGACTCGGCGTCCAGCCGCCCCCGCATCGTGTCGGCCAGGCTCTCGGGCTGCTCCATGATCTCCTTGAGCATGAAGTGCTCGTAGCCCTTCTTCTCGATCTGCTCCAGGCTCCACTCGACCTGCTGGACCTCCTTGACGGTCGGGACGGCGTCGATGGTGGCCGTGCGGATGCCGGACCGCCGCATGGTGGCCATCTCGCGGTCCTCAAGGTAAATTACGTTCGTGGTGTGCTCGATGATGGCCGAGGCGTCGCTGGCCACTATGTATTCCCCCTCGCCGATGCCGACGATCAGCGGCGACCCGTTCCGCGCCACCACCATCACGTCGGGCTGCTCGGCGTGAATGACCGCGATGCCGTACGCCCCGCGGACCTCCTGGAGACCCTGCTGGACGGCCTTCTCAAGGTCGCCCCGGTAGTGCTTGGCAAACAGGTGCGCGAGGACCTCCGTGTCGGTGTCGGACTTGAACGTGACGCCTTCCTGCTCCAAGAGTTGCCTGAGCGACGACCAGTTCTCGACGATGCCGTTATGGACGACCGCCAGTTTGCCGGACATGTCGGTATGTGGATGGGCGTTGACGTCGTTGGGGGCCCCGTGCGTGGCCCACCTGGTGTGCGCCACGCCCAGCGTGCCGCCGACGTCGTGGTCCTTGAGGATCCCCTCCAGCACCGCGATCCGCCCCTTGGCCTTGACGACCATCAGTCGCCCGTCGTGGTCCTGCTGGAGGGCGATGCCCGCCGAGTCGTAGCCGCGGTACTCAAGGCGCTTCAGGCCCTCCATCAGGATCGGGTACGCCTGCTTCGCGCCGATGTAGCCTACGATGCCGCACATATCTATATCCTTTCAGGCGGTCGAGTACCCTTCGCCGCCGGTCAAGACGGGCTGGAGGCTTGAGGCTGTAGGCGCGGCCTTTGCCGGCCTCCAGACTCCGGCCTCCGGCCTCAAGCCTGCCTTTCCTATCGACTGCCGCGCCGCATCCCCTTGAGTCGGTCTTCCGGGGGAGAGACTCCGAGGACTCCACACTCTTGCGGCAGGCCGCGAAGTAAGCATACCGCGGGCGGGAGGGGCGAAACAAGGTAGCACAGCACCGGGCCCCCGCCGGGGGCGGAGAGGGCCTACTTGCCCAGTTCCACGACGTTACTGAGCGCGGCGGGGGGGCGGGTCGGCAGGCCTGTCGGCGGAATGCCGAGGTACACCTTGCCCTTGAAGTCGGGCTCCAGGACGAGCACGACGGCGCCCGCGTCGGCCGCGAAGGTTGTCTTGTTCTTATCAGATATGTCTATCGCGCATTGGCTCGACGGCGTGCTGATGAGCATCAGCCGGACCTCGCGGGCGCTTACACCCGCCGCCCGCCTGAAACGCAGGGCCCACGGCTGCTGGTCGGGCTTGTCCTCGGCGGTAGGAAGGCGCTCGGCCGTGATCGTGTAAGCGCCGCCGGGCGCCACGTTGGTGTTTGGGACGCCGAACGAGATCCACGCCGGCTCGTAGCCGAGGAACACTCCCTCGGCGGGCTTGGGTCTTGCCTCGGCGGGCGACGTCGTCCTGGCCTCCGCGACCGGCGGCGGGGCTTTCCGGCAATCGGCCCGGACGGCCACGACCTTGCCGTCAACCGCCCCGAAGCGCAGCCACCCGTAGCGGTGCCACGTTACCGGCGACGACAGCGGCCCTTCGAGGAACTCGGTCTGCTCGGCGGCCTCTTCTTTCCCGAGAACCTCGCGGATCTTCGCGATCTCCACGGCGCCTTGCACCCGCACGGTGAGCGAGTCGAGGTTCGGCCCGCACCCGGCCACCTGGGCGGCGGCCGGCCGGAGCCCGTCGGCCAGACCCTTGGCGCGCAGCGTAGCCCCCGCCAGATCGCTTGCACGCCTGACGGCCTCGATCTGGTCGGCCGTTATGGCGGCGGAGACCGAATTGTCCGTCGCCTCCAGGCGGGTCCATCCGCCAAGCAGCCGCAGGGCCTGGGCCTCTTTCTCGGGAGCGATGCCGGCCGCCGGCGCGGGCGCGGCGGAGGATGGCTCCTTTGTGGGTGCCGGGGGAATAGGCTTTGACTTGTCCACTGGCGTCTCGGCCGTTGCCCCGATTGCCCGGCGAAAGGCAATGGCGTTGAACTGATCGTCGGGCGTCCAGAACTCGTCCACGGAAGGCAGTTCGAGAAAAGCCTTCTGTCCGTCAATGCCTTTGGCCTTGGCATATTCGGCTATCGCCTCAGCCGGGACATTGTTTGCCCGGCGCAGGTAATGATCCCGCTCCGACAACTTCGGCATTGCTGAAGGCGGGATGCTTGGCCCCTGCGCCGGTGCCGTGCCCACCGCCGCCGGTTCGTACCGCACGTTCGCCTTGTGTATCCACCCCTGCGACGGGGCGACGCCGAACCAGTCGCCCTTGAGTTCGGTCACGTCCAGCACGTCGCCCTTCTTTGCCGTGGCGACAACCTGCTTGCCCGACATGACCGGCGCCTGCTCTGCCGTCACGGTCGCCTTGCCGATGACGGCGGCATGGGCGAGGGCAGCGGCGAGGCAAATGGCTGCCGCACAAGAGAGAGTTCTCATGGTCGGTCCCCTATAGAGGCGCCCGCCTGCTTCAATGTGTCTTCGGCCTTAGCGCGCAGGCCGCTGGTGCACCACTCCCCCGGGGCCGCCATGAAGTGCACGCAGTCCTGGCCGTCCGGCACGTCAAATACAAGTGGGCCGTAATGGTGGCGGCTCATGTTTACTATCTTGCCCTTGCCAACATCCTTTTGGGTCTTCTCGATCTTTTCTGCCGGGCCGT
>CAYGWP010000417.1:0-9426 GCA_964353455.1 uncultured Anaerolineales bacterium
GCAACGGTTGGTGGCCGCCGTCAGCGCACGGGACTTGATCCCCTACCTTCCCGACGCCGTGCCCGGCTGGTTCCAGGCCGCGCTGGCGCTTTACGATGCCAAGGGCGGCGAGGTCGCGTATGACGACGACTACCGCTTCCATCCCGATCCGGTAATCTGCTACCAGATTCCGGCCGACGGCGAATATGTGCTCGAGATCAAGGATGCCATCTATCGCGGCCGCGAGGATTTCGTGTACCGCATCACGGTGGGCGAACTGCCGTTTGTGACAAGCATCTTCCCGCTGGGCGGCCGGGCCGGCGCCCAGGTCCCCGTCGAGGTGACAGGCTGGAATCTTCCGGCGACCCGCCTGGTTCAGGATAACAAGGACCGGACGCCGGGAACGTATTGGCTCTCGATGCGCAAGGGGGAACTGGTTTCCAACCGCGAGCCTTTTGCGGTGGACACGTTGCCGGAATGCCTCGATAAAGAGCCGAACAACCAGCCCGGAAACGCTCAGGCGGTCGCGCTTCCGATCATCGTGAACGGGCGCATCGACCAGCCGGGCGACTGGGACGTGTTCCGTTTTGAGGGTCGCGCGGGCGACGAGGTCGTCTCCGAAGTCTATGCCCGCAGGCTGGATTCGCCGCTCGATTCGGTGCTCAAACTGACCGACGCCGCCGGCAAGCAACTGGCGTTCAATGACGATACCGAAGACAAGGGCTCGGGGCTGAATACGCACCACGCCGATTCCTGGCTCCGCACGCGCCTGCCCGCCGGCGGAACCTACTATCTTCACCTGGGCGACGCCCAGCGCAAGGGCGGCGCGGAGTATGCCTACCGCCTGCGCATCAGCCCGCCACGGCCCGACTTCGAGTTGCGCGTGGCGCCGTCCAGCATCAACGTTCGCGGCAGCGCGATCGCTCCCATCACCGTATATGCCGTCCGGAAGGATGGGTTTGCCGACGACATTGCGCTGGCCTTGAAGGATGCGCCGGCAGGATTCTCGCTGGGCGGCGCGCGGGTGCCGGCGGATCAGGACCAGGTCAGGGTCACGCTGGCGGTCCCGCCGAAGCCGCTCGATGAGCCGGTCAGCCTGCACGTGGAAGGCCGCGCGGTCATTAGCGGCCGGGAGGTCGTCCGGTCGGCCGTGCCGGCGGAAGACATGATGCAGGCGTTCGCATACCGTCATCTCGTTCCCGCCGCGGAACTGAAGGTGACCGTGGCGGGGCGCTACTTCGCCAAGAGCGCGCCGAGGATTCTGAGCGAGACCCCTGTCAAGATCCCCGCCGGCGGAACGGCCCGCGTTCAGGTTAGCGTGCCCGTGAACACGGTCCTTGGCCAGATCCAGTTCGACCTGAGCGACCCGCCGGACGGAATCTCCGTCAAGAGCGCATCGGCTACCAGCAGCGGCACAGAGATCGTGCTACAGAGCGATGCCGCCAAGGTCAAACCGGGCCTCAAAGGAAACCTGATCGTCAACGCCTTCACCATGAAGAGCCAGGCGGCCGCCCCCGGCAAAGCGCCGACGCCTCCTCGGCGATTGCCGCTTGGAACGTTGCCGGCCCTCCCCTTCGAAGTCGTCAAACCCTAGAGCGTTTTACGATTGCCTGCATCGCTGTGTGCCACGGCCGGTCTTGCCCGGCCGTGCGAAGTGACCATACGTGTCCTTTGTCCCTTGTCACTTGTGACAGCGGCGCAGCGAGCGTACGCTGACTTTCCCGTTCCGCGCCTGGCATTCCGCGCTCGACACTTGATCAGGTCCCATGCGGCGATGTAACCCATTGTATCACAAGTGGTTATGGAATATAGGGGAAGCGTCCCCAGGTTTCCGGAACCGCTTGTCCCTGCTCACTTGTGACGGCGGCGCAACGGGTGTACGATGACTTTCCAATTCCGCGTCTGGCATTCCGCGACAGACACTTGATCAGGTTCCATGCCGCGATGTAATCCCTTGTATCACAAGTGATTATGGAATATAGGGTAAGCGTCCCCAGGTTTCCCCAGGTTTCTGAACGCCTGCATCGTGTCCGCCGAACCTGTCAAGGTCTGAGTTGCCGGTGTTGTGGAAAGTGTGGAAAGTTGGTGACGTCGTCGCAGGTGGCACTGGCCTTCTCATCCCGCCGCGCAGGCCGCATTCTGAGAGTAACCTTGTCTTGGACCTCGTGCCCATACAGCCTGTCGGGGCCGGGTGAAATGAGGAGATAGTCCTTCCGAACCCAATCGCCCGTCGGGCCACCCGGCCGGACCAGCATCTCAAAGTGCTCTTGGCTGGCGAACCCTGTTTGGCCGCTAGCGTCAAGCGGGTTATCCTCCGCGTGAAACAAGGCCGAACCACCCGGAGCATTGCGGAAATACAAAATGGGTCTTCCTGGTTCAAAAGCATCGCAAATGACGAATGGTTGCTGGACTCCCTCATCGGGCACGTAATAGGGTCCAAAGGTCCGGTCGGGTACGGTACCTGCAACAGGTGCTTGTCCTCCTTCTGCTCTTCCCCAGCCGAGGCAGTGAGGCCCCATCAAGTAGTACACAAGGTTCTGGTATACCAAAGCACCATTGGTGCCCTTGCCCTTGGGGCCGCTTGGAGGAAACTCGCCCCAATCAGCCATAAAGCACTCGACTCCTACGCAGATCTTCATTATTGTCATTTGCGTAGCCTCGCACTTACGATTGATACTGCGTTCACGCAACAGAGGCAACAACAGAACTATGGCAACGGCTATCATGGGGCCGCCTATGGCCAGCCAATGCCACCAGCGCCACTTCTTTGGCTTCGGATAGTTTACTGCAATAGCCACACCTACAACACCAAGCGCCACCCAGAGCAAGTATGGCACTATCCACGGATTGCCAAGCACGATATTGGCCATCAACGCTAGGAAGCCTACAGTAACCATTACGATACCCACGTATCTCATGTCGGAACTCCTTCTTCCTTCTGCCGACCGCTGGGCCAATGCGCGGTGATGCCTCTCATGGACTTTTTAGCCCCTAGGAAATTCTGGCGCGCATCAGCGAGTTAAAGGGCGGTGTAATTCGCCTCCTCCGGACCTCGAGATAGCCGAGTGCTTGCAAGCGCCCGGCGTGCCGCGGCACGGGCCACCATGGCCCGCTCTGCGCGGCCGAGTAAGGCATCCTCGCCGTAGGCGAGTTCGATTTGCACTTGGTGTATCTTGGAAAATCATACCTATTTCCTCCCCTTTGCCGGGCGGCCGGCGCGGCCGGGAAGAAGGGGGCGGGCGAGGAGGTTCTGTAACCCGACCACGAACCCGATCCCGCCCAGCGTCCGGCCCGGCCGGGCATGTCGCCGCATAAGGTCCGGTTCCGCCTGCTCTCTCCCGGCGATCACCCGTGCGATGCCCGCCGTGCCCGCAACCTATCCCGCCATACGGGGAGTGTCAAGAGGCTAATTGGTATCCAGATAATTGAACGCGCAGGCGTGAACTGCCATAGCCGACAACCGACGATGGGAAAGAAAAGGGTCCAGGACCCTTAACGACTTTAGGGGTCCTGGACCCTTTTCTTTCCGGTTGTGGCCGGGGACCTGCGCCCGAAAGCCCGGTTATCCGAGAAGTTTGCGGCGACTATCCACCAGTGGCGTGTAGAATATGGGCCGGCCCATCCCGAAGGCTGAGCCTCTGAAGATGCGGGGTGTGGCTGCAAGGAGTGGCCATGCGGGGAGTGATAGGCAAGTCATGCGGCGCACTGGCGGCGGGGCTCGTGCTCGGGCTCCTCTCGAGCCCATCCGCTCACGGGCAGGTCATGGGCGAGATCAGGAAGATCGACCCGCCCGAGCAGGGGTTCTACAGTAAGGAACTCACGGTGCGCGGCATCCGGATCCTTGCGCACGCCGACGTCAGTGACGCCGCCCTCGACGAAGCCGCACGGCGGCTGGACCGTCAACTGGCACGGGCGCCGGAGATCGCGGCCAACATGGCCGCAATGGGCGCCGAGATGCACGTTATAGGCAAGGACCAGCAGGTCTCCGACCTGCCGGAGTACCGGCACATGAAGGGCAAGGCCGTCGATGGGTCGGAGACGATCGACTCCCGGGGCCGCGGCTACGGCGGGCTGCACTCGTCATGTTGCGAGGAGAACCTGCTGTCGCTGCCGGCCGACCGATGGAAAGATCATCGCGATATCTGCATGCATGAGTTTGCCCACGGTATCTTCTCATTCGGCATCACGCGCGAGGTGCGCGACAAGATCGAGGCCCAGCGCAAGAAGTCTCTTGCCGCCGGCAGGTGGAACACGATGTACGCCGCAGGCAATGCCGGCGAGTTCTTCGCGGAACTGACGATGTGGTATTTCGGCACCCGCGGCGACTACGGCAAGTTGACCCCGCAGCCGGAACCCGGACCGCAGTGGCTCCGCTCATACGACCCCGAGGCGTATGACCTCATCGATGCGATCTACGGCGGCCGTCTGAAGCCCGGCAAGGCCCAAGTCAAGGACCTCGCGCCCCTCGGGCCCGGGGCCGAGGGCAAAGTTCGCTCCAAGGACCACCAGCCGGCAACCACGGTTATCTTCGTCAACAAGACCGGCAAGCCAATCAAGCGGTTCTGGCTGGACGTCGAGGGGAATCGCAAGGACTATGGCATGGTTCTGCCCGGGGGCGTTGACAGCATCAGCACATTCGTCACCCACGCCTGGCTGCTCGAGGGCAGCGACGGGGAGTTCCTTGGGATTTTCGTGGCCGACGAGGCAATCGGGCGGATCGTCGTCCGCGAGGCCGGCCGCAAGCCTGGCGCTCCGTGACATCCGCAGTCGCGTGGAGAACCGCGCCTGGAGTGCGGGCAGCCCGTTAACCGTGGCCGGACGCATTGCCATGCCGCAGGAGAAGTGAATATGGGATGGCTGGCCCTCAGCGCGGTCCTCCTGGCCTCCTGGAACTCACCCTATCCTGCCGCCGATGAAAGAGCCAACGTTCTATACACCACGTTTGCAGAGGAGCCCAAGCACCTCGACCCCGCCCGGGCTTACGGCAGCGGCTACGACCAGTTGTACCAGATCCTCGAGCCGCCGTTCCAGTACCACTTCCTCAAGCGTCCCTACACGATCGCGCCCCTGACCGCAACCGACATACCCAGGCCGGAAACCCGGACCATCACATGGCGGGGCGAAGCCATCCAGGCCACCGTCTATACGATCCGGATCAAACCCGGTATTCGGTACCAGAATCATCCGTGCTTCGTTGAGGCGAACCGCCGGCTCACGCAGGAGGATGTCCGGCATATCCGGTCGGTCGGGGACTTCGCCCAGGCGGCCACGCGCGAACTCGTGGCGGCCGACTATGTTCATGCCATCCGGCGGCTGGCCGACCCGCGCCTCACGTGCCCCATCCTTCCCACGCTCAAGCAGAACATCCTTGGCCTGCGCGAGTACGGCGACGCGCTGGCGGCGGCGATCGACGAGGAGCGAAAACGTCGCCGCGAGGCCGCTGGCCCCCTGTACAACCAGGAGCAGGACGAGAAGTACAGGCCGATCAGGCTGGACTACGGCGCCTTCCCGCTGCCGGGCGTCCGCGAGGTCGATTCCCACACGTTCGAGGTCGTGCTGCCGCATCCGTACCCGCAGATCCTCTACTGGATGATCCTCCCCTTCTTCTCGCCGGTGCCGCCTGAGGCGACCGAGTTCTTCGACCAGCCCGTGCTTCTGGAGCGGTCAATCGTCTTCGACAGGAATCCCGTCGGCACAGGGCCTTACCGATTGGCTGAGTACGATCCGACCAACCAGATCGTCCTCGTGCGCAACGAGAACTTCCATGTGGAGGCGTACCCCGACCTGGCAAAGCCCGGCGCGGACGACCCGAATGGGCTGGCGCTGTACGAGAGGATGCGCGCCGAGGGCATGCTGGCCGACGTCGGCAAGCCGCTGCCGATGACCGACCGGGTCGTGTTCCGGCGCGAGAAAGAGTGGGTTCCGCGATGGAACAAGTTCCTCCAGGGTTACTACGATACGTCGGAGATCAGCAGCGACCTCTTCGACCAGGCGGTCACGCTCACGTCGCAAGGCGATGCGATACTCTCGGACGAGATGGTTCGGCGCGGCATCCGGTTGTTGACCACCCCGTCGCCGCGCGTGTATTACCTGGCGTTCAACATGCAGGATCCGCTTGTCGGCGGCTACGGCCAGAAGCAACGCAAACTACGACAGGCGATCAACATCGCGTTCAACGCTGAGGAGGAGATTGCGATCTTCCTCAACGGCCGGGGCTTACCCGCCCACAGCCCGATCCCGCCGGAGGTCTTCGGCTACGAGGAGGGCGAGGCGGGCATCAACCCCGTCGTGTACCGCTGGGATGCGGGGCTCAAGAAGCCCGTCCGCCGGTCACTTGAGGAGGCGAAATGCCTTCTGGCCGAGGCGGGCTACCCCGACGGCTACGGTCCCGACGGTCTGCCGCTCGTGATCAGTTTTGACAACGCGTACGTGAGCGCGGCTGACCGGCCGCGCCTCAGATTCATCGTCAAGCAGTTCGCCAAACTCGGCATCCGCCTGGAATCGCGGACCAGCGACTACAACCGTCTCTGGGACAAGGTGATGGACGGCAACTACCAGTTGCTTGCCTGGGGGTGGCTGGCGGACTATCCCGATCCGGAGAACTTCCTCTTTCTGCTCTACGGCCCCAATTCCAGGGGCAGGGGCGGCAGCGAGAACAACGCCAACTACGCCAATCCCGACTTCGACAGGCTGTTCGTTCAGATGCGGAACATGGAGAACACGCCTGAGCGGCTTGCGATCATCCGCCGGATGAAGCGCATCTTCCAGGAAGACGCACCGTGGGTCCTAGAGTATCAGCCCGTTGCGTATGCACTTGTCCACCAGTGGTACGGGAATGCATATCCCCATGCCATGAACACGAACACCGTGAAGTACCGGAAGATCAACGTTGACCTCAGGGCCGATTGCCGGGGCCAGTGGAATGCCCCGCACTGGGGGCCTGCGCTGGCGGTTCTCCTGGTGCTCGCGGCCCCCGCCGCGGCGGGCATCCGGGCCGCCATCCGACACGCTAGGAGAGGCCTGACCGCATGACCGCCTACCTCATACGCCGGCTGCTCTACGCCGTGCCGATCGTCGGGGGCGTTCTCGTCCTGACGTTCGTACTGTTCTTCGTTGTGAACAAGCCCGACGACATGGCGCGGCGGATTCTGGGCGAGAAACATGCCACGCCCCAGGCCATCGAGAACTGGAAACGCGAGCACGGCTACCACCTCCCGCTGTTTCTGAACGCCGACGAGCAGGGTCTCAGGAAAGTCACAGCCACCCTGTTTTTCCAGAAGTGCGCGCGGCTGCTCGTGTTCGACCTCGGACGGTCCGACGTCACGGACCGCGACATCGCGGCCGAGATCAGGCGGCGGATGGGCCCCAGCCTGGCCATTGCAGTGCCTACGTTTGTGCTGGGCATGGCGGTGAACATCACCATTGCCCTCATCATCGCCTTCTGCCGGGGGACCTACCTGGACCGGTGGGGGACCGTCGTCTGCGTCCTGATGATGTCGGTCTCATCGCTCTTCTACATCATCGTGGGACAGTTCATCTTCGCGGGCTGGCTGCGGTTGTTCCCGATCTCGGGTTTCGACTGGGGCGAGGCGATGCCGAAGTTCGTCTTTCTGCCCATCCTCATCGGCCTCGTGGACGGCATCGGCGGCGGCGTGCGCTACTACCGCACCGTGATGCTCGAAGAGGCGGAGCGGGACTACGTCCGGACCGCGCGGGCCAAGGGCCTCAGCGAAGCGGTAGTGCTTTTTCGCCACGTCCTCAAGAACGCCATGATCCCCATCCTCGCGAACGCCGTGACGGCCATTCCGTTCCTGTTCATGGGCAGCCTCATTATGGAATCGTTCTTTGCGATTCCGGGGCTGGGCAGCATGACCATCGATGCCATCCACGCGCAGGACTTTGCCATCGTGCGGTCCGTGGTCTTCATCAGCGCCATTCTGTACATCGTCGGCCTGCTTATGACGGACTTCAGTTACACGCTCGTGGACCCGCGCGTAACGCTAGGCGCCGGCGATACGCGCAACCTCTACGGTGCGCCGTCGGTCCGCGATGCCGCCAAGTTCCTGGGCATCTTCGTTGCGATGGCGGCCGTTGTGGCCGGCGGCTACTTCGGCGTCCGCTGGCTGTCGGAGTCGCCCGCCGTCGGCGGCCTGCGCGTGCCCTTGCTGCCGAATGCGGCACTGGCGCTCACGGTGCTGGGGGCCGCCGGCTGCTGGCTCGAGGCACGCCGGCGGGAACTCTGGCGGAACGCCTGGCGAGAGGTCCGGCGGAGCCGGGTCGCCGTGGCCGCCCTGGCGGTGCTTGGGGTGTACGTTGCTATCGCCGTCCTCGACAGCGTCTCGTGGCGCGACGTTGAGCGTGGCCCCGACGGCGCCCCGCGCACGACCGCTTCCGGGCAGGTTCTCTACGCGCCGCCGCGCTCGGCCATCGACAGGGTGCTTGAGCCCCTTGCGGCGCCGGAGAAGACCTACTCGGCCCCCTTGGCGCAGCAATCTCTCATGAGAGAGACCGTCGATGTGGCGGCGGCCGGCACGACTGTCGTGCAGCAAGTCTATCCCCCGCTGGATCATCCCGGCCGGCACCTGCTGGGCACCGACAAGGTTGGGCAGGACGTGTTCTGCCAGACTGTCAAGAGCGTGCGCACCGGGCTTATCGTCGGCGGGCTCACAACGCTGATCGCGGTGCCATTCGCCATTCTGTTCGGCGTCCTCGCCGGCTTCTTCGGCGGCTGGGTCGATGATGTGGTCCAGTATGTGTATAGCACGTTGGCCTCGGTGCCGTGGGTGCTGCTGGCGGTGGCCTTCATGCTGGTCTTCGGGCAGGGACTCCCGCAACTGTGCGTGGTGCTGGGCCTGACGGGCTGGGTGTCGCTGTGCCGCGTGCTGCGCGGCGAGACCCTGAAACTGCGTGAACGTGAGTACGTGCAGGCCGCCCTGGCGCTGGGGGTTTCGCGGCTTCGCGTTATCCACCGGCACGTGATCCCCAACGTGATGCACCTGGTGCTCATCAGCATCGTTCTGCGATTCAGCGGCCTGGTGCTGGCCGAGGCGGTCCTGAGTTACATCGGCGTAGGCGTCGGGCCGGACACGTCCAGTTGGGGATCGATGATCGACCAGGCGCGGAGCGAACTGGGCCGCGACCCCGTGGTCTGGTGGGGCCTGGCCGGCGCCTTCGTAGCCATGTTCGGCCTTGTGCTGACCGCCAACCTCTTCGGCGATGCGCTGCGGGATGCCCTCGACCCGCGCCTGCGTATCCGGGAGGAGGCGGCATGAGCGAGCCGCTCCTGAAGGTTGAGAATCTGCGGACCTGGTTCCGCACCACCGCGGCCCCCCTCCGCGCCGTTGACGGGATCTCGTTCACGATCGATCGCGGCGAGACGCTCGGCCTGGTGGGCGAATCGGGCTGTGGGAAGACCCTGACCGGCCTTTCGCTCATGCAACTCCTGCC
>CAYGWP010000418.1:0-12346 GCA_964353455.1 uncultured Anaerolineales bacterium
CCATGAAGTTCTACTCCTTTCAGGTGGTGATCGAGAAAGAGCCCGAGGACGAGGGCTACATGGCTTACAGCCCTACGCTGCCCGGCTGTTTCAGCAACGGCCGCACTATCGAGGAAGCCAAACGCAACATCCGCCAGGCCATCGAGCAGCACCTGGCCTCATTGCTCGCCCATTCGCAGGCCGTGCCGCAGGCCGAGAACCTTGTACACGTCGAGGAACTCACCGTCGGGATGCCCGAATGACGCGCATGCCTCAGGTGACGGCACGCGAACTGGTTCGATTCCTAAAGGCGCGAGGCTTCGTAGAGGACCGGCATAGTCCTGTTCCTCGAAACGCAGTCTCGCTCACGGTTTGGGCAGGGCTGCGGCGGCGGAGTAGGCCGCTTCGCCCATCGTGTCGGTAGGGCCGGTGAAACCCGGACCGCCGGCGGCAACGTATCCGCCGCTCGACCCGGTTGAATCCGGACTCACCCAGAAGGCGTAAAGCGACCCGCTCCGGAGGTGGAATCGGAACCGCACCGGTTTTCCTGCGACCGCGGCGAGGTCGTCGGCCCCCGCCCAGGTGACGGCGGCCAGGGTCCGGTCGGCCCGCACGGCGCTGCACCGGCTGCGCGAGAACGGTTCGACAACGCGGCCGTCGGCGTCGAGGACCTCTGCCGCAAGTTCCCCCTGGCCGGCATCCACGTTGACGAAGAGCCGCCGCCCGGCGAACGTCACCGGCCGCGTCGTCAGCGTGCCGCCGGCCGGACCGGCGTCCATCGAGGCGAATCCGTCGCGCCGAAGGATGGCCACGCCGGTCGAGGCGGCGCCGTCCCAGAACTGGTCGCAGAGCGCCCGGCCGCTATGGTAGAAGTAGAGTCTATCGCCGACGACGAGGCACCCGCCGCCCGCCGACTGGATGTTCCCCCAGTTCCACGCCCCCTCCTTCTCGGCGGCGCCGATGAACGGCCGCCGGTCGGGGCGATACCAGTGAAACCCATCGCGGCTGAAGCCCACGAGGACCTCGTTACGCTTGTGGATGCCCAAGCGGTTACACTCGCCGTTTTCCGGCCCCTCCCAGACGCTGAAGAGGCCGATCATGAGGCTCTCGTACGGCGCGGCGTCAAGGTTGTAGAGTTGCGGCTGGATGTCCTTGTACTTCGGGTTCGGGTTGTGCGGGTCGAGGTTGTCGGAGGAGGTCCAGAAGACCTTCTCGGCGTCGGTCCACGCGGCCCCGGCGACGGCGTCGGCGTGCTCTCGGTAGGCGCGGTCGCGGCCGCGCGGCCCGCTCGTCCGGATGCTGTACACCCACCGCTGGCGGAACGGATTGTAGAAGACAGTGCTGCGGTCGCCGACGGGCGAACTCATGGCAACGGCCTCGGACCACCGGATGCCGTCGGGCGAGCACCGCACAGCCAGTCGCCATCCGCCTTCGGCCCGCGTGGCGGTGAACATCTTCCAGCGGCGCGCGGGGTCTTTCTCGCGGTGGTCGAGCCACACGGTCGATGAATCGCGCTGCATGCGGACCACGAGGTTGGTGCCCTTCTCGACGACGTCGAGCGGCGGCTTCTCCCAGCGGATGCCGTCGCGCGACGTGGCGTATGCCGTGCCGACAAAAATCCCCGCCATGTACCACATCTTGAATAGGCGGTCGGCCGGGTCGTACCACACGCCGTCGCTGAAGACGGCGGCGAACGGCGCCTTTGCGGCCTTCTCCCACGGCTGGTCAACGCGGACGACAGGGTTGGCGACATGCTCCTCGGGCCGGTGGAACGTCCGCGCGAGGTCGGTCCGCTCGATCAGGAAATCATCGACGAAGAGTTGTCGGCCGACATCTATCGGAATGGTCGCCGGCGGCTGTTCCAGGTACGGAACCCGCATCGGTTCGCCGGTGGGCGGGCCGTATCGCGGCGGCCAGACGGCCGGAAGCCGGATACCGTTATAGAGGATTTCGCCGGACGCCGGGCCATCCGCCGCAGGGGCCGCGCCTGGCACGGCGGCGAAGATCAGGCTCACCAGCAGGATTGCGCGCATGGTTCAACCCTCGCAGCGCTGCTCGCGTTCCTTCCGCGGCGGGTCGGGAGACCCGCCGCGCTCGGTCCTGGCCGAGCGACACCAGACTGGCGAATCACGGCTCGGCCTTCGGCGGCGACGGCGCTTTCGGCATCTTGAAGTCCAGGCCGTCCACGAAAGAGAGCCAGTCGGCCTGGAACTCCGCCAGCGGCTTAGAGTAGGTCTTCTCGATGGCCTTGACGCCGGTCGGGTCGGACTTCCAATCCTCGCAATACTGGTTGTACCACTTGGCCAGGATGCCCTTCTCCTGGAGAAACAGCATGACGTACCGGACCTCGGCGTAGGCCAGCGGGACCTGCCGCTGATCGGCGAAGTACTTGTTGCTGTCGGCCATCAGGTCGGCCAGCGGAATGATCGCCTTGCGGCCGGCGGCCTGCTTCAGGATCGGCAGCCGCCAGTTGACCATGCCCACGATGCGGCCGTTCCTGATGCCGCTCTGTTCGCAGAGCGTGCCGAAGCCTTCGATGATCCATATCGGATGCTGCTGGCCGCGCCGCTCCATGTCGGCGAAGTGGAGGGCCTGGGCGTACTCGTGGGCCATCGTGCCGGGGCCGGTGGCCAGGTTGATGATCATCGTCCGGTTCTGCGGATTGTAGGCGCCGGCGATGCCTGGGCGGCCTATCATCTTGGCGAACTCGGCCGGGTTGGCGGGGATCAGCAGGCCGATGTAAATCTGCGGCTTCTCGGGAAAGAAGTCCTGCTTGAGCGCATCGGCGATGCCGTGAAGCATCAGCAGGACCTTGCCGCGGACGTCGTCGGGAAGGTCGCTGCACACGATCAGGCGATACGGATCGTCCTTCTCGACGTTGAACTTCTCACCGAGTTGCTTCCTGTAGATGGCCACGCGCCTGTCGGCGTTCGCCTTGAGGTAGTCCTCCCTCTTGTCCATCAGGGACTTGAAGCCGTCTTCATTGCGGACAAGATCAAGGGCCGGCTCGTGGTCAATGAGGTGAAAGAAGACAAACCCCTGCTCGAAGGCCTGCTTGAGGGACGCCAGCGTCTCGGCCTTCTTGCCGAGCCTGGCGTAGGCGCAGGCCGTGCGGAACGATGCGCGGTCGCGGCCGGACCAATCCTGGGGCAACTCGGCGTACTTGGCGACGGCCTCCTGCCACTTGCCGTCGCGGTAGAGTTGCTCGGCCTGCTGCCAGACATTGGCGGCGGAGGGGGCCTTGGGCTCCTCTGCCGCCGGGGCTTGGCCGTCGGATTTCGGCGGCTCGGCGGGGAGGGCAGCCGACGCGGCCGCCGCAAGCACTACCGCCACGGCGAAAAGAAAAGGGTCCAGGACCCTTAACGCCTTTAGGGGTACTGGACCCTTTTCTTTTCCGAACATCGCTCGGCCTCCTCGCTGCCGGTCACGGCGACGGTGATCCGGGTGTCGGAGGTTTCACTTCTTCGGCGCCGGCAGGTTTCGGGCCCGGCGTTTCGGTCTTGGGTTTTTCGGGGGCGTCCCAACGGCACTCGATGCGGACCAACTGGGTCTCTTTCTTGCCGCGAAGGACAAAGAGGACGATCTCCTTCGGCTTCTTCTTGGCTTCTTCGTCGAAGGCCTTTCGGAAGTCGGCCAAGGTCTTGACCTCGCGGTCCTGGACCTTCTTGACGACGTCGTTGACCTGAAGTCCGCCGTCCTGCGCCCAGCCTGCCGGACTGAGGAACGCCACGACCACGCCTGTCTCCGTTGCGGGGAGTTCCCGCAGGATGCGGTCGCCCAGAACCATCTCTCGGACCGTGAGGCCCACGGGGGTGTTCTTATAGCGTTCGGCCTCGGCGGCGGTCTTCGGTTCCGAACTCAGCGCGACCTTGATTTTTTCGGTCTTGCCGCCGCGCCAGATTTCCAGGGTGACGGTGTCGCCGACCTTCCGCTCCTTCAGGTCGGTTGAGAAGTTCTCGACGAGTTGCCCCTCGGTGCCCTTGAGGTCCTTTCCGTCGATCGAGAGGATGACGTCCTCGGCCTTGATTCCGACCTTCTCGGCGGGGCTTTTCTCGATGACCTGTCCGACCACGACGCCGCGGCGGTCGCCGAGTTTGAAGTACTCCGCCAGGTCCTTGGTGACGGGCGTCAGGGTCTGGACCCCCAGCCAGGGCCGCCGCACGAGCGCCCCGCCCTTAGGCGGGTCCTTGACCCGCGCGAGGAACCTCTCGGCGGGCCAGACCACCTCCGCCAGGCCCCAGTTCGGCCGCGCGTTCGTCCCGCGGTTCAGCCGCACGTACCCGACGACGCCGGCCACCTTGCCGTCGAGCGTAACGACCGGCGCGCCGGGCGATCCGAGCGTGTCGGTCGTAACGTACACGACGACCGGCTGGTCCAGCCGCGCGCCCACGCGGGCCAGGTGCGTCACCCGCTCGTAGCGGTCCGGCTCGCCGAGGCTGGAAAGCGAAATGATCGGGTCGCCGACCTGGAGTTTCAGGCCCTCCTCGAACTTCAGCGCCGTCAGCACGGGTGCGGCCGGGTCGGTGATCCGGGCAAAGGCCGCCTGGGCCTGGTCGTCCTTGCCGAGGTAGTCGGCGGCGTAGGTCTGGAGGTCGTCGCCCTTCGGGATGATGACCTTGAAATCGTGCAACTGGCTGGTGGCGAACTGGGCCGGGATGGCAGCGCTGGAGAACATCACCAGGCCCTTCGGCCCGACGACGGTGCCGAACATGCGGACGTCGGCCCGCGCGCCGTCGTCGCGCTCCACGAAGTATGTGACCACGACGGTCGATGGGAGGACATCTTCGCGGACCTTGCGGATCGCATCGGCGATCGGGTCGGCCCGAAGTGCGGGGGCGGCGAGCAGCACGGCAAGGGCGATGAGCCACAAGGTGCGAATGCGCATAGGAACTCTCCTTCGAGCCGCGACCGTAAGGTCGCGGGTATGTTCGCGCGTCGGCCGGGCATGCGCCGCACGCAGCGGCACGGCATGCCGTGCCGCTATTTTTCGGCCTTCGGGGCCGGTTTTGACTCGTCAGGCGTCTTGGGCGGTGTCGTATCTTTCGCCGCGGGGGTCTTGCCGTCTTTCGCGGGCGGCGACTTTGCATCTTTCGCCGGCGTGGCAGGCTTCTTCCCCTCCTCGTAGTCAATCCGCATGACCGTCGGCACAACCGCCAGCCCCCGTCGGACCTTCAGAAGCACCATGGTCTGCTTCTGCCGGACCGACGCATCGTACTCGCGCTTCAGGTCGCGGACGTTGAGGACGTCCTTGTCGCCGAGCCGCGTTATGACATCGCCCTTTTCGAGGTTCGCCTTCTCGGCGGGCTGCCCGTGCCGCACCCCGGTCACGTACACCCCCTTGGTGCCCTGGAGATTCTCGCGCTGGGCCAGTCGGTCGGTGATGTCCTGGCCGACGAGGCCCCACTTGGCGAAGTCCTGCTCCTCGCTGCGGACGGTCGTGAGTTCCTCGGTGGTGATCTCGAAGGAACGGATCTCTCCCGCGCGGCGGACCTTGACCTGGACCTTCGCGCCGACCGGCGTGTCCGAGATCCGGCGCCTCAGGTCGAACAACTGCTCCGGGTACCGCCCCTCGACCTTCTCTCCGTTGTATTCCTGGAGAATATCCTGGGCCTGAATACCGGCCTGTGCGGCCGGGCCGTCCGCCTCCACGGCGGAGATGACCGCCCCCTCGGTCTTGCCGACCTCGAAGAACGTCTCCAGGTCCTGTAGCGGCTGGAGCGAGAGGCCGACGGAACTGCGTGTCACGCGGCCCTTGGCGAGGATCTGCTGGATGACCTCCTTGGCCACGTTTATCGGGACGGCGAATCCGAGGTCGTTTCCGCCTCCGCCGCGCGTGTTGATGCCGATGACTTCTCCGCGGAAATTCACGAGCGGCCCGCCCGAGTTGCCCGGGTTGATCGCCGCATCAGTCTGGAGCCACGTGCTGAAGAGTCCGGTCTCCAGCCCGCCGCCGAGGTCCAGGGCGGTGCCCAGAATGCGGTCATGGCAGGAGATGATGCCGTTGGAGATGGACCGCGAGAGGCCGAACGGGCTGCCGATGGCCAGCACGCCGTCGCCCTCCTCCACCTTCGAGGAATCGCCGAACGCGGCCCACTGGAAGGTTACGCCCTTCTTGCGGACCTCATCGAGGTCGAGTTGGATGACCGCCAGGTCGGTCCACGGGTCGCCGCCGATGAGTTTCGCCCGGACCCGCTCCTTGTTGTAAAGGATGCACGTGAGTTCCTGAGCGCGGCCGGCAACGTGATAGTTGGTGAGGATATGGCCCTGGTCGTCGAAGATGACGCCGGACCCGTTGCCGCCGATCCTGCGCCGCTCGCCTGCGATGAACTCCGACCGCCGCGCATCCACGCGGACCGTCGCCGGATAGACGCGGTCCCGCGCAACCTTCCGGGCCTCCTCCAAACTGATATACGCGGGCACCGCGCCGCGCTCGGGCCCGCATCCCGCCGCAAACGCGGCCGACACTACGCACAACCCGAAGACACGGAGCAAGTGCTTCACGGCGGCCCCTTTCGCAAAATGAACATGCCGTAGTTTACTTCCGGGAGGGGAACCACTGCAAGGATTACCTTTGAGAGGTCAACCTTGTGAATGCCGCGATTCGCCGCAGGCATCCATCGCCCGCTCAGCAGCATGGGTGTCGCACGCCAGCGACGTGCAGCACGGCTTGGCCCGCGCGCCGGGGAATCGCCGGTACACCCATCGCACGAGCGAGAAGGCAAGGAAGACGGCGAGCATCACCGCCCCGGCCGCAAGGACCGGCGGCGGCAGGAGTTCGTGGACCTCCGCAGGCATCACCTTGACGTTGAGCGCCCCGACCGCCAGGTCCAGGGCCGCCCCGAAGACGAGGCTCATCACGGCGATTGTGCCGACATAAACCGCCGCCGACGCCTTCCCCAGCATCCTTGACACAACGAGGATCGTGGCCAGGTTCGTCGCCGGCCCCACAAGGAGGAACACGAGGGCCGCACCCGGGTTCAGCCCTTTCGCTATCAGAACCGCCGCCAGCGGCGTGGAGGCCGTCGCACAGACGTACAGCGGCAGCCCGATCGCCAGCATCACCAGCATAGATGCCCACGGGTTGCCCAGGTACCGCTCGAAGAAGTTGTCCGGGACGATCGCGCCGACGAGGGCGGCCAGCGCAAGGCCCACCGCCAGGCTCGGGCCGAGGTCATCCCCCATGTCGAAGAGGACGAAGTTCCAGAACCGGCTCCAGCGAGTGGGCTTGTGGACGTGCTCGCAGTCATTGGAGTTGCAGATGGTGCACGCGGGTCCTTCGACGACCGGCGGCGGGTCCTTCCGGTCAAGCATGATCTCGGCGAACCCGGCCGCCATCGCCGTGACCACTGCCGCAACCGGACGCACAATCGCCATCACCGGCCCGATAAGGGCCCACGTAACGGCGATGCTGTCGATGCCCGTCTCAGGCGTCGAGATAAGGAACGAAACGGTCGCCCCCCGCCCCGCGCCCTTGCTCCTGAGGGCGCACGCCGCAGGCAGGACGCTGCAACTACAAAGCGGCAGCGGCGCCCCGATGAGCGCCGCCTTGACGACCGACCCGAACCCGCGCCCGCCCAGGTGCCGGACCATCCACTCGCGGGATACGAAGAGGTGAATCAGCCCCGCCGCAACGAGGCCGAAGATCACGTATATGCCCGCCTCGTAGAGCATCCCCCACGCGGCGTCAAGTATCTGGCCGATGATGTCCATTCCTTCAGTTCCTTCGTCAGGCCCGCGGGCCTGATATCAGTCAATTCGCCTCTGATTATTCTAGGGGTCCGCGGCCCCAAGATACAGAGCGTAATTGCAGGGCGACGGCCCGCTGAGACTGGACCACTACTCTGGCCGCGACACTCGCCGTGAAATGCTCTTGACCCGCCCGCCGGGGGGCTTATCATCCAGGCGGCATCTCGCTGCCACTGGGAACAGGCGGGCACATGCGATTCGGCCAGACAACGTTTCCGGCGGTCCTTGCGGCCATCCTCGCTTCGGCGTCGGCCGGCGCACTGGCCGCAGACCCGCAGAAGACCTTCGAGGAAGTCTTCGGCAAGGAGGCCAGGCAAGCGGCCGCCACGCCCGATAAGAGGGACGATGCCGAGTTCGCCGCAAAACTGCTGACCGCCGGCGATGCCGTCCAGGGCGACCCGGCCTTCCGGGCGGTCCTCTACGAGAAGTCGTACGAGTCCGGCATCCGCGGGCCGCTGGGTTACGCGACGGCCGTCAAGGCAATGCAGCACCTGGCGGAACTCGACTCCGACCGCAAGGACGAGGCCGACGCCAAACTGCTCGCCGTCTATCAACTCCAGTACAAGGTCGTGCGGAGCGACGACGACAAGGCCCACACGGGGCTCACGCTCGTGGACCAACTGGTGACCGTGGCCGAGGCCCGCATCCGCGGCGGCGAGTTCACCGAAGCCTCCGCCCTCTGCCGCCAGGGACAGACCATGCTCGCCGCCATCAAGTCCGACCGCAAGGACCAGGCCCTGGCCCGACTGAAGCGAATCATGGCCCGCCTTGCCGCCTGCCAGCAGGCAGAGCAACTCAAGGGTCGCCTTGAGGCCGACCCGAAAGACAAGACCGCCGCCACGCAACTGTTCCAGGTGTACTTGGTGGACCTCGACAACCCGGCCGAGGCCGCCAAGTACGCGGACCTCGGCACCGATGACATCACGAAGAAGTACGTCCTGGTGGCCGCCATGAAACCGGAGAACATACCGGAGGCGGCGTGCCAGGAACTCGGCGACTGGTACAAAGACCTCGCCGGCGCGGCGGCCGGCGGGTCGAAGGCGGCGATGCTCGCCAAGGCGCGGTCATACTACGAGCAGTTCCTCGTGGTGCACCCGGCCGAGGATGTGCCGAGGATGAAGGCCGCGCTGGCCCTGGAGCAGGTCAACAAAGTCCTTGCGGCCATCGGCGGCGGGCCGAACACCTGGGTGGACCTCCTGAAGATGATCGAGCCGACGAAGGACTGCATCGACGGCCGCTGGTTCCACGTTGACGCCGCCCTGTCGTCCGACAACTTCGGCAACGCCCGCATCCGCATACGCTACGAGCCGCCCGAGGAGTACGACTTCCAGATCACATTCACGCGCCAGGAGGACGCCGGGCACGTCGGGATCATCCTGAACCACCAGGGGACGCTGTTCGGCTTCTTTCTGGGCGGAAGCCAGTTCCCGCGGTCGGGGTTCGCAACCGTCGCGGGGGCCGACACCAGGGCCGCCAACAACCCGACGGCCCTTGACCTCGCACCCAAAAGCGCCGAGAAGCATACCTGCCTCGTCCAAGTCCGCAAGGAGACCCTGAAGGCCTACGTTGACGGGAAACTCGTCTCCCAATACAAAACAGATTATAAAGATATGGGAATGCACCCGGCGATGGCGGCGCCGAACCTGCGCCCCCTCGGCCTGGCGACCGGCGGCGCCACGATCTTCCACAGCGTCAAACTCCTGGAAGTCGCGGGCAAAGGCAAGGCGGTCAGATAGAAGGAGCGCGGCAATGCAATTCGGCGTGTGCGCGGCACCGGAAGACAGCCTCTGGATGAAGGCGGCCGGCGCGGACTTCATCGAGGGGCACGTCCAGAACTTCCTCAGACCCGCGCAGGAATCCTGGCAGCCCTCGGTTGACCTGAAGGCCCTGCCCCTCCCCATCGCCGCCTATAACTGCTTCCTGCCGGGCGACCTGAAGGTGGTCGGCCCCGCGGTGGACCTGGCGCGCCTGAAGGCGTACGCCGAGCGGGCCTGCGAGCGGGCGCGGGCCGCAGGGTCCGCCATCATCGTCTTCGGTTCCGGCGGGGCGCGCAACATCCCCGACGGCTGGCCGCGCGACAATGCCCAAGAGCAACTCGTCGCCGCCATGCGCATCGTCGGACCGCCCGCCGCCGCAAACAGCATCACCATCGTCATGGAGCCCCTCAACCGCGGTGAGTCCAACATCATCAACTCCGTGACAGAGGCACTCACTTACGTGAAGCGCGCAGCATGCCCCGGCGTCACTGTGCTCTGCGACTTCTACCACATGGCCCTGGAGAACGAGCCGCTCGAGAACCTCGATGCCGCGCGCGGCCTGCTGGACCACGTGCACATCGCCGAGCCGAAAGGCCGCATCGCCCCCGGACCCGGCATGACCGATTACCGCCCCTTCTTCCGGAAACTCAAGGGCATCGGCTACGACGCCCGCATCAGCCTTGAGTGCAAGTGGGAGGACATCCGCAGGCAACTCGCCCCGACCCTTGAGTTCCTCCGCCGCGAGTGGCGGGCCGCGTGACGTTTCATTCCGGGGTCATCTGACCGCGGAGGACGCAGAGACCGCAGAGAAAGACAGGGACAGGTTAAAGAGACAGAGCGCCGCCGCGCCTGGAATGGCACAGTTTTTCTGTTTGGTTTTTGCCCTCTCCTGCCTTATTCTTTCTCCGCGACCTCCGCGTTCTCCGCGGTAAAACGAAACTTCAGAAAGAAACGGGAGCGGACTATGATCAGGCTAAGCGGCTTTGCGGATGAGATCGGGCCGGACCCCGAACTCCAGATTAAGACCCTCGCAGGCGAGGCGATAAAGTTCCTCGAACTCCGCGGCGTCTGGGGGAAGAACGTCCTCGACCTCTCCGAAGACCAGCGGAAGGACTTCCGCAAGCGCCTCTCCGATGCCGGCATCGGCGTCTCGTGCATCGGGTCGCCCATCGGCAAGGTCCGCATCGACGAGCCGTGGCCGGACCACGTCGCGCGGTTCAGGGTCGCCCTTGACGCCGCCGAGTTCTTCGCCGCCCCATTCATCCGCCTCTTCAGTTACTACCCGCCGCAGGGCGGCAAGATAGCCGACCACCGCGACGAGGTCATCCGCCGGATGAACGAGCAGGTCGCCATCGCAAAGGGCCGCATGGTCAAGCTCCTCCACGAAAACGAAAAGGACATCTACGGCGAGAAGACCGACGGCTGCGACGACATCGCCAAGAGCGTCCCCGGAATGGACCTCATCTTCGACCCGGCGAACTTCGTCCAGGCGGGCGTCCGGCCCATAGATGCGTGGAAGGTCCTCAAGGACCGCGTCGTGTACTTCCACATCAAGGACGCCATGCTGGCCGACGGCAAGGTCGTCCCGGCGGGCGAAGGCGACGGCTGCATCGAGGAGGTCCTCCGCGACGCCATCCTGAAGCGCAAGTATGACGGGTTCCTCTCGATGGAACCCCACCTTGCCGCCGCCGGCCAGTTCTCCGGCTTCAGCGGCCCGGACCTGTACAAGAAGGCCGTCCAGTCCCTGAAGCGGATCCTCGATAAACTCGGCGTGAAATATCAGTAAACAGTTAACCCCCGGTGAATACACCGGGGGCTAACTACTGTTGCGCTTCGCCAAGCGTGCCTTCATCCTCTCGACCAGCGTGTAGTGTATCGCCATCGACCCGCGCCCCAGACCCAGGTGGACGCCCCCGTCGTCGCGCCCGTGCCAGTCGGTGCCGCCGGTCTCCACGAGGCCCAGCCGCTCGGCCGCCGCCTTGTACCGCCGGCCCAGGTTCACCGTGTGGTCGGGGCTGGCGGTCTCGACGCCGTCGAGGCCGGCGGCCGCCAGTTTCTCGATGTACGCGTCGGTCTCGCGCGGCGAGAACCCCAGTTGCCGCGGGTGCGCCAGGACCGCCAGCCCCCCTGCCCGACGCACCGTCTCGATCGCCGCCTCGGGCGTGACGTGCGGCCGCGGCACGAACGCCGGCCGGTCGCGGCCCAGGTACCGGTCGAACGCATCATCCCACGATTTAACATATCCCTTTGCGACCATGACAGCCGCAAAGTGCCCGCGGGTCACCACGCCGTCCTTCACCCGGCCCGCCACCTCGTCCATCGTCATGGCCAGGCCCAGGCGATTCAGGCGCTCGAGGATCTTTTCGTTCCGGAACTTGCGGCTGTCGCGGGCCTCAGCCAGCACCTCCCCGAGCGCCGCATCATCGCAGTCGATGAAGTATCCGAGGATGTGGCACGACCCCGGCTCAAACTCCGCCGAGATCTCGACGCCCGCGATGACCTCGACGCCGCATTCCGCCCCCGCCGCCACTGCCTCCGCCACGCCCGCCACCGTGTCGTGGTCCGTGATGGAGACGGCCTTCAGGCCCACCTCGGCCGCATGGCGCACGACCGCCGCCGGCGAAATCGCCCCGTCGCTCGCGCTGGAATGCACGTGCAGGTCCACCAGGTCCGGCTGAGGGGCCTTGCGGATCCGCCGATAACGCTTCATCTCTTCTCCGTGGCTGATGGCGGCCCGTACAGTACTTCCGGGCGGGCGAGGCGTCAAGGGCGAGTCCCGTAGGGTGGTCGCCGCGGCGACCACGCGGACATGAAGCGGTGCGTGCAAGCACGCACCCTACGATTCTTTCGGCCACCCGCCGAGG
>CAYGWP010000419.1:0-9573 GCA_964353455.1 uncultured Anaerolineales bacterium
CGCCGTCTCCTTCGCACCCCCCGACGGCCACACTGAGCCTCGTTTCGGCGGGAACCTCAAGGCAATTCCCCGTCGAATTCCGCCGCTCTTCCGCCCACCGGCGCCGCTGGCGCAAGTGACCTGCCGCGAGGATGGCGGCGATCTCATCGAGGCGGTCGGCATCGGTCATTTCGTCTGCGTTCGCGGCATTCGCCTCAAGGCTCTCCATCGTCTCCAGCACCCGCTGCCCCTTCCGTTGACAAGCCCGTGCCCGTTCTTCAATGGTTCCTTCGCCACGACCACGCTGCTTGTGGCCAGGCGACACTCGCCTGCCGACCCGAGGTCGCAGCGGATGTGGATGTTGCTGCACTCCCCGAAAACCTCTTGCTGCTCGAAGAACTTACACGTCAGACCCCCTTTGCCTACCTACTACATCTGCATCTGGGCCGGTCTTGTCGCGTCTGACACCTGCTTCGCTCCCCCCATTAGGTTACTTATGCCGTACCCCGGCAACCTGTCCGCCTTTTCTGAGTCCCCCTTCACTATCTACCGTAAGACGAGGCGAAGTGTCGCGCCGTGGGCCAGAAAAAACGGAAACGGGTCCACGAGCGGGCCGGAGACACGCCCGAGCGGTTCGCCCGCCTCCACCAGCACCGGGGCTGCCGCGCCGAGTACGCCGCCCGTCCACCTATATCTTTTTGCGGAAGGCCGGCGATCTTTGCGTGGAAAGTCCCAGCGTCGTATCTGTTCCTTGCCGCAACCGAGCAGCACCGGCGCCTTGCGGCTTCCGCGCCCGCCTCTGTCCTCTATATCTGCGGCAGGGGCGAATTTGCCGCGCTGAGTTCGTGCGGCATGTGCAACAATTCTCGAATCTGCGAAGCGTGCGGCCAGGCTGAGTCCGAAGAGACGCCCGGTCGGATTTTCAGTCCCTCTATTCATAACTCATACGCCGACAAGAGGATGCCTGTCTTGAATTCTTAGGGCCTCCGGAAGATCGTTACGCCGGTGTATTCTGTCGGCTAGCGCGCCGTGGCAAACTGGCCACGGTCGACCTTATTGAACCGGGAGGTCTGCCCCTTACGGGGCTCCCGCAGGAAGACGACCCAGCGATGTCCCTCTATTAGTTACTTACCCCGTGGAGACGCGATGTGTCGCAAAATGAGCAGGCACTACCACACTTCGTACCAGATATGGAACGCTAGACGATTCTCTCACGGGAGGCGGACGGTCAGGCTGAGGCCGAAGACACGCCCGAGCATGCTGCGCCCGGGCGCGTTGCGGAGGTGGTTTGATGCTACTGGCGTGCGGCGGCGCTCAACTCGAATTGGCCCCGGTCGGTCTTGTGGAACCTGGCCTCCTTGCCCTTCGCGGCGATCTCGCGGATGATGGCCGCGTAGAGGGTGGCGGCCGGCGTTTTGCCCTTGGGTCTGCCACGTTCCCTTGGCCAGGACCTTCTCAACGATGGCCTTGCAGTCCATCGGGGCCTTGGCGTCCTTCAGTACGTCCGCAGCCAGCGTCAGGATGCCCGGCTTCCGCTCGCCCTTGGGCTTGGCGGCCGTCGCCTTCTTCGCCGCGCGACCTTCCTCTGCGGCCTTGATGGCCTTGTCGAGTTCAGGGTCGGGCCGGGCGCCCTTCTCGGCGACCTCCTTGCGCCAAGCGGCGACCTTGGCGGCCTTCTCCGTCTTGGCGGCGTCCTTCTGCGTCCGGTAGGGGGCTTCCAGGGGGTTGGTGGCTTCGCCCCCGGCGGCCACGGGCGTAGCCTTGGCATCCTTGGCCACCTCAGCCGCCGGCTTGGCCCCCGCGGCAACGTGGGCGGCGGGGGCGGCTTTCTTGCCAGCCTTGGCCTGCAGGCGCTGGGCAGACTTGATGCGGACGGCCTTCACTTCCTGTTTTTTCATGACATCGGTCCTTTTCTGGTGCTGCGGTTCTTGTGGCGCGGCCGCTTGCCGGATGGCTTCGTGCTTCGCCGCGATCCTCGCGGCGCGACGTGCGGCCCGCTCTTGTCTCTGTCTCAGCGTCAACATGCGCGTCCCCTACTTGCTCGGCGGCCGATACCGCATGCCGCAGGTCGTGCACTTCACTTTGCCATTGTCTTGCCAGACCAACCGGTCGACGTTCCGCTCGCGGCACTTCGGGCAGGCGCCGGCCTCGGCCACCAGTTCGTCCGCCTGGGCGTTGATGGCGTCACGGACGTAGTCCACGTCAATGGACTCAGGGTCGTCCAGTCCGGCGGCCATGTCCTGAATGACGCCCTCGAGGCCGTCGAGGTCGCGGCCGAGCGCCCGCTCGACCTCGCGGCACTTCTCCCAGACCTCATGCAGGGCGGCAACGGCGGCCCGCACCGTTGGCAGCAACTGCTCGGCCTGCTTCGTGGTGACCACGCCCTCGCCCGCGCCGAGGAAGGCAAGCCATGCCTCGCGCGTCATCAGTTCGTGGGCCTGGACACTCTGGCCGCCGTCGCGCTCAACGCGCCACAGGCGGCCGTCCTCGGGGTCCACCGTCACCGTCGCCCGGCCGGCAGCCAAGCGGTTCGCTTCTCGAATCGTCAGGGTCTTCGCCATTCTCGTCTCCTTTCGTGGTTCGTATGCCCATGCACCTATGTGGATCAGGGCATGCTTTCGGAGAGGAATCAAGGCGAATAATCGAGAACAGTGCATAATTCCGGCCGCACACATGTCGCGCCGGGGGCGCGACTTACGGCGACAGGGCGAAGATTCCTGGGGAATTCCGATGGACGCTGACCGCGAGAATGTGGCCAAGGTGAACCCGGCGGCCCTGACGGCAGCCGACGTGGCCCGCCTTCTGGGCGTGGCCGAGGACGTGGTCCAGAAGCACCTTGCCGAGGGCTCGCCGCGCGCGGCCGATGGCAGCACGAACCTTGTGCACTACGCCGTCTGGCTCAACCGGCGGCTGAAGGAAGCCGATGGCGATTGACTTTACGAACCTGTCGCAAACGGACCTGCTCCAGTTGGTGAACGCCACGCCGCTGGGGCAGGTTCTTACGCGGTCGCGCCTGCGCCGCCAGATGGACGCCGCGGCGCTGCGCATCGGCGACGGCACGCGCATACACTTCGTGAAGTATGTGCGGTGGCTGGTCATGGAGCATGAGCGCCCGCGCGCCGCGCCCATCGACTACATGGAGGCCCGCCGCCGGCAGGCCGAGAAGAACCGCGCCGCCACGAAGGCCAGCCAGGACATCACGCCCATCCCAGAGGTCGAGGACCGGCCGCGCCGCCGGGCGTGCGCTGAATCGTTCCAGCGGTTCTGCGAGACGTACTTTCCGGCGGCGTTCTACCGCGCGTGGTCCGACGACCACCCGCGGGTCATCGCCAAGATCGAGAAGGCGGTCCGAGAGGGCGGCCTCTTCGCGTTCGCCGTGCCGCGCGGCAGCGGCAAGACCAGCCTTTGCCTGGCAGCATCGAGGGTCGGGTCGGGCTTGGCGCCCTTCTCGGCGATCTCCTTACGCCAAGCGGCGACCTTGGCAGCCTTCTCGGACTTGGCGGCGGCCGAACCATGCCGGAAGAAGGGCCAGAGTCGGTCAGAAGCGGATCACGCCGATTCGCCTTCAGGATTCCCGACCGCACCTGCCGGGCCTTCGCCGCGTCGTCTTCCTGAGCGGCCGGGTGATTCGTCTGCGTCCTCCTGATGTCCCTGTAGCCGGCCGGTTCCCTGACCACAAGGACGCCCTCACATCTTACCGACTCCTGTCCGCCTCAATTGTGGAGACGAGGTTCTGAATGTAGAACAGGTCTCCGCGCCACACACCCGGTACGTCCAGGTATTTCTCCAGTTTCTGGCGGCTCTCCTTCAAGGCAAACGCCTTGGCGTTGAACAGCGAGGCGTAGTCATAGAACTGGGCCATCGAACCTTCGGGACAGCCCTTCCGAGCCACCGCCCGGCTGGGCTCGTCGGCCTCCGAAAGGAACCACATCGGGGCCAGATCGTTGTACCCATGCACGTGCCTGGCCACCGCCTCCCGCGCGTGCTGATGCAGGTAGTCGCCGAACTCGGGCACCAGGTAGAGGAACCCGCCCGCCTCTGTGGTGTACACCTGGCGCGGGTCCAGATCCAGCAGGGCCACGCGCGCATCCTGAACCTGGCGCAGCCATTGCCGGACGTTCCCGGACGCCGGCCGACCGGCCAGTCTCTCCAGTTCCAGGTAGCCGATGTAGCCGGCCGCGTAGCAGTTCAGCACATGCGGCTTATCGCGTGTCACCTGTTCGGGGGGCGGAGGCTGGAGGCGACGGGAGATCCGGTCGAGGATCTCCGGGGCCTTTCCGAACTCCCTGGCATACAACCAGCACGCGTAGAAGTTGAACGGGTTGAACGACCATGCCGTCCACCCTGCGGGCGGCTGGCCGCTGGGCTCCTGGGCGGTGCGCCCGCCCTTGCCGGCATAATACTCCTGCATCTCCGGAGGGATCGAAAAGACCTCCCGCGACGCCCCTTTCCAGCCGGTGCTGGTGTATTCGTAAGGTGGATAGTCCTTCCACTCCCGCTGGATATACTCCTTCAGCGGCCCCTGCATGGCCGCGGGTACGTGCGGCAACGCGCGGATCAGCGTGTAGATCGTCTCGGCGGGGTTGTGCCAGTACTCGATCATGTTGGCGCCGCGCAGGTTTCGCATGACCTGCCAGTACTGCTCGCTGGGGTTGGCAACCACCGGCCTGAGATGTCCGGCATCGAGCATCTTGCGGATCTCATCGGCCAACAGATCCTCCGCCGAACGCACGGTGGGCAGTTTGCCCGCCGGCTGGTCAGCCGCGCGGGCCACCAAGCACATGGAACCGGCCGCCACCAGCCACACCACCCACCACATCACTCGCTTGCTCATGATGAACTCCCGCCTCCATCGGTGTTCAGCACGGCGCGCATCAAACCCGGCCGGGGTCCGACTCACGGGCCGTAGCAAATCACCGAGTTGCTGCGATGGAAGTACAGGCGGCCGGCCAGCGGCACAGGTGAATTCTGATACCCGTGGGTGCCGGCACTTCCCTGGGCCGGATCGTTGCCGTACTTCCAGTCCTCCCACCCGGCCGCGTAGTCGGGAAATGCCCGCCGCAGCGACTGCTTGTCCCAAGTGGTCTTGGACTTGCCCCCCCGCACGAAGACGCCGCCGCCGTCAGCCCCGTCCCCGCCGCGGTTGTAGGCGATGATGTCCTGGCCGATCATCGCGCAGGCGTCAATCTCATCGAACGATTCCAACTCCTCGGTGAAAGGCTTTATCAGGGCCGTGCCCATCCTCCAGGCCGCGATGCGCCCCTGAAGGTAATTGGGATTGTAGGCCCAGACGGTGCTGGTGAAGACATGCCCTTCCGGCCCGACGATTGGGGGCAGGCGATTGTCGTTGGAGTTGCCCCAGAACACGACCGGCGCCCACTCGGCCCGCTGACCCGTCACCCGGTCGAGCACGTGCAACGTCTGGCGCTCGGGGTGCTGTCCGTAGTAGTCCACGACCCGCCGCGCGTCGATCCAGCCGTCGCCGTCCTTGGGCCCTATCAGTTCCAGTTTCCTGGCGCCGGGTGGGAACAGTTCCGCGATATTGATGCCGTGAAGCCCCGGCCCGCCCTGGCCCTTGCCGAAGTTGTTGGTGCCCGGCACCAGGATGCGGTTTCCGTTCACCACCGGCCACCAGGAGAGGAACCCCGCCCCGGGCAGTTGCGGGCTCTTCCAGATAAGTTTGCCGTCCGACGAGTTCAGTGCGTAGGCATAGTTGTGCTTGTCGGCAAAATACAAGGCGCCATTGTCGTACGCCGCCGAGAAGGAGATCGGCCCCTCAGCGCGAAAGTGCCACACCAAGCCCCCCGTCGCGGCGTCGAAGGCATAGAAGTACCCGTCCCGGCAGCCGATGAAGACCCGGCCATCAACCACCACGGGGCTGGTATCGAATGCCGCCCCGGCCTGGAGCGTCTGCCAGATGCGCTTGCCTGTCGCGGCCTGAAGCGCGTGCACGGTCTTGTCGGTGCAGCCGAAGTAAACTACCGCGCCCGCCACCGCCGGAGACTGGTCGATCGGCATGTCCGTGGGATATCGCCACAGTTCGTTCCCATCGGCCGGGTCCAGCGCGTACAGGCCGCGCGAGGTGGATACCAGCACCAGCGCCGGCACGCCCTGGGCGGCCTGGACGGTGATGATCTGGACCTTGCTGGGGATGTACGGGCCGATCTTCCGGCACCAGATCGGACGCAGGACGGCCTCGACCTTGTCCCGCGATGCCCAGGAACTCCTGGCCGGATCATGTCCGGGCATGGGCCAGTCGGCCCTGCCGGGGGAGGCGATCGCCAGAATCAGGATCAGACCTGCGATGCGATGCGCGCTCATCTGGCTGACCTCCTTGACTTTGTGCAGACCAAGGTTTGATCCTTGCAGGCGAACGACTAACCCTACCTCATCCCAAACTGGCGTTTCACAAAATCCATCGTCAGCTTCGTGTGATCCGGGCCTCCCCTCTGGATGCCGGTGTGAACCTGGCACTCCACGCCCAGGGCGTCCATCTTCTCTTTGAGCGCCTTCCCAAAGCGAGGGTGATGAATCCCGACGCCTTGGTCCGTGATCGGCGTTTCCAGAGTGCTGCTATAGACCAGCAGGGCCGGTGCGTCGTCCTTCGTCAGATGGGCAAGCGGCGAGCATTCCTCAAACAGCCGGTATTTCTCCTTGGGCAACTGGTCCAGGTCGTTCGGGTCCATGCGGAACAGCATGGCCAGGGCGCCGATCTTGTACGTGTCCGTCCCCGGAAACAACTCCCGAATGAACCGGGGATCGTAGGATGTCTGAGCGTTGAAGACGGCCATGCACGTCAAGCGGGTGGACTGCCGCAGCACGGGGTCTTCGTTCTTGGGGTCGGCCAGGTCGTCGTGAAAGCCCAGCCACAGGGAAATTCCCGCGCCGGCCGATCCGCCCGATGCGGCAATTCGGGAGGGGTCCAGGTTCCACTCTTTGGCCTTGGAGCGAATGAACTGGATCGCGCGGGCCGAGTCGAGGAACTGGGCGGGGGCGATGGCCTCCCCGGACAGCCGGTAGGTGCTGGCGACGACCGAGATGCCGGACTTGAGGCACTCTTCCAGCAGATCGGGACTCACGGCCTTGTTGCCGCTGCTGAAGCCGCCCCCGTGAATCGACACCATCACCGGCGTGGGCTTGTCGGACTTCGCCAGCCAAACGTCCATGACGTTGCGGGAAAAAGGCCCGTATTTTACGTCCGGGTGGGTCGGGGGCGTGCGCGGACCGGGAGCGTTTTGTGGGCGGGGTCGCTCTCCACCATCTGGTTGTTGTGCCAACGCGATTCCTGCGGCCAGCATCAACGTCGCCGAGATTGCGATTCGCATTTTCATGATCAGTCCTTCTTGTGTTGGTGGAAAAAGGAGACCGGGACAGCGAAGTCCAGCCGGGCCACTTCGACCCAGCCGCCTCGTACCGGGCTGTTCGGGTTGGCATGGCCTGGACCGCTGACCCGCGCGATGTAATCCTGTTCGTCCACTCGCACAATCTCCGGGGCGTGTACGTCCTCCAGTTCACCGGACCAGGCCGGCTCGCCTGAAGGGAATTGCCTTGCGTCTTTGGAGAAATACACCCGCGTCAAGCAGCGGTCGGTCACATACCGGTCGCGGGCGAATAGATAGTACCCTTCCGGCCGGGGCAGCACGAAGGGAGACTCCATCTTCGAATGATTGGCGGGGCGGTTGTCGTAATGGACGATGGCCGCTCCGCTCCAGTCCCTCAGGTCCGCCGACGTCCGCAGGAGGATGCAACTTAATCGCTGGGGATGCCCCTCCACGGCGGCGGACTGGCAGTAGTACATGTGGAACCGGCCCCCGATCGCCACGATGCACACGTCCCGCGCATCGCCGGCTTCAAAGACCAACTCCACCTCGTCCGGCCAGTGGAATGGATCGCGTGACCGGGCCACGAGGATTGTCCCCGGCGGCCGGCGGTAGAACAGGTGATACAGCCCTTCGTGAAAGACGACGAACGGGGCGTGCTTCTGCGGGCGGTTGTTGTCGCTGCGGCGGCTGCCCGCCCAGGCGGGCATGGCGGTCAGCAGCATCGGCTGCTTCGTGAACGGCCCCGAGAGACTGGCGCCCGTGCTGTGGAAGAACGACTGCTCCGCCTCCCAAGTGGGCCCGATGATTCCGATGCAGTGCCAGGTGTCCTGGCGGTCCCGGAACAGACAGAAGTCGTTCAGTCGCGTCGGGTACTCGACGATTCGCCCCCACGGCGAGGCGATCACCGGTGTCCGGAACACCAATGCCGTGCCGGGCAGCCCCTTGGCGGCGGGCGTTTGGCCAGGGGCCGGGTTGCCCAGGAGGAGCAGCCCCGCGCCGGCAGCCCCCGCCGTCCCGCAAATGAAGTCCCGTCGTGTGACCGGCTGATGATGATCCTCAACTCGCTTCATTATTGCGCGATCTCCGCTTGTGCCGCGTACTTGGCCAGGGCGTCGCGGCACTTGGCCTCCAGGATGCGGCGGATCTGTTCGTTCTTCACCCGGGGCAGCGACCGGTTCACGAACGCGGAGAACTGGTCGTGGAAGTAGCGCGCATCTTCCGGTGAGCGGATCGGCCGGCCGTCCACGATCAGGTAGAAGGGGCTGGTGTGGGCCAGAGCAAAGGCGGGCGAGAGGTTGGGGTTCTCGCTTCGGCCCAGACACCGCACCGCCAGCCATCCGCTCTTGGGCACGGTGATCTTCTCGCTGCGGCGGATGTCCGCAGAAGGCGGATCGACGTCGATCCGCTTCAGCACGCGGCCTTGGTGCATGATGTCGATACGAGAGATGGGCGTGGCCGAGACGGCGTGGATGTCCACGGCGAGAGGCGCGGCTTGCGCCGAGTTGATCGCCAACTCCGAGCCCGGCTCCTTGCCATCAACCGTAACGAACAGCAGCGGGCGGTTGGTTACGAAACTCCTGCCCTGCTTGAGGGCGCTCAGCCAGTTCTCCACCGTCAAAGGCCCGTCCAGTTTCGCATAGACGCGGTTGTAGCCTTTCCAGACTCCTACGCCCATGCCGATGTTGTCGGTGCCCGCCGAGGCCGGCAGGCGATACCCGCAGTTGAGGAAGCGATACCAGACGCCAAAGTTGCCACCGGTGCCGTCGCCATCGAAGCCGCGCCAGAATTCGGCCTCCGTGCGGCGATTGGCTGTCGAGCAATAGGCGTTCTCCAGCACGCCGTAGACGTCGATCCAGCCGTTCGCCACGTATAGCGGATAGTACCACAACCGCGGCGGGTCGTGCATGTAGGCGATCAACGTGGCGCCGGCCTCGTGCATCTGCTCGACGAGGAACGGAGTGCGGACCACGAAGGAGGTGCGGAGGTCAGCCGATCCGCCGGGTCGGTCCGACGTGGCCCCATCTTCGCGCGGCCAATCTTCCTTTCCCAAGCGCAGAGCCAGAGGCTTCGGCAGGTTCCACAGGAAACAGTCCCATTCGAGGGCCGGAAGTTCGCTCACCAGCAGGTGCGTGGCATCGGGCAGTTGCGTGACTTTCTGGCCTGCGCGGTACTGAAGATCCACGCCACCGCAGATGGGGATGGCGGCCAGGTTCAGGTCTTCGGCCAGCATGAGCAGACTGTCGGGCAGTTGGTGCAGGTGCTCATCGGCGCT
>CAYGWP010000420.1:0-6991 GCA_964353455.1 uncultured Anaerolineales bacterium
GCGCTCTGCCTAACGTTGCGTGCCGGCGCGGCGGGTGCGGAGACCCGCCGCGCCACTATTCAACCTTAAAGTGCTCTAATACTGGACCAGCATGATCTTGACCCGCTCCGTTGTCGTGGGCGCGTAATAGTAGTAGTATCCGGGCGGATACAGGCTGGTTCCGGCGGGGTAGTACTGGAAGTCGTCGAATTGCGACAGGAGTTTCGTGACCTCGGCCTGGTTGGCCGTGTAGAGGTCCGGCGTCTCGTACTTGTCTGTGAACGGCTTGACGTTCTTCAGCGCGCTCTCGGCGTCCTGGCGGTTCTTCAGGTACGGTATCGCCCTGTCGTTCCACACCTTGGCGTAGGCCCGGCTTGCGGCGGAGGCGAATCGGGTCCGCGTCAGTTCCGGCCGCTCCTTGCCGCAGTATTCCGCGGCCGCACGGGCGCCCTTCAGGATGTTCTGCACCAGGACGGCGGCCACTTCCTTCTTCTGGCCGGCGCTGTAGCCGGGGACGTACACATCGGCCTCGCCGAGTTTCGCAAGGGCGGTCTTGGCGGCCTTGTCGAGTTGGGCCGGTTCGTTCAGGCGTGTGGCCCTGGCGGCGTGGTCCTTCGCGTCGGCAAGGCACTGGCCGGCCTTCCATGTCATGGCGGTTTCGACCACTTCGTCGTATCGGCTGAGGACCTTGCCGCCGACCTCGACGCTGCCGAGGCTCCTGAGTGCCTCTGCGGCCGCCATCAGCCGCCGCCGGTCGTTCTGGTCGGTGGCCAGCGCCGCCCGCCGGGTCAGCGCCTTTGCGGCGCCCTGCGCATCCTTGATCTGGAGGTAGCACGTGATGAGCGCCCCCGACACGGCCAGGCGGTCGTCGAACGAGATGCTCTTATCGTCCAGCGCCATCAGGCCTTCGAGGAGTCCGCCCGCCTTGACCCATTCGCCGGCCACCACGGCCGACTTGGCGTCGGCCAGGGCCTTCGGCGCGCCGGCGGCGTCCACAGGCACGACCACGATCTGCGGCGGGGCCGCGGGCGCGGCGGGCGTCGCCAGACCCGGGCCAGGCGCCGGCGTCACCGCCCCCGCCTTATCGACCGACTTGATTGCCTCGCGCGGGATGTTCATCGTCCCGCTCATGGTCTTGATGGTCACCTTGGCGGCATCTTCGGAGACGATTGTGCCCGAGAACGTCTCGCCGGACTTGAGCGTCACCTTGTCGGCCGACGCCGTCGCCGCCAGGGCAAGGACCAGAAGCAGGCCGGCCGCCCGCGCCATGCGCGGCAGCGCGGCACGTCTTGGCCGCCCGGTCGGGTAATTGCCTGAGGCACGCATCGGACTTCCCCTCATCTCCTCTTGACTTCCGCGAGTCTCGATCCGGCGAAATCGGGACCAGCCGCTCCAAAGAACCATTCTACACGTGAGCGCGGCCAATGCAAGCGTTTGTGCCCGCGGCCAGCGCGCTTTCCGCACCTTCTTGATTAGAGTACATGAGCGGGACGGAAGTTCCGCGAAAACCTCGGACAAAAAGAGTTGAACGATTGCACGCAGCGGCGATAATCATTTCCGGCTTACGGAGAAAAGGGGCCAGGGCATGGCGGGCGGAGAGGCGATGCCGGCGGTCGGCGAGACGCGGCCGCGCCGCCTAGACTTGCCCGTTATCGGACACCGACGCCTGGGCGGCGAGTTCGTCCGCATCTCGCTCGGCGCGCCGCCCGATTGGCACAGCCTGCCCGGACAGTTTATCAACGTTCTCTGCGAGTCGGACCTGGCGGCACTTGCCGC
Source organism: uncultured Anaerolineales bacterium (assembly GCA_964353455.1). Taxonomy (GTDB): domain Bacteria; phylum Planctomycetota; class Phycisphaerae; order FEN-1346; family FEN-1346; genus CAYGWP01. The sequence continues at coordinate 1,756 of CAYGWP010000420.1, forward strand.
ATCCGAGGGCCGGCCGCTGGACGATGCCGGCGCGGACTGGCCGCTGACCACGGGCCTTGAGATCGCCCGGCGATGGCCGGTCGTCCGGAGGCCGTACAGCATCTCCCGGATCGACCGGGCGGGCGGAACGGTCATCCTGGAGGTCATGGTCCGCGGCGTGGGGCTGGGGTCGCGGTTCCTCCAGGCGCGGCCGGTCGGGAGTTCGCTGAACGTTGTCGGCCCGCTCGGCAATTCGTTCACGGCCCCGGCCGACGACAGGCTCTGCATCCTGGTTGGCGGCGGCTGCGGCGTGGCCCCGATCTACGGCCTGGCCGATTACCTGGCCGGGGTCGGCAAACGCGCCATCGTCATCTTCGGTGCATCCGATGTGGGCGACATGCCCGTCCTGTTCCGCCGGCGGCCGGAGCCGACGGACGGCCGCGCCGAGCCGACCGACATCGTCGATGAGTTCGCCGAGGTCGGCGTCCGGACGATCTTGGCCACCGAGGACGGGAGCGCGGGCTTTCGCGGTTTCGCCACCGCCGCGCTCGCCGTATATTTGAGGGATGTATGGAAGGGCGAGCCGCCGGTCCTCTACGGTTGCGGGCCGACGCCCATGCTCAAGGCCCTCGCCCAGGTGGCCGCAGGGCGCGGACTGCCTTGCCAACTGTCGCTGGAGCGGTTCATGGGCTGCGGCATAGGCGTGTGCCTGTCGTGCGTGACGAAGCGGCGCGATGCGGCGTCCGAGACGGGCTGGACCCACCGCCTGACCTGCCGCGAAGGCCCCGTCGTCGAGGCGAGCGAAATGATTTGGGATTGTTAGCCGCCGCGCTTGCGCGGCGCTGGGCCTGTTAGCCGGTCGCCGCGGCGACCGCTGGGTGCAAACCATGATCCGACCCGAAGTGGACCTGAGCGTCACGCTCGGCCGCATCGCGATGAGAAACCCCATCGCCACGGCGTCCGGCTGCTCCGGCTACGGCGAGGAACTCGCCCGGTTCTTCGACCTCTCGGTCCTCGGCGCGATCACCACCAAGTCCATCACACTCGCGCCGCGCGAAGGCCATCCCGCGCCGCGGCTCACCGAGACCAGGGCAGGCATGCTCAACGCCATCGGCCTGGCGAACGTGGGCCTGGCGGCGTTTCTCAGCGACAAACTCCCCGTCCTGGCCGCCTACCAGGTGCCGGTGATCGTGAACGTGGCCGGTTCCACGCGCGAGGAGTACCTGGAAGTTGCCGCCGCCCTCGACGCCGCGCCCGCCGTCGCGGGGATCGAACTTAACGTCTCGTGCCCGAACGTGAAGGAAGGCGGCATGGAGTTCGGCGTGGAAGCCAGGCCGCTTGCGGCCCTCGTCGGGGCCGTCCGCGCGAAGGTCTCGCGGGCAACGCTCATCGTCAAACTCAGCCCGAACGTGACCGACATCGCCGTCACGGCCCGCGCCGCCGTCGAGGCCGGGGCCGATGCCCTCAGCCTCATCAACACGCTGCGAGGAATGGCGATCGACCCGTGGACCGGCAAGCCCGCGATCACGAACGTCTGCGGCGGCCTGTCGGGCCCCGCCATCAAGCCGGTGGCGCTCTACATGGTCCGCCGGGTCTGGCAAGAGGTGGCCGGGCCGAAGGGCGTGCCGATCCTGGGCCTGGGGGGCGTCCAGTTCGTCGAGGACGTGCTGGAGTTTCTGCGGGCTGGGGCCACGGCCGTCGCCGTCGGCACCGCCAACTTCGTTGACCCGGAGACGTGTCCGAAACTGGTCGATGGCCTGCGCGAGGCGCTCACGCGCCTGGGCTGCGGCAGCCCGCGCGACCTCGTCGGTCGGATCGACCTGTCAAAATAAGGAAGGAGTCTGCTTTGAAGCCGCTTCGCGTTGGACTCATCGGAACAGGCGCCATCATGCGCGACGCCCACATGATCGGCTGGAACGCCCTCCGCAAGGCGGGCCGCGTGGAACTCATGGCCGCCTGCGACGTCCGCCGCGAGACCGCCGAGGCCTTCGCCAAGGACTTCGCCGTCCCGCACGCCTTCCAGGACGTCGATGAGATGTTCCGGAAGATGGAACTCGACCTCGTCGATATCGCCGCCCCGAACATGGCCCACGCGCCGTCGGCCCTGGCCGCCTTCAAGGCGGGATGCCACGTCTATTGCGAGAAGCCGCTCGCCCCGACCCCCGGCGATGTGAAGAAACTCATCCAGGCACGCGACAAGGCCGGCAAACTTCTCATGACCGGCCAGAACATGCGGTTCGACGGCAAACACGAGGCCATGAAACGCTACGCCGACGCCGGCGTACTCGGCGAGGTCTATTACGCCCACGTTGCGGCCCTCCGCCGCCGCGGCGCCCCCGGCTGGGGCGCGTTCCTTACGAAGAGCGCATCGGGCGGCGGCCCGCTCATCGACATCGGCGTGCACATACTGGACCTCACGCTGTGGATGATGGGGTTCCCGCGTCCGGTGGCCGTGTCGGGGGTGGCCCCGACGAAACTCGCAAACCTGCCCGGCATCGTCAACCGGCCCGGCTGGGGCGACTGGCGGACCGGGCGCAAGCAGGTCTTCGACGTCGAGGACTTCGCCGCCGGCTTCGTGCGGTTCGAGTCGGGGGCGGTCCTCTTCCTCGAAGCATCTTTCCTCCTCAATATCATGGAAGAGGAGGCGTGGAAGTCCATCATCTGCGGAACCGCCGGCGGCATGGACATCACCGCCGGAAAGGTCATGACACAGGAGCACGGCATCATACGCTTGAGCGACCTCCAGAACTACGAGCAGCCGAAGTCCCACGCTGCGGCCATCACCGCCTTCGTCGATTCCATCCAGAATGGGACCCCCGTGCCCGTGCCGCCCGAGCAGACCCTTTACGTGATGAGCATCCTCGACGGCATCTACCGGTCGCACGCCAAGGGCGGCGCAGAGGTCAAGATCAACGTCCCGCCGCTGCCTAAGGCCCGAAAGGCGCGTAGGTAGCCGGGTGGCATGGTCACCCGCTGTTGGGTGACCATGCTTCCGGCGGCAAACATGGTCACGCAAAGGCGCGTGACCATGCCACCCATCAATTGACGAGTAACGCAGCACTAGCGAGGTGAGCCATGCCCGAAATCTTCGGCAAACCCATCAAGCCCGCCGACCTGGCCGACCGCGTCGGCCGCATCGACCAGGTGGCAGGCGCCAGGCAGTTCGTGTTCGACGACGGCCCCGCGCGCGGCATGCGCGGAATCGACGTCTGGACCGGGTCGGGCCTCACTTTCACGGTGCTGCCGGACCGGTGCCTCGACATCGGCGCCGCCCGGTTCAGCGGCCGCGCGATTGCCTGGCAGTCCGCCACCGGCGACGTGCGGCCAGAGCGGTTCGAGCCGGACGGCTTCGGCTGGCTGCGGATGTTCCACGGGGGCCTCGTGATGACCTGCGGCCTGCGGCACTTCGGGGCGCCCGACGGCGATGAGGGCGGCCAGATGTGGGGACTCCACGGCCGTGCATCAAGCCTGGCCGCCCAGGATGTGGCCGTGGAGCGGACCTGGGAGAAGGGCGAATACGTCCTCCGCATCCGCGGCCGCATCGTCGAGGCCGAGGTCTTTAAGCCCGCCGTCGTCCTGGAGCGCACCATCGCAACCGCCCTCGGGTCGCGCGAAATCCGCATCGACGACCGCATCACAAACGCCGGCCACCAGCCGACCTCCGCCATGCTGCTCTATCACGTGAACCTCGGCTGGCCGCTGCTGTCGGAGCGAAGCCGTCTCCTCGTCAACTACTCCGCCATCAAGCCGATGACCGACCACGCGGCCGCCGCCATCGAGAACCACCGCCGGATGCTGCCGCCCACGCCCGGCATCAAGGAACTTGTCTATGCGATGGAGCCGCGGGCCGGCCGCGACGGCCTCTGCCGCGCCGCCCTCGTCAACCCCAACCTTGACGGCGGCACGGCCCTGTCGCTGGAGTGGCCGAAGAAGGCCATGCCCTACGTGATGGAATGGAAGATGATGGGGCAGGGGGAGTACGTCCTCGGCATCGAGCCGGCGAACTGCCCGTTCCCGCCGCGCGCGGAACTGCGGAAACGCGGCCTGATGCCGATGCTCGGGCCGGGCGAATCGTTCGACGCCGGCCTGGTGATCCGCATCCATCGCGGCCGCGAGGAACTCCGGGCACTCGAAAAGGCCGTCGGCGCAGCCCGATAGCGGGTCCCGGTCGGCATTGCCGCGCCACTTGAGGTTTGGCGCGGCGGGTCTCCCGACCCGCCGCGCGTGACATGTTTGGCGAGTAGGGTGCCCGCCTGGGCGGGCACGCGGTTTTGTTGCCCGAGGTGACGTAATGAAGTTCGCCTGTGCGATTGTGTTGGCGATTGCCGTGACGCCGGCATTGATTGCCGCCGCGCCGCGCCCGGCGTACACGCCCGCTCAGGAGAGGCTGCTGGCGGTCCGCGCGGCGCAGGCCGACGGATATCAGCGCCTGGCGGATGCGATCCTGGCGTCGCGCCTGGCCGATGGGAAGGCGGTCGCCTCGGCCATTCCTCCCGCCGGAGACGCCGAAGCGGCCTTGCGGGTTTTCCTGCGGTCGGCCCGCACGGTCGGCGACCCTCGCCTCTACTCCGACGGCGTGGCCGAGGCCGACATCGAGATCTCGCTTGAGTCGGTCGCGCAGAAGGTGGGCCAACTCTGCGGCGCTGCGGCGGGAGAAAAGGGTCCAGGACCCTTTTCTCCCGATCTCCGCAGCCAGGCGGTTGACGGATTCCTGCGCGCCAGCGGCCGCGGCCGCGCACCGCCCGACCTGCCGCCGGACACCGTCGGCAAGGCCGAGACCGCGCGGCAGGACGAGCCGGTCGAGATGTTCCCGGCCGGGTGGGAGCAGGTCACCGGGCGCGGGCGCATCGGGGCCGAACGCCGCGCGCGCGTCGCTGCATACGCCGCCATGGGCGAACTCGTCCGGGGCGTCCAGGTCAGCCCCACCGCGCGCGTCGGGCAACTGGCGGCCGGGTCGGCTGCCGCAGAGGCACTTCTTGATGTCTTTATACGTGGGCTGCCGGTGACCGGCCCGCCGCGCCTCATGCCCGACGGCGTCGCCGAGGTTGACGTGGCGGCCGCCGTCCGCGACCTTCTGAAGGTCCTCAGGGACGTCCGCGCCCTTGCTCCGGACGATGCGCGGTGGACCGACGACCAGATCGACCAACTCTCGGTGCGGCTGAAGACGGACCGGCTCCTCGTGACCGGGCACGGCATGCCGCCGCCGGAAGACGTTCGCCCGGCCGAGGTGCTGGCCGGGCCGCCCGGCTCGCCGCCG
>CAYGWP010000421.1:0-6891 GCA_964353455.1 uncultured Anaerolineales bacterium
GAAATCCGAAATCCGAAATCAATGACCTCCTTATTGTCTTCGAACATTTCAGCCTTCCGGCGGCACGCGAAATCCTCATGGAGATCGTCCGCGAAAAGCGCGAAGTCCTCGCCCGCGTGGCCGGGCCCGTAATGGAAAAGAGCGATGATGAGATCCTCCGCGATCTCCAAGAGCAGGTCTCCGAGAGGGTCCTCCTGGTTCTCCGCGCGGCGCTCGAATCGCAGGCCATCCGCGAGGCCGCGCGCACGCTTGGCAAATGGTCGGGCACGTCGGGCGATACGCTTGAGGAGATGCGCGCTGCGACCGTCGAGGGTCTCAACCGGCTCCAGGGGGCACGCAACGCCGCCCATGCCGCCGGTATCGCCGAGCGTATCATCAAGGGCATCAACGCCCGGCCGCGCAGCGCCAAGGCATGGCCATCGCAGGATGCCTTTGATGCCGTCAAGGCGGCGCTCGTCGCCGTGCGTGAGGCACTCAAGGACGCCACGGGTGAAGTTGTCCCGTTCGACCCCGAAACCGACCGGCGGCACCTGGCCTTGGCGCGGGCGCTTTTCCGCACCGCCGAGCGGACAATCGCGGCATACGAAGCGGCCAAGCGCGACCGCTCCGCCCTCGACTTCGAGGACCTCCAGATCCGCGCACGCGACCTCCTCAAGAACGAAGACCGCATCCGCCAGGAGTGCCGCAGACGATTCCGCGCCATCCTCGTCGATGAACTCCAGGACACTAACCTCCTCCAGTTCGAAATCGTTGACCTGCTCGTGTCCGGCGATGCCGCCCGCGGACGCGAACCGCTGCGGCCGGGGGCGCTCTTCGGCGTCGGCGACCCCAAGCAGTCCATCTACCGGTTCCGGGGGGCCGAGTTCGAGGTCTTCCAGCGGGCCCTTGACCGCGTGGGCGATGCCGGCCGAAGGGAATTGGCCGAGAGTTTCCGACTCCACCCTGGCACTGCCGCACTCGTCAACCACCTCTTCCCGCCGCTGATGGGCGACCTCTACGAACCCGTCGAGGGCAGGCATCACCAGGCGAACGAGATCGTCGCCGAAATCCAATACGTCCTCGCAACGAAGGACCAGCCCGACGGCTTCCGGTCTGATGAGGGACACGAGGCCGAGGCCAACCGTCTGGCCGCGCGAATCCGCCGTCTCGTCCAGTCTCGCACCGTCACGGTCTGGGACGATAAGGCCGGTTCCGGGCCTGTCACGGCGAAGCCAGGCGGAGCCGGGCGCCCCGCCACGTACGGCGACATCGCCATCCTCTTCAGACGCATGTCGAACCTCCACCTCTACGAGCAGGCCCTGGAGCACGCCGGCGTGCCGTATTACGTCGTCGCCGGGCGCGGCTTCTACAAGCAACAGGAGGTCCTGGACGCGATTAACCTGCTGCGGGTCCTCGATGACCCGTCGGACGACCTCTCTCTGGCAGGCGTGCTGCGGTCGCCGTTCTTCGCCGTCAGCGATGAGGGCCTCGTACACGCGAGCCGCATGGGCGGGTCCCTGTTCCGCTCGCTCCGCGCGGCGGCCGATGCCGACACAAGCGCCGAAGAGGACCGGCGGGGCCTCCGCCGCGCGGCCGACCTCCTCCCCTGCTGGGCCGACGCCAAGGACCGCATGGGCCTTGCCGCCCTCGTGGACCACATCATTTTCGAATCGGGTTACGCCGCGGCCAACGTCGGCCGGTTCGGCGGCGAACGGGCCTATGCCAACCTGCGACAGATGGTGGAACTGGCCCGCCGATTCCAGCGCGACGGCATCGTTTCACTCGGCGACTACATCGACTACGTCACCGACTTCATGAAAAGCGAGATGCGCGAGGAGCAGGCCCCCGTCGAGGTCCCCGGCAGCGATACCGTCCGCCTCATGACCATCCATAAGGCCAAGGGGCTGGAGTTCCCGGTCGTGGTCATTCCGGACATGGGCTACGTGCCACAAGGTCCCCGGGTGCCCTACTACGTTCATCCCGTGACGGGCCTTGCGGTGAAGATGCGGGATAAGGATGGTGAGGGCCGGACCTCGAGCGCACTGGCCCTGGCGCGGGGGGATGCCGAGGCTGCCGAGCGGTCCGAGTCCTGCCGCGTTCTTTACGTCGCCATCACGCGCGCAAAAGATTTCTTGCTTTTCGCCTCCCACATGGGCTATAAATCCAGGGGATCTGATTCCTGGTTCAGTACTTTGCTCGCCGGTTTGGGGGCTGACGTTAAGCCAGGCGTGCCTCGGCGTAGCGCAGCGGAGACGGGCGAGCAGACGATATGCCTTCCCGACGGCAAGCGCATCATGCTAAGCGCACGACCGCCGGAGGGCGTAGCGGCTAAGCGAGGCGCGCGGCGGGTCGGGCCGCGGGACCTCTTCCGGGCCGGCCGCGCTTCATGGGATGAGATTCACGAGCGCGGCCAGCGAGCCGCAAGGCGACCCGTGGCGGAGACACTTGCGCAGGTCCGCCCCGTCGCCCTGCCTTCGCGGCCGCCGCTGCGGATTACCGCCACCGCGATGGCGACGTACCAGCGGTGCCCGGCGCTGTATCGATGGACCGAGGTCCTCGGCATTGAGGACCCCGAGCCGAGCACTGTGCCCGAGCAGACGCTTTCGCCCCGCGCATGGGGCGTGGCGAGTCACAGGGCGATGGAACTGGCGCGGTCGCCGGATGCCGCCGCGATTGCGGCCGCCGTGGATGGGGCAATTCGAGAAACAGCCGTCCGGCCAGGGCCGCAGGCCGATGAACTGCGGCGGCGCCTCGCCGAATCGGTTCGGGCTTTCTGGAAGGGGGCGATTGGTCAGCGAGTGGCCGCGGCACGCCAGGCATGGCGTGAAGTGCCATTCGTGCTCAGTCTTGCGGGCACGGAAATCCGCGGCACGATCGACCTCATTCTGGAATCGGCCGCAGGACAGTGGGAGGTGGTGGACTATAAGTCCTCTTCCCCCGCGCCGAAGGCGGCCGAAGCAGCGGCCGCGGAGTACGGCCTTCAGTTGGGCCTGTACGCCGTGGCATTGGGTCGCCGCGGCGGCCGGCCCATAGACCGATGGTCGGTGCATTTTCTCGGCTCCGACGTAACGGTCGAGCGCCCCGTCGGACCGTCCGACGCGGCGCAGATCGAAGCAGCGGCACGCGAAGTCCTTGCCGGCATTGCCGCCGCTCGCTTCGACCGAAGCGATGCTGGAGCCTGTGCCCGCTGTCGCTTCGGGCGTGTGTGCAACCCAGGTTCGCCGTAGCGAACCACAACGCCCAGGAAGGGGGGATGCACCATGACGTACGACTTCGGCGTGCTCCGCGAACTCCGCAAGCGAAAAAACCTCACCATCAACAAACTCAGCGCCCTCTGCGGAGTCAGTTACGTGGCCCTGTCCAAACTCGAACGGAACCACGGAAACCCCGAACTCAAGACCCTCGAACGCATCGCCAAGTCCATGGGCATCTCCGTCCATCATCTTCTGGCCATGGCGGCGCGCCAGCAGCCGATCCTGTCCTCGGAGAAGACCTGCAAGATCCTCGGCAAGGCCCTCTGCCGATACGTGGACCTTGACGGCACCCGCGTGTTCCTGGTCCGCGCCCCCAAGGGGGCCTGCGGCGATGCACCGGAGTTCCACAACGACGATTCCGAGCGGTGCTTCGTCCTCGACGGGCAGGTCAAGGTCACCGTCAGGGGAGATGAGTACCTCCTGAAGCCCGGCGACGGTCTGGTCTGGGATTCGGTCCTGGACCACAAGTACGATGTGCTCGAACCGGCCACGTTTGTCGCGGTTCTGTCGCCCAAGCGGTTGTAGGCGCAGCCGCACGGGCAAGCATCTCCGTCTCCCACGCCGCTCACGGCCGAAGGGCCGGCAGCGGATAGACCGCCAGTTTCTTCCCGCCGAACAGGCGCACGCATGCCGTGTCGCCGTCCTCGCCGCCGGGGAATACGCCGCGGTACTGACTGCTGGCCAGCAGTTTCTCCTGCGCCCGCCGGCCCACTTCGTCCCCCGCCAGCGGGACCCACACCGCCTCCACTTCCTTAGGCGACAGCCGCATCAGGTGATACGCCAGCGGCCACACGCTCACGCTCGGCGATGACAGGTACGCGATCCGCCCTGCCACCCGGCCCTCGGCGAAATGTGCAGCCCCAGACAACACCGCCAGCACGTTCGGATGCCGGTCAAGGACCTGCCGCACCGCCGCGGCGTTATCCACCAGCCGATCCCGCCACGCCGAACCCTCGTCCAGCGGGTGCAGCGGCATCAACCCGTGATACCCCGCCACGATCACCGCCTTGTCGCCCGCCGCCGAAAGCGTCCGCTCAAGCCACTCCAGTTGCCGCGCATCCACATGACCCCCCTCGCGGCCCGCCTCGACCGTATCCAGGCCCACCAGCATCATGCCGGGCAGAATCTCGTGGCTCCAGTACCCATCGGCCCCCGAGAACCCGTGGCCCTGAAACGCCCAGATGATGCTCGTCCGGCTCATGCCCCCGGATGAACCAGTCGCCCCCTTCTCCGCCACGCCAGGGCCGTCGGTCGCCCCGAGAACCGCGTAATACGGAACGCGCAGATCCGATAGAATCGCGTGGAACCGGTCGATGCTCAGGCCGTCGGCACGGGCCAGCAGGTCGCCTGCCAGGACCACGAAGTCGAGGTCCTTCTTCGCGTTGAGCCCCGCCACCGCTTTCCGCAGCAGCACCTCGGAATCCTCCACCACTGCGGCTTCGACCTTCGACCCCGGCTCCGCCGCGTAGTAAATCCCCGCCAGCACGGCGAAGGTAACACGGTCGCGCGGCACACTGGGCGTGCCGCAACCCGTTGCCATCACCACCGCCAGCCCGAGAACGACCCAAACGGCCTTGCCGGACATCCGCAGTCTCCATCTAGTGAAGAAGCCGCGGCATTATACCGCGGCTATCGGTGCAAACAACCGATTGTTGACCCCCGCGAACGCCTCATCCGCCCGGCGCAAGGGCTTCCCTGAGCCGCGTGGCCCGCTGGAGCGCCTCCCCGACGCTCAACCGCTCATGCATGTCCGAGGAAATCGGCCCGCCACTGGCCAGCAGCGTGAACGTCTCTTCCAGGTAAGCCAGGTCCTCCGCCGCAGACGGCGTCGCCGCGGCGACCCGCGCCTCGGCCAGCCGCGCAGAAAGACCCAACTCCCTCGCCTCGTCGCGGGCACGGGCCAGCCGACCGCCATCCGCCGCCGAATCCACGCTCACCAGACGCACCAGCACACGCTCCGCATCCGCAAGCACAGGCGCCGTCCGATGCGCCCAACTGTGGGCCGATAGGTAATCCATCCCGAACATCGCCATCACCAGCAGCGATGCCGCCACCGACACCGCCGCCGCCATCCGACCCCAAATCACACGCTCCCCCAGCAGCCCGCGCCGGGCCGAAGCCACACGGGCACGCACGAACGCGCCGCGCCGCTGAAGTTCCCTCACCACGCGCGCCGCAATGTCGGGCGTCCCGGGCGCCGACGCTCGGAATTTGCGGATCACGTTATCCACGCCCTGCATCTCCTCAAGAAGCCGCGCGCAATCCGGACACTCCGCCACGTGCCGCCGGACCTTATCCTCAAGCGGCCAAGACAGGTCGCCGTCCAGAAGCCGGTTGAGCGTCTTTCCGGTTACGCACCTGCTCATCGCGCTTCCCCCGCTGCAATTCGGAAACCGGCGTGCTAGGGCGCTTCGCCATTCTGCGGCGGCCGATACATCCGCGCCAGGTAGTCCGCCGCATTCTTCTGCCTCAGAATCTCGTGCAGTTCCCGCCTCGCACGGAACAGCCGGCTGCGCACCGCGTGGACCGACATCCCCAGCAGGTCCGCCACCTCTTCGTAACTCATTTCCTCCTGCGTCCTGAGGAGCAGCACGCTGCGCAGTTTCGCCGGCAATTCCCCCAACGCCGACTGCACAATGTCCATCGCCTCCGCCGTCTCCATCCGGCTCGACGGCTTCACCACGTACCGCGCCACCGGGTGCTCGCGCAGGACCCTCATCCGACGCTTGCGGGCCTCGTCCTTACGCCAGTGGTCGATCACCGCGTTGGCCGCCACACGACGCAGCCAGCCAGACAGCATCGCCGCAGACTCGATCTCCCCCAAGTGCCGCCACAGACGGATAAACACTTCCTGCGCCACGTCCTCGGCCGTCGTCGGCCGGCGGACCATCCGCAGGATGAATTCGTGGATCGGCCCCTGGTACTGGCGGACTAACGCACCAAACGCCTGGCTGTCGCCCCCGCGCGCAGCCTCCAGGAGCCAGGCAGGGCTTTCCTGCGTCTGGATGACGGCGTCGGTCAGGGCCGTAAGCCGCTTGGCCCGGCCGCCCGCGATTACGCCGGCTGCGCCGCCCATGAGGATTTCCTCGTTTCGCCGGTCGCCCTGCATATTAGACGTTTCCCGACTGCACGCGTTCGCTGGAAACCGGACCCCATCCCCACACTATTATACGAGACGATTCAACCCCGTGCGGCGTGAATCTGGCGACGCACGTAAGTGCCATTTTTGCAAAAACACTTACATCAATTTGGACCTCCGAAACGGCAAAAAAACGCATTTTCGGACCCCAAAACGGGCCTGGCGCTAGCGCCAGAGGGGTTCGACACCTCAAATGTTAAGATGGGCAAGACGTTTTTCGATCGGTTTTGAACGGTTTTGACACGGTTTTTACGGTTTTTTGACGGTTTTGAACGGTTTTTTCACTTTCTTTGACAGGACCAAATTGACGTAAGTGCCACTTTTGCAAAAACACTTACGTGCGTTTTGCCCTCCGAGAGCGCGAAAAATAATCAGGTGCCAGGCATCATGGCATACCATTAGTGGGGGGTCAAGCGCGGTGCGGATACCATATGTGGGGGTATTTCGATTGTGGATTGTGGATTGCGGACCTGTCCGCCGAAGCCTTGGCGAAGGCGGATTGAACGGAGAGGCAACAAC
>CAYGWP010000422.1:0-11174 GCA_964353455.1 uncultured Anaerolineales bacterium
CACCCGCCCTGGCACGGGTACGGCTCGTGCCGTGGCCGGCTGTTGGGTGACCATGCTTCCGGCGGCAAACATGGTCACGCAAAGGCGCGTGACCATGCCACCCATCAATTGACGAGTAACGCAGCACTAGGCGGGACCTGCCTGGGGAACCGGCGTGCGTGCGCCTAACGGTTCCTGCGGCGGCGCCGGCTCCGAAGGCGGCGGCTCGATTGCAGGCGGCGGGGGACTCGGTGGCGCCGGCGGAATCGGCGCGGGTTTGGGCGGCGCAGAAGGTCTCCCCTCAACAGGGTCGCCGGGCTCGCGGCCCTCGGCGGGCACGTTGAAGAACTTCGTCGGCGATTTGGATTTCCTCGGCGGGCGCGGCTTGACGGGCGGCTCCGGCGTCGGGGCCGATTCGCCCATCCCCGGTTTGCGGCCGGACCACGGTTCCTTCCCAGCCGGGTACTTCTTGATGAATTCCTCCAGGCCCTGAACGTCGGTATCCGGCGGAAGCGGCTCGGGCGACGGCGGCGACGCCACTTCGGTCGCCGGGGCGACCGCCGGAGCGGCAGGCGCAAGCGACCCTTTCCACGGCTGCCACACGCCGCCTACCACCAAGGCCGCCAGTACCAGGGCCGTTACGCCTACCAGCACCGCCAGGCTGATGACAACGACCTGCGGGCTGAGTAGGACCAGGCGCGTAACCTGTCGTACCCGCCGCCAGCCTTTCTTGGCCTTCAGGACGGCCCTTTCGCGGGGCGTCAGGTCACCCTCACGTTCCGCCAAGCGGTCGAAGGCCCCCCTTATATCGTGGCCGGGCATCCCCAGGATCATCGCCACGGCCGTGAGTGCCCGGCCGTGGCGGCCCAGGTGCCCGCCGTAGCGGCGGACGCGGCGGCCCAGGCGCACCAGGAACAACTCGGGGTCGCGCTTGGCCTGCGACACGAATCGCCCGTGGGCAAAGAGATGGACGCTACCGGTCACTTCCTCGGCCACGAGGCGGGCCAGGCCCTCGGAGATGCCGAGCGCCTTCTGGACGTTCTTGACGGCCTCGACCCGGCGCCCCAGCGTGCCCACGCTCAGGCACTGGCCGAGGACCACGGCGTCTCGATAGATCCACATGTTGATCGGCAGGCCGACCTTGTGGGCGCCGTGGGGAGGCCAATCCTTCAAGCGGCGGCCGAGGCGCCGTACGATCCACGGCAGCAGCCGCGCCACCGGCATGCCGCGCCCCACGCACGCCTTCAGCCACGTCTCGAGGACCCCAACATCGTGGATCAGTCCTGCGCAGTGTGCCTGGTAGAGTTCATCAATGACGCCCCGCCAGCGATTCAGGAGTTCCAGGTCGTAGTCGCGTTTCCTCTCGGCGTTCGTAAGGACCGAGATGCACTGGCCGACCTCGCCCAGCATTTCGAGGGCCTGCTTCCGGTACGGCCCGATCTGGTAGGCGCGGAGTTTGCGTTTGACCCGCCGCCCGGCATGGAGGATGACCGTTTGGTCGGTCTCGAGTTCCGGCAGGCCCAGCAGCCCGTAATAGGATGGATTGGGCGTCTTCAGGCCGAGCCAATCGCGATAGACCTCCTCGCGCGGCATCTCGATCTGTCCGGCCTGGCTTGGTTGTGGATCCACCATGGCACTTTCTTCGGCAAAACCCTGGGCAGCGCTGTTATCATATCACCGCACTGACGTTCTGACAATGCGGGGCTGCCGCCCGTAGGTAGTACGCCCGATATGGCCGAACGCGCATGGCGGAATATGCGGCTCGAGGAAGTTGTGACCCGTCTCGACGTTCGCGAGCGGGTCCGCGGGGCACTTCGGGCCTGCCCACTATGCGACCATTGCCTGGGGCGGCTGCTGGCGGCCGTCGATACAGGGATGACCAACGACCATCGCGGCCGCACCATCCGATGCGCGCTCGCCGCCGGTCCGCCGCCGGAGACGTGCGGCCTGTGCGGCGGACTCTTCGCGGCGGCCGATTCCTGGGCCGACCGTGCCATGAAAGCCCTCGCCGGGTGGCAGTTCCACACGCTGGCCGTTGCCTCACACACCGACCCGCGAATCACCGAGCGCGAACAGGCCCTCTGGCAACTGGCCGGCGCAGACATGGCGGAACCCTACAAGCAGGCCTTCAACCGCCTCCTCGGCACGCGGCTGTGCGAGAGGCTCGGCGCCACGCCGGACCTTTCTTCCCCCGACGTCATCGTCATCGCCGACCACGCGGCCGGCGCCGTCACGGCCGGCATCGAGCCGCTCTTTGCCGGCGGAAGGTATCGCAAACTCGCGCGCGGCATCCCGCAGTGCCGCTGGCGCAGGTGGCCGACCAGCGTCCAGCAACTCATTGGCGACCCCATCTGCCTCGCCGCCGGCGGCGAGGACCACCTCTTTCACGGCTGCGGCCGCGAGGACGTGGACGTCCGGTGCCTGGGCGAGCGGCCGTTCGTCGTCGAGGTGATTCGGCCGCGCATCCGGCATGTGGACTGGCCGGCGTTGGCCGGCGAGATCAACAGGTCCGGCAAGGTCGAGGTCCTGGGCCTCGCGCGGTGCAGCCGCGCGGAGGTCGCGCGCCTGAAGGAGTTGCACCCGGAGAAATCGTACCGCGCGCTCGTGCGCCTGGCGGCGGATGTGGACGATGTGCACCTGGCGCACCTGGCGGACCTTGTGGGCATCATCCACCAGGGGACGCCGTCACGCGTCCTCAGGCGTCGGGCGGACCTTGTGCGCCCGCGGCGGATCATCTCGCTCGACTGGCGCCGCATTCTTGCGCGCACGCTTGAACTCTCGGTCCGCGCGCAGGCGGGAACCTACATCAAGGAACTCGTCAGCGGCGATGGCGGCCGCACGCGGCCCAGCGTGGCCGAGGTCCTCGGCACGCCCGCCGAGTGTGCGGAACTCGACGTCATCGCCATTCATTCTCCCCTCTCCCCTGGCGGGAGAGGGGTCGGGGGTGAGGGGGACAACCGGCACCACGCGGGCTAGTCGATTCGCTTGAACCGGTCTCTGGCCGATCCGCAGACCGGGCACGACGCCGGCGGCTCGCCCTCGACCGTGTTGCCGCAGGTCTGGCAGACCCAGATCGCCGCCTGGGAAAGGTCCTGTCCCTTGGCGACGCCGTCGGCAGCCTTCTGATACAGCCCGGCGTGGATTTCCTCGACGCGGTTGGCGTACCGGAACGACATGCCGGCCTTGCCGTTCTTGTCCTTCTCGGCCTGGGTGATGAACTTCGGGTACATGCTCTTGAACTCGAAGGTCTCGCCGTCGATGGCGGCCTTCAGGTTGTCCGCTGTCTTGCCGATGCCGCCCATCGACTTGAGGTGATTGTGGGCGTGGACGGTCTCGGCCTCGGCGGCCGCCCGGAACAGCCGCGCCACCTGCGCGAACCCCTCTTGGTCCGCCGCCTTTGCGAACGCCAGGTACTTGCGGTTGGCCTGGCTCTCCCCCGCGAACGCCGCCTGAAGATTGTCGTCGGTCTTGCTCATGCTGTGCTCCTTGTTCGTGGATCGAAGCCCTCGCCTTTAACAGCGCCCCCCATTCGGGCCGTATGGCCGGTGTGTTCACCGGGGGCTGACTGTGGAGGATTATACGCCGGGCATCAGGCCAGGGCAACGGCGTACGGACGGCCGCGCTCAAAGCCGGTCACGGCATCGAAGCCTGCGTCGCGGAGGCATCGCTCGGCCTCGGCGAACGCATGGGCGACGTCGCCCCGGCGATGGGCGTCGGAGCCGACCGTAAGCAGGCGCCCGCCCACCGCCCGGTACCGCCGAAGAATCGCCACATCAGCCGCCATCGCCAGGCCACGGTCCAGCACGTGATGCGTGTTGAGTTCCAGGGCAACGCCGCCCGCAACGCACTGCGAGAGGATCCGCTCGACCCGCTCCCAGTACCATGCGTCCCGATGCGGCCCGAAGACGGCCGGCAACTGCTTGTAGAGGTAGTCGAAATGGCCGAGGGAATGGCACCAGCCCGAGGCGACCAGGGCCTCGACCTCGGCGAAGTACTCTTTCTGAAGCGACCGAACGTCGAGCCGGTCCGGCGGCTCCCTGTGCAGGCCAAAAAGCAGATGGCCCCCCGCCGAGTGGACCGACCCGATGCGGAGGTCGCACGGCATCGCGGCAAGGACCTCGCCGACCTCCGCGCCATAGGCCCGCCGGAAGTCGAACTCAAGACCCGTCCGGATGACGAGCCGCCCCGCGTGCTGCGCTCGGACCTCGGAAATCGATCCGTTGTACGCCTCCCAGTTGAGGTGGCCGTACCCGGGATCGGTGCGGTCGAAATCGACATGCTCGGTAAAGCATATCTCCGTCAGGCCGCAGGCGATGGCCGCCTCGCACATCTCGGGCATGTCGGCCTCGCCGTCGATGCTGTGGGTCGAGTGCAGGTGGTAGTCGATCGGGATCATGCGTGCCCTTCTACAGCGTTCGCCCGACGGCCTCGGCAACCTTGCGGCAGGACTCCACGAGGCGCCGCAGCGCGGCGATGTCGAGCGACTGGGCGCCGTCGATCCTCGCCGATTCCGGATCGGGATGGACCTCGATGATAAGCCCGTCGGCCCCCGCCGCGATGGCCGCCCGGCTGACGGGCTCGACGAGGTCGGCCCGGCCGGTGGCGTGGCTCGGGTCGCAGATGACCGGCAGGTGCGTGGCCTGTTTCAGCGCCGGCACCACCGCTATGGGGAACGTGAACCGCGTGTACTGCTCGAACGTCCGGATTCCGCGCTCGCACAGGATGACGTTCGGGTTCCCCTCCGAAAGGATGTACTCGGCCGCAAGGAGGAACTCATCGAAATCGGCGCTCAGGCCGCGCTTAAGGAGGACCGGCTTGTTGGACCGGCCGGCCGCCGAGAGGAGGACGAAGTTCTGCATGTTCCGCGCGCCGATCTGGAGGACATCGGCGTACCGGGCCACCAGCGGCACCTGCTCGGGGGCCATCACCTCGGTCACGACGGCCAGGCCGGTCGCCTCGCGGGCCTCGGCCAGGAACTCCAGCCCTTTCTCCGCCAAGCCCTGGAACGAGTAAGGGTCGGTGCGCGGCTTGAAGGCCCCGCCTCGCAGGGCGATTGCGCCGGCCTCCTTCACGGCGTGGGCGGTTTCCAAGAGCATCTCGCGGCCCTCGACCGCGCAAGGCCCCGCAATCAGGCCGATGCGCGGCCCGCCCAGGCTCCCCGGCCCGAGGGGGATGACCGTCGGCTCGGGCTTGACCTCGCGCGAGGCGATCTTGTAGCGGGCCAGGATCGGGATGACCTTGTCAACGCCGGCGCCGACGGCGAATTGCTCGGGCGCCTTGAACCGGTCGTCGCCAACGCACGCGATGACCGTGCGCCCCGTCGCTTCGATGACGTGCGGCGCGAGACCCACATCTCTTATCCGCCGGATCATGTGCTGAACCTGCTCCTGGCTTGCTCCGGGTTTCATGACGACGATCATCGCCGACCTCCTTGTGCCGAAAAAGAAAGCCCCGGACCACACGGCCCGGGGCTTAGAGTACAAGTCGCGGCCACTCTAAAGCAAGGCCCGGGCCCCCCGCGCAAAATAATAGTGGAACCGGCGCCAGGTGCGCGCGGACCGGCTACTCGCCGCCTGCCGCGCCGGGTTCCTCCGCGGGGATTTTCTAGCCAAGCCTTCCTGACTCATGGCAGTTACTATACACCGTTCGACGGCCAGGTCAAGTTGCCGCGTACGAATTTGAGTGCCGCGTCACTTTCGGTGGGTGGCACGGCCACGCTGTTGCGTGGCCGTGGGGTCGCACGCGGGCAGCCACGGCCACGCAAAGGCAAAGCGTGGCCGTGCCACCCGTAACTGACGACACAGTACGTACGAATTTAAAATAGGCGCCCTTCATTCGGGTGCGCCTGATATAATAGTCGCATGTGGACGGCAGGGCGATGGCTCGAGCCGGTGATTCCGATGAGCAACTCACCTGACAGCGAGGAGGACTTGCTATGTCGCAGACGGCAACGAGTACGGAGACCCAGGAACTTCGCAAGCGCATCGACGTCCTGAGCAAGGAACTCGGGGAGTTGTGCAAGTCGGTGAGGGACCGCGCGATCACCGGCAGCAAGGAATGGGCGGAGGAGCATCCGGCGGCGGCCATCGGCGTTGTTGCCGGCGTGTCGGCCAGCATCGGCTTCGTCCTCGGCCTGCTGATCGCCCGCAACCGCGGGTAGCAGCCTCCAGGCCCCAAAATTGAAGCCATTGCGCGGTGGGTCTCCGTACCCACCGCGCTACACGCGACGGCGCCCCTTGCGCGGCGGGTGCGGAGACCCGCCGCGCGAAGAGGACGGTCAGCCTTGACGACGCCGGATACCGGAGACGAGCGTTCGGGGTTGGTTGAGCACTTCCGCCGCGCTATCGCTCACGCGATGGACGCCCTGCGGTGCTACGCGTCCCTTGTCGCGGCCGATGCGGAGCAGCGCCTTCAGCGGAGCCTGCGCTCGACGGTCGCCGCGGCGACCTGGGTGGCCTTCTCGGTCGTGGGCCTGGTGTTCCTGGCCGGGGGCGCGGCCGAACTCATCGACAGCCATGTCGGGGAGAAGGCGCCGGGCATCGGGCGGATCATCGTCGGCGGAATCATACTGGCAATGTTCGCCGTTGTCCTTTTGGCGCAGCGGCGCGGCGAGAGGCAGTGACGCATGGAAAGCGCTCCCCCAAACCTCGCCGACCTGTCACCCGCGGAACTCGACTACCTGGCCAAGGCCCACCTTGACGGTTGTCTGGGGGAACTCGGCGGCGCGGCCGCCGACCTCCGCCGGTCGTGCTCCCCGGTGCGCCTGGCGAAGAAGCACCCGGTCCTCGTGGCGACGCTGGCCGCCGGCGCGGGACTGATGCTGACGCGGATGGTCATGGGCGTTCGCCGCCCGGCAACGGCCGCTCCGGCCGCGGCCCCGCCGCCGTCCGCGCGGCGCACATTCACGAGTTTGCTCGCCGCATCGCTTGCATCCATCGCCGGTCGCCTCCTGCCCGACCTCATCTTGACCCGCCTGGCCCGAGCCCGTACATCCAGAGAGCGTCAGGGAAATTAGGCCCCCGCCCCGTCGGAAAGCGGACATTTCTATCCACCCCGAACCGGACATTACAGTCCACCAGCGACAAGCCGTCAAAAAGCATTGCCGAGCGGGCGGTGGCGGCGTATCTTAGTCGGAATACGATATAGGCGGGCAGCGAGCATGGCCGACGAGAAACGACCCCGCGTGCTCATCGTTGAAGATGAGCCGGATATGAACAACCTCCTCGCGGAGGTCCTGTCGGCCTACGGCTTCGAGCCGGAGCAGGCGGGCGACGCCGAGCAGGCCCTCGCGCACCTGGCGGCGCGCACCCCCGATGCCATCCTGCTGGACCTAATGCTGCCCGGCCTCAGCGGCCTGGAACTCTGCCGGCAACTGAAGACATCGCGGGCCACGCGGACGATCCCCATTGTGATGCTGACGGCGCTGGACCGCGCTGCGGACCGCCGTCATGGCTACGAGACCGGGGCCGACGACTACGTGACCAAGCCGTTTACGCCCGATGGCCTCGTGGCGCGGCTGAAGGCCTGCCTTGACCAGTGCCGCGATGCGCTGGCTTCCTGCGGACGCTTCACGCGGCAGATCGAGTTGACGGCATCGCTGGCCGACCTGAAGGTGATCAACACTCTGGCCACGTGCCTCTACTGCCACACCGATTTAAGCGTCCAGCAGATCGAGGCCCTGCGGGCCGGGCTCGTGGCGCTTGCGGATGCGGCGGGGCAATGGGCGGTCCAACGGGGCGGCACATCGCCCGTGCGGATGACGGTCGATATGAACGGCGAGCGGTTGCAACTGAGGTTCCGGAGGGCGGCCGAGGGCGGCGATGCATTCATCGCCCAGCACCTCGACGCCGAGGCTGCCGTTCCGGCGGGCTTCACCGACGCCGGGATCATCGACCGCGTGTTCAGGGAGGACGCGGAAGTCGTGCTTGAGAAGGTGATTCCGCCCCCGGAGCCAAACACGCGCTCGTCTTCGACTCGCGGCTAAACACGCGTGCTCGTCACTTCGACTTCGCGCAAATATGCAATGTCAAACCACGTCAGGCGCCGCGCCGTTCAGGCACTTCGCGCGCGGGGGAGAATTCCGACGGCACCGTGAAGAAGAACCGTGCGCCTTCGCCGGGCGTTGACTCGAAGTTGACCTGCCCGCCCCACGATTCCACCAGGCGTTTGGCCGTCGAGAGCCCAAGGCCCATGCCCGTCACGTTCCCCGTGAACGATTCTTCCAGTTGCGAGAAATCCACGAAGACCTGGTCATGGTCCTGTGGGCTGATGCCGGGGCCGTTGTCGCGCACAGAGACCTCGAGTTGGCGGTCTTCAATCTCCTTGGCAGAGATCTCGATGCGGATATCGCTGCGGCGGACGAACTTGGCGGCGTTGTCCGCCAGGTTGTCCACGACGATCGACAGAAGTTCCTCGGGCGCCCTTGCTCGCGGCAGGCCGGGCGGCAGCGCGATGACCCACTGGATCGTCCGCCCAGGATACCTGCGGCCGACCCGCTCGCGGATGCGGCCCGACAGGTCCACGAGCGACACCAACTGGCCCGCCCGCTCCAGTTCCGTCGCCGTCAGCCCGGCGTACGCCAGCACCTTCTCGATCAACTCCGAGAGTTCCTGGACCTTCGAGAGGGAAATCCGGATCGCCTCGCCCATGGCCGGCGGCACGGGGCCGTACTTGCCGCGGTCGATGAGGTTCAGGTACCCGCTGAAGATCGTCAGGGGCGTCTTGAGTTTGTGGGTCACAAGGACCAGGAAGTCGCGCTTCAGTTTTTCCTTTTGCCGCATCTCCGTCACGTCGCGGAACACGAGGGCCGCGTTATAGAGTTCCCCCCGAGGACCTTCGATGCGGGTGTAGCGGCCCGCCAAGTACCGCGGCGGCCCCGCATCTTCCTTCGCCAGGTCGATCGTGACCGACCGCGTCAGCGACTGCCGCAGGGCGTCCAGCGACGGCTCCACCTGGAACCCCTTGAGGATTTCGGCAAGGTCCTTGCCCGCGACCGACTGCTCGCTGCCCAAGCCGAGGAGTTCTGCCGCGCGGCGGCTGACGGTCTGCACCCGCCACTGGCCGTCGGTGATGACGATGCCGTGCGAGAGGTCCTGGATAACGGCGTGGAACTTTTCGCGCTCGGCCAGCATCGAGCGGTAGTACTTTATCTGGAGGAGGCTCTTGACGCGGGCCAGCAGTTCGCCGCGGTCGAACGGCTTTGACAGAAAATCGTCGGCCCCCGCCTCGAGGCCGCGGATCCGGTCCTCGGTCTCCTTCAGGGCCGTCACCATGATGATAGGGATGACGGCGGTGGCCTCATTTGCCCGGAGGCGGCGGCAGACCTCGAAGCCGTCGATCTTCGGGAGCATGATGTCCAGCAGGATGAGGTCGGGGCGTTCGGCCTCGACGGTGCGCAGGGCCTCCTCGCCGTCGCAGGCGGCCACGGTCTCGTAGCCTGCGGCCTGGAGGTTCCGCTCAAGGAGTTTGACGTTGGCGGGATAGTCATCGACCACCAGGATTTTCCCGCCGACGGCCTGCGTTTTGTCGGGCATGTTTCCTTCCAATCGGCCTCAAGGCTGCTCGCTGCGGCTAGGCACAAGGTCCCTCAGGAGCGTAACGGTGAAGGTGGAGCCTTTCCCCAGTTCGCTCTCGGCCGTGATCTCGCCGCCGTGCAGTTCCACCAGCCGCTTCGTGAGCGCCAGGCCCAGGCCGGTGCCCTCGTGCTTTCTCGTCAGCGACGAATCCACCTGGCGGAACTCCTCGAAGATCGTCACCAGGTCTTCCGGGGTCATGCCGATGCCCGTATCGGCCACGTGGATGACCACGGCCTCGCGGCTGAGGCGGGCCTCGACCGTGATGCGCCCGCCCGAGCCGGTGAACTTGATGGCGTTCGAGAGCAGATTATACAGGACCTGCTTGAGTTTGAGCGGGTCGGCCGTAAGTTCCAGGGGGCGCGGGACGATGTCGGTCCTGAGTTCGACGCCCTTTCGCCGCGCCAGGCCCCGCCCCACGCGCATCACTTCATCCACGAGCGCCCCGAGGTCGCACGGTTCCAGCGTGAGTTCCATCGCCCCTGCCTCGACCTTCGCAAGGTCGAGGATATCGTTGATCATGCCCAGGAGTTGCCGCCCGGCACGGTATATGTCCTCTGCGAACTCTCGCTGCTCGGGCGTCGGCGGCCCGGCCACGCCGTCGCGGATCGCCTCCGCGAAACCCATGATGGCGTTCAGGGGCGTCCGCAACTCGTGGCTCATGTTCGCCAGGAACTGGCCCTTGAGTTGGTTCGCGCGGACCAGTTCATCGTTGAGTTCGCGGAGTTCGGCTGTCTTTTCGGCCACCGCACGCTCCAGGTTGTCGGTGTACTCGCGGAGGCGCTGTTCGAGGACCTTCCGCTGGGTGATGTCGCGGCAGATGATCGTATAGCCGATGGCCTGCCCCCGCGGGTCGCTGCGGACGGTCGTGACGGTCCGCACGGGGAACCGGTCGCCGCTTTTGCGGACGCGGCTGCCCTCGCCCTCATGGCGTCCGTGGATCCTCAGGGCCCGCTGCGTTTCAAGGCCCGTGGCCTGTTCGACCTCCTCGGGCGGAACGAACCGCTGGAACGGCCGGCCGAGGACCTCTTCCGGCTCGCAGCCGAACATGCGGCGCGCCCCCTCATTGAACGTCAGAACCCGCCAGTCCATGTCGGTGGCGATGATGGCGTACTCGGTTGACGAGTCGAGGACTGAATGCAGGAAGTCGGTCGTCTCGCGGAGTTCTTGCGTCCGCTCCTCGACGCGGCGCTCCAGTTGCTCGTGCAACTGGCGGAGGCGCATCTGCATCTCGCGGAAGGCGTCGGCCAGTTGGCCGACCTCGTCGCCGCCGCGCACGCCGATCTCGGAATCGAGGTGCCCCTGACCGATCCGCCGCGAGACATCCGACAACTGACCGAGCGGCCGCGTGATGTGCCGGACGAACACAAGGCCGGCCGCGATCGTCAGGACCACGCCCAGCGCATCGCCGACCAGGAAGAAGATGCGGCCGGCCTCGCCGCCGGGCGCGGCAAACGTCAGCCACGCCGTCAGGCACCCTTCCACGAGGGCCGCCGCCAGCACCAAGAGCGCCAGTTTGTACGTCAGTTTAAGGCCGCGCATGAAATGCCTATTGGGGGTCTGGCGCCTTTTGTGTGGCACAGCCGCCCTCGGCTGTGCGGCTTCTCGGCAATTTGCACGCCC
>CAYGWP010000423.1:0-4943 GCA_964353455.1 uncultured Anaerolineales bacterium
GCGAACGCATCTGGACAGCCACCGCCACCTGCGCCCAGCAGGGCCGCAGCGTCTTCGACTACCTTCATCAGACCCTCTTGGCCCACTTCGCCCATCAACCCACACCCTCCCTTTTACCCGCCGGGCCGTGAACGGTTACAAAAGTTTCTATCGCCCCTTGCGGGGCTCACACACACAAGGAAAAACAAGGCACCGGACCTCTCGTTTACCCACGGCTTCCGGCTTCGCCGAGGCTACGCCGGACAGGCACGCCATGGGCTATTGTCTATCGTGCCTTCGGCACTCAAAGTGCCACGGCAACGGCCACGTCGGCACGCCCTACGCATCAATCATCCGCTTGGGGTGATGTCATTTTTCTTTGAAAACAATCCTCATGCCGCCGCCTTTTATGATGTCGTCAGCGAATGATTCCAGCGTGATGAAGAGGCGCAGTTTGGGGTCCTCGTCGAAACTGAAGCCGCCAGTTCCCATCATGCGGAGACCGACAACCGTATCCTTCCGTCCGAATGCTGCCATGAGTTTGCGCTGCGGGAAGTCTGCTCCGACCCATGAGGCGAATTCTTCGTCATTGATCCCTTCCATGGACTTGATGGGATTCTTCGCCGGGGTGAAACACGCGAGGTCTCTGGGAAGCGACCGTATGACGTCCATTTGCTCCTTTGAGACGAGGATAACAACGGAGGAAGAAGCGGGGGGCTGATTCTTGCCGCATCCGCCTACGAAAGCGATCGAGCCTAGACAAAGAACCGCCGAGAGAAGAATTGATGTCATTCTGTTCATAACGCTAGCCCCTTTCATTGAAGAAACCTAACAATAATTAGCACTACAGCGCCACTTAGCGCGGCGGGTCTCCGCACCCGCCGCGCAAACCGTGTTTTCGACCGTGCCGACGCGGTATCGTCGCGCGGTGGGTACGGAGACCCACCGCGCTAAGGCCTAAGTGGCGCTGTAGTGTTAGACGGGCCCGCATAAGATGCGGAACTTCCGTTCCCTGTCCGTGCAGCGCGCCGCTATCGATCTGCCAGGGCCGCGAATATCTACTTCTGCCGCAAGTATATCTAACGGCATCGGCCTTTGTCAATACAATCCGACGCCATCCCAGCATCTAGCAGGATGCGGACAGACTAAGGCAGTTCAAAGTTCAAGGTTCAAGGTTCAAAGTGGTACGGCAAGGCTCACGCAAAGCCGCAAGGGCGCTATGGGTAAGAGGAAAGAGCAGCCGAAAGCATGGTCTTCATCTTCTCTTTCCGCGCCTTTGCGGCTTGGCGTGAGCATGCCGTGGCCCGTCGGACGGTTCTCGACGGAAGGCCGGGGCGCGCCCCGGCCTACGTAATGGGATCAGGCGCTGAACTTCAGGGTGCGGCTGGGCTCGCGGCCGAAGCCGGTCTCGCGGAGGGAGTCGGGGAGGATTTCCATCAGGGCGAAGGCCGTCGGGTCGTTCTCGACCATGCCCTTGACGGTCAGGTAATGTATGCCGCCGGCCTGGACGTAGTTGCCGCTGTGGGCGTGTCCACATATATAGGCCGCCACGCACTTGCTTGAGTCGAGGGCGGCGATCACTTCGGCGGCGTTCCGGAGCGTGAGGTTGCCCGCGGGCAGGACCGGGAAGTGGCAGAAGACTATCGCCTTCTCGCCCGCGGCGGCGGCCGAGGCGAGGGTCTTCTTCAGCCACTCCAGTTGCCGCGGCGCGGCCGGGCTGATGTCCTTGCCGTTCAGGACCACGAACCGCCAGCCGGGCCGGGCAAAATCGTACCAGCCCTTCCCTTCACCGAGTTTATCCAGGCCCAGCCGCGCGATGACCTTGGTCTTATTCTCCGGCTCGACCTCCAGGTCGTGGTTGCCGATGACGTGGTAGAGCGTCGCGGGGAGTTTCGCGCAGATGGGCAGCACGGCATCGAAACTTGCGAATCCGCCGTTGATGAGGTCCCCGAGTTGGATGATGAAGTCCGGCTTCAGGCCCTTGAATTCCTCGACGCACTGCTCGAGTTTCTTAAGCGACTCCCGGTACGACCGCTTGCCCTGCGGCGGGATGTCCTGGTACTGGACATCGGCGATGATGCCGAACGAGAGTGCGGGCTTCTTTGCGCCGGCGGACTCGGCGGCGCCGAGCCCGCGTGCTAGACCCAACCATGCGGCCGCGCCGCCGGCGGCCAGGCATTTCAGCAATTCACGGCGTTTCATCAATGCGCTTCCTTATGTAGGCCGGGGCGCGCCCCGGCTTTCGTGAAACAACATGCTCATGGGGACATTCTCGATGTCCAGGCGCGGAGCATAGTTGCACGTGCGCCTTCTATGTAGGCCGGGGCGCGCCCCGGCCTACGTGACTACTCCGGCATTTCGATTTCGGGGCACGGGTCGTACGCGCCCCAATCACCGGCATATTCGCCAAGCCTTACATACCGGTGAAACGACGACCAGGGATAGTCGATGACTCGCCGCACCAAGCCGTGTTTCAGCGGATTCCAGTGCACGTAGTCCGCACAGCCCTTGAGGTCGTCGTGGCTTCGCACGGTGTGCTCCCAAAACCGTGGCTGCCACACGCCCCACTGGCCATGGTCCGCCTCGGAAGCCGTCGGCATGGCGGCGAGGCCCCCGGAGGACAGGTATTTTTTGGTGAACACTTCTTTAATCTTCTGCATCCGGAGCGAGTAGTCCGCATCGCCTTGCGGCATCGTCCACACCGTGTGGAAATGATCCGGCAGGACAACGATGGCGACTACCTCGAAAGGCCATTTCCCCCGCACGTGCCTGAGCGCCTCGCGCAGCGACTGCCGCGCGAGCGGGTCCGTCAGGAAACGGCGCCGCTCATAGGTGACCACGGTGAAGAAAAACGTTCCGCCCGGCACGTAGTTGCGGATGTAACGACGCATGTTAAGCCCTATGCAAGCGTGATTCGAGAAAGCCGGGGCTCGCCCCGGCCTACTTGCGCGGCAGATCCTGCTCGAGATACTTGCGCAGGGCGACGGCCACATCGCGGCCGAAGGCACGGGCCCCATCGGCCGTCACGGGGGCCTTCTTGGCCTGGGCGTAAGGGAACTCGATGCTCGTGGCGATGGAAATGCCGGGCAGCGTCCGGGCCCAGCGGCCGAAACTCATGAGCGTGCCGGTGCCCTTGTTCCAGCCCTGGCCGAAGGGGATGTTGTCGGCCATCGCGTACCTGAGCGGCCCCTGCTGGCCTTCCTCAAGGATGCGGCAGAGGAGAAGGGTGCGGTTCCAGAAGTCGGCCTCCGGGCCGCCCACAAAATGTATGAAGTCATCCAGGCGGCTAGGGCAATGGAGGTCGATGGCCACGTCGAGGCGCCCGGCGGACCACTCGGGCAGCAACTTCTTGACTGCGGCAACCTCCGGGTAGATGCTGTCGTCGGCGTAATCGCGATTGTGGTCGTGCGGCCTGCGATTCTTCCCCTGGTCGCCCAATTCCACACCGTCCTTGTCCATGAAGGGGACGGCGATGATAGCGACGCGGCGGCGGAACCACTGCCCCAGGCCGTCATCCGCCAGGGCGGACGCCATGATCCCCTCAAGAACGTAAC
Source organism: uncultured Anaerolineales bacterium (assembly GCA_964353455.1). GTDB lineage: Bacteria > Planctomycetota > Phycisphaerae > FEN-1346 > FEN-1346 > CAYGWP01. The sequence continues at coordinate 3,534 of CAYGWP010000423.1, forward strand.
TTGCGACGCTCTCGCAGGCGTGGTGGCGGCAGGTGAAGGCCACGCGGTAATCCGGCCGCGCGTCCAGGCTACCGAGGTAGAGGACCTCTGCCTGGCGTCCCTTGCGTGTCCGGCAGAGTACGCCCGCGCGGGGTCCCGTGCGGCTCTCGTACCGCGCGAGGAACTCCCGCAGGTTCGATTCCTGGTACGGAATCGAGAGGGCGAAGCGGGCGTCCTCGGCCCCGGCGGGAAAGGTGAAGGTGAACACCGGACCGCTTGACGGCTTCGGCCCGGCCGGCTTCGGCGCAGGCGAGGTCGCCGGGTCGGCAGCGGGCGCGGCCGGCTTAGCCGGCGTCGCCTTCGGCATTCCGAGCCACTGCCACGTGGGGCCGCCGTCGAGCGAACAGGACGGCCCCTGCCGCGTGAACACATCGCCCTTGGTGAAATGGAATGTCAGCGTCCGGCCGGCCGCGCCGCGGACGCGGAAGTTCCAATAGAACCAGTTGCCTTCGGTGTCGCGGAGGTCCTGGCGGACGTAAACGTCGTCGCCCTCGACCTTCTCGACGACGATGTTGCCGCCGGGGAAGTCGCAGTCAACGGTGAAGGCGGGGTTGGCGTTCGTCGCCGCGGCGGCGGCAGCGGCGCCGAGCATCCCTGCGAGAAGAATCGCCGAGATGGAAAATCGGTTCAAACGCATGTGTGTCCGCTCATAATTATGCATTCTTGAGTTCCGCAAGTCGTTCGGCGATGCGGCCGGATTTGAGGAGCCCTTCGCCGACAAGTATCGCATCGCAGCCTGCCACGAGAAGTCGGCGGACATCAGCCGCGGTCTTGACGCCGCTCTCGGCGACGAGGACACGCCCCGCCCGCCGGACGATCGGCGCCAGTCGCTCGGTCGTCGCCAGGTCAACCTTGAAGGTGGTGAGGTCGCGGTTGTTGATGCCCACGCACGCCGCGCCGCACGCGATGGCCTTCGCGACGGCGGGTTCGCTGTGTGCCTCGGCCAGGACTGTCATCCACAGGTCTGCGGCCAGGGCGGCAAGGTCGGCCATTGCAGACGATTCGAGCGCCTCGGCGATGAGCAGGACCGCATCAGCCCCGGCGGCGCGGGCCTCGTAGATTTGAATGGGGGCGATCAGAAAATCCTTCCTGAGAAGCGGCACGCGGACCGCAGCCCGGACCGCGCGCAGGTGGTCGATGGAGCCGCCGAAGAACTCGCGGTCCGTCAGGCAACTGATGGCATCCGCCCCGGCGTCGGCGTACTGGCGGGCGATATCGACGGGGACGAACGGCTCGATGATGATGCCGGCCGACGGCGACCGGTGTTTGACCTCGGCGATGATGCGGATGGCCTCTCGCGGAACGGATGCCGGGGCGCTGCCCCGGCCTGCGTGGCGTCGGACGGCTGCGGCGAAGTCGCGCGGCGGCGGG
>CAYGWP010000424.1:0-32285 GCA_964353455.1 uncultured Anaerolineales bacterium
CCGGCAGACCCTGCGCAAGGCGCGGTTCGGCGCCCGCTAGCCCCCTGCTCCGGCGTTCTTGTCGGCGGCAGGGGCCCCCGAGGGCTTCCAGCCGGGGCCTCGTATGGTGGAACAGCATCCCGTCGTCACAGAGGGTCTGACGAAGGTCTATCGGGATTTCTGGGGCCGCCGGAAGGTGCACGCCCTCGTCGGCCTCGATCTTGTGCTGGAGCGAGGCGAGATATTCGGCCTCCTCGGGCCGAACGGCTCCGGCAAGAGCACCACGATCAAACTCCTCCTGGGCCTGATCTTTCCGAGCGCCGGCACGGCGCGCGTCCTGGGCCAGCCGCCGGGCAGACCCGCCGTCAACCAGCGTATCGGATACCTGCCCGAGGAATCGTACCTCCACCGTTTTCTGACGGGCGAAGAGACGGTCGATTTCTACGGCCGCCTGTTCGGCCTCGGCCGCCGCGAACGCCGGCGCCGCACGGGTGAACTCCTGGACCTCGTCGGCCTCGACCTCCGGGCCCGCGCCCGCCAACTCCGCGAATACTCCAAGGGCATGAGCCGCCGTATCGGCCTTGCCCAGGCCCTGGTGAATGACCCGGAGTTGCTCTTCCTGGATGAGCCGACTTCCGGCCTCGACCCTATCGGCACCCGCGAGATGAAGGACCTGATCCTGCACTTGAAGGCCCAAGGCAAGACGCTTCTCCTCTCGTCGCACCTGCTGGCCGACGTGCAGGACGTCTGCGACCGGATCGGCATCCTGGCGCTGGGGAGACTGAAGGAGATCGGCCGTGTCCGGGACCTGCTCCTGGTGCGCGACGTTTTCCAGTTGCAGGCCACCGGCGTGACGGCCGAGGCCCGCGAGGCGATCCTGGCCGCTGTCCGGAAGGCCGGCGCCGGGGTCCTCTCGGCCGAGCATCCGACGACGACCCTCGAAGACCTCTTCCTGCGCGTGGTGCGCGCCGATGCCGAGGCCCGGGAACTCCGCCGGGCGGGGCGCCCGGACGAGGCGAGCGGACCCGGCGGCGGCTCCGCCCCCCATGCCCCGGCCGACGGCAATGGATAAAGAAGCCTACAAGTCTGCATCATCAAGCGGCGCCCGGCGGTCCTGGTGGCCCTGGTCCCGCCTATGGGCAATCGCCCTGGTCATGTTCCGCCAGGGGATGCGGATGCGGCTCTGGGTCCTCGTGCCGCCGGCAATCATCGTGCTGGTCCTCGCGGACCTGTCATCGCCGCGGTTCGATCCCGTCTTCGAGGCCATCCCCGCGGCGTTCGCAACAAGCCTCCTCGTCATGGAGGTCCTGGCGATCATCCTGGGCATCTTCTTCGCCACCTATTCCATCCCCGCCGAGATGGAGTCCAAGGTCGCTCAAAGCGTGGTCACCAAGCCCGTGGGGGCGGCCGAGATCGTCGCCGGGAAGACCCTCGGCATGTCGCTCCTCCTGGCGGCGATGCTGGCCGCCGTCGGCGCCGGCGGGTACATATACATCCTGATTCGGGCCTCGGCCATCCGGTCGTTGGCCCGCGAGCGTCTGGCGGAAGCCGTCCCGCGCGCGGCCCATCCGGCCGACCTGAACGCACTGGAGGCCGTTGCGGCCCGCGGGCCTCTGCACACCTATCGCTACTACACCGCCGGCCAGGGCCCCGACATCGGCCTCGACCTCGGCCCCGGCCGGGCCGCCTCCGGCGGCGCGCAATGGATTCTCGGCGAGACCGGCATGCGTATCACGTGGCGCCTGGGCGATGCGCCGCTGCGCGAGTGGGTTGCCGCCGGGCGATGCCGGCTCCGTCTTGCACTGGAGGTAGAATCAACGGGTGGTCCGGTCGAAACGCCCGTGCCCGTGGCGGTCGCGCTCCTGCCTGCCGGCGCCGACATCAACCGTGTACCCGCAAGCGAGCCGGGATGCCCGATCCGCCTCCTGAACCTCGACCTGCCGCCGTCGGGGCGACTGGAGGTCCCCGCAGCCGCGCCTGATGCGCATCCGCATCCGGGCGTCCTGAACGTGCCGCCCGAAGGCGACCTTGTGGTTGACCTCTTGGCGGTGAGAGGCGGCAGCGTGATAGGCGCCCGTCCGGGGTCACTTCGCATCATAGGCCCCGCGGGCCAGGAGTTCATCGTCAAGTCGGCACCCGAGGCCATTGCGGCCCGCCAGCGCCAGCGGGTGAGCCTGGCGGGCCGGTCGAGGCTGCCTCGACAGGTGGCGGACTTCCGGTTCGAAGATGTGCCGGCCGACGAACTTGCGGATGCCGACACGGCCGTGGAGATCGGCGCATCGCTCGACGCATGGAGTCCGGCCCTGGTCCAGGCGGCAGCAGAGATCGCCTTCGTCCGGCCCGACGGCGGCCGCAAGGCCCTCCAATTCAGCCCCGAGAGCCATCACCCAAGCATCGTCTATCTCGACCGGACGTTCTGGCATGGAGGCCCCCTCGGCGTCCAACTCCAATGCCTGACCGATGAGGATTACCTGGGCCTTGTGCCGGAGAGCGTCCGCCTGCGCCTCGGCGGCGGGCCGTTTCTCCTGAACTACGCGAAGGCGATCCTCATGGTCTGGCTCTTCGGGACCGTGCTGGCGGCTGCGGGTGTGGCCGCGAGCACGCGGCTCACGTGGTATGTCGGTGTTCTCGCAACGTTGGTATTCTTCGTCCTGGCAGGAGGCCGTGACTTCATCATGAAGTTGGGAATCTTTGTCATGTTCTTCGGACTGCTGTTCGCCGTTCTGATCCTTGGCGGGATTATCTACTTCGTGTTCCTGAAGAGAGGTCTTCGCTGGTATCAGCGACTGGCTCGCGTCGGCGGGCTCTTGTGCCTCTGGGTCGCGCTGAACTGGCTTTTTGCCGTCCGAGTGCTGGGACTGGTCCCTCTGCCATCGATTGTCTGGCTCCTGCCGGGCGAGGGTGTGATCATGGGACAGGTGATTCCCAATGGGGATATCGGCACAGGATTCGCATTGGCGGCGGTGGGCAGTGTTGTTCTGGTCCTTGCTGGTACATTGCTGCTGAAGACCCGTGAGGTTGCGGCATGAGGCGGACGCTCCTCGAAATCGCGGCCCTGCTGGTGTTCGTGGGGGTGGTGATTCATCCACTGCGCCACTGCGTGGTGGAGCCGATGCGGCAGTCGCTTCTTGGCCGGCGCGAGGCGCCAGGCCGGCGCCTGGCGATGGCATCGCAGTTCGGCTTCGACACGGCCGCCGGCAACTCGGTGCGGATTGTGCCGGGCGCCCCGTCGCTCGACCTGGCGGACCTGCCGACCGAAGCGGTGACGCTCATCCTCGGCGGGTTCCGCGGCCCGTACGTCGTCTGGCTCTGGATGAAGGTCGAAGACGACATGCAGAAGAAGGTCCAGTTCGACCTCATAGACCGGGTCACGAAGATCGCCGCCTTCCAGCCCGATTACCCGGAGATGTGGACGTTCCATGCCTGGAACTTCGCGTGGAACGTGAGCGTCCAGTGGCAGTCTCCGGAACGCAAGTACCAGTGGATCCGCCGTGCGATCGAGTTCCTGCGCGAGGGGAACCGGCGGAATCCGCACAGCGCCGAGATCATGGAGGCGCTGGGGTGGGTGTACTCCGAGAAACTCGGCCGCTCGGCCGAGGCGCTGTATTATCGCCGGCGAGTCATGGAGGATGAGGGCCGCAGCACGTTCCTCATCGCCCACGAGTGGTACGACCGTGCACGCAAGGCGAACGACCGGTACGGCACGCTCGGCCACGGTCTCTCGAAGCCCGTCTCGTACAGCCTCGCCTGCCACAGCGTGTCGTACCATGCGATAGAACTGACGCAGGATGCGTATGATGCGTTGCGCCGCAGCATCGAGACGCGGGTGCCCGGCCGCGAGGCGGAGTCGCGCCGGGCGTTCGAGGAAGGCCTGCAACGGCTTGACGAGGCGCTCGGCGCGTGGCAATGGGCCCGCCGCGAGTGGTACGACCAGGCGTTGCGGTTCGAGCGCGAAGGCACGACGCCGAGCCTGATCGACAACTATCGCCGGTTCTTCGGCGAGGCCGCGGACTCGGCCGCGGGACTGGAGTCGTTCCGCGACGAAGTGACCTACGAGGACCTTCCCGACGTGTTCGACCGGCTGAAGCGGCCGGAAATCAGGTAGCCCCCAGGACGACCGCGACCATCTGGCCGCCGAAACCGGCGGCGATCTTCAGTGCCCGGCCGATGTGCCGCCGCCGGACCGCCAGGGGCGTGCAATCGAGGCCCACCCTCGGGTCCGGGTCGGTCAGGTTCGCCGTGGGCGGCGCCTCCCCACGACTTATGGCCATAACTGTAATAACCAATTCCACGGCGGCGGCGGCCCCCAGCAGGTGGCCGTGCGCCCCCTTGGTGGATGAGACGCACACGCGCGCGGCGTTTCCGTCGAGTGCGGCCCGGATGGCCCGCGCCTCCGCCAGGTCGTTCTCGGCCGTGGCCGTGCCGTGGGCGTTGACGTAGTCGAGTGACGCCGGCGTGACGTCGGCCCGGCGCAGGGCCTCCGTGATGAGACGGGCCAGGGTCTCGCCGCCGGGTTCCATATTGGTGAGGCTCCCGGCCTGGCACCCGCTCGCCCAGCCGAGGATGCGGGCCAGTGGCCGCGCGCCGCGGCGAGTCGCGGACGACTCGGACTCAAGGACGAGGATGCCGGCCCCCTCGCCGATTGCGAAGCCTCGCCGCGTGGCCGAGAACGGCCTGACGGACGATGGCGGGTCCTCGCCGCCGGCCGCAAGGACGCCCATCCGCCGGTATGATCCGATTATGAGCGGATGAAGCGATGCCTCGGCCGCCCCGACGACGGCAGCATCAACCACGCCTCGCTCTATCAGCCGCGCGCCCCAGAGGAGCGCATGCCCGCCGGAAGCACAGGCCGTGATCGGCGCGGCAACCGGCCCGCCCAGTCCCAGGCGCCGTGCGACCGCGATGGCGGCGGCGTCAGGCGCGACCTTCCACGGCGACCATCCGTTGCGGCTGCCATCTTCGGCGAGCCGGACAAGCCCCAGCAGGCCGCCCTTCGAGAGGCTGATGACGGCGGCGGTCCGGCCCGGGTCTGGGCCGCCATCGGCCATTCCTGCGCCCGCCCACGCTTCCTGGGCGGCTGCTGCGGCGAATTGGACGGCGCGGTCGGCCGCTTCGGTTCCCGGGGTCGGGCGGAAGTCTGTCACGGGGGCGCCGGTGGCATCGGGGATGCCTTCAATGTCTCCGAGTCGCCTGACGGCGCTTTGGCCGGCAAAGACCGCATCGGCCGCCCGCAGGCCGACGCCCTGAGGAAGGACCAGTCCCAGGCCGGTGATGACCGCTGCCCTGCCGTCACGCATCGGCGTGCCCCCCCGAAGGTGCCCCTGCCCTTGCCGGTTCGAGGCCGAGGTCGCGGATCATGGCGAGGTCCTCGGCGGCAGGGCGGCCGGTAGTCGTCAGGTATCCGCCGACGATGCACGAATCGGCCCCGGCCATGAACATGAGGCCCTGGAGGTCGCGGAGGTTCCGCTCCCTGCCGCCGGCCAACTTGATGATCCGGTCCGGCAGGACAAGCCGGAACATGGCGACGATGGAGAGGATTTTCATGGGCGCGAGCGGTTCCGCGCCGGCCAGCGGCGTGCCTGGAATCGGGTGGAGAAAATTGAGGGGCACGACGGCGGCGCCGAGGTCGCGGACCGCCAGGGCGAGGTCCGCGCGGTCCTCATCGGTCTCGCCGATGCCGAAGAGGCCGCCCGAGCAGAGTTCCAGGCCGGCCTCGGCGGCAGCGCGGGCCGAGCGGACGCGGTCCTCGTAGGTGTGGGTCGTGCAGACGTTGGGGAAATGCCGGGCCGAGGTCTCGAGGTTGTGGTTATAGCGGACGATGCCGGCCTCGACGAGACGCCGGGCGCGCTCGGGCGAGAGCGCTCCAAAACTGCCGCAGACCGCCAGGCCGGTGCGTCGGCGGATTTCGCGGGCGCCGGCGAGGACCGTGTCCAGTTCTTCGTCGGACAGGCGGCCGCCGCTTGAGACGAGGCCGAAGTTGCGTGCGCCGTTTGAGGCGGCATCCTGGGCAGCGCGGAGGAGTTCGTCGGTCGGCAGCAGTCCGTGTGGTTGAATGCCGGTGGGCCAGTGGGCGCTCTGTGCGCACCAGCGACAATCCTCTCCGCACCGGCCGAGTTTGACGGCGGCAATGCTACAGAGATAGACGGTGCGCCCGCGGCAGCGGCGGCGAACGCGGTGGGCAGCCGCCAGGAGCGGCCAGGGGTCTTTCTCGGCCGCGGCAAGCAGTGCGATCGCATCGTCGCGCCCGAGGCGTTCTCCCGCCTCCGCGCGGAGCGCGCAGGATTCAAGCGACCAGGTCATGTGGTCACGCCACGCAGGCATCGAGCGGGCGGCGATCGGCTACCTCGGCGCCTGGAAGTCCTGGGCGAGGCTGCGGGTGGTCGTCGCCTCCCACTTGTTGCCGGCGGCGCCTACGCCGGGCTTCGGCACATAGAAATTGGCGCGGCGGGCGACGACGTCGATCACAAGGAGACCCTCGCGGCCGGCCGTAATGGGACCGGTGACCATCACGTAGTCGCCGGCGCGCGACGAGGTGGCCGCGACGGCGGCCGGCTCGGACTTGCCTGCGTACAGCGAGAGGGCCACGGCCGCCAGCGTGATATTCGCACAAACGAGGGCGATCAGGATAAGGTCTTTCGTTTTCATGGTCGTTTCTCCGCTCATCTCAAGGGGCGCGTCACGGTCCCGTGTGCCCGAAGTCCCGCGACAGGATCTTCACGTCGGTAGGTTCAAGCGTGTTCTTGGTCATGTCGAACCGATAGAAGATCATCTGCCGCGCAGCCGTGTCCACGACGATGAAGTTGCTGAGGTTCTCCGCGACAGTGGCCGTGGTTGCCAGGTACGTGGAGTACACCCCTCCCTGGGCGTAGGCGGCCGGCTCCGGCCGCAGCCCGCTTGCCACGACGCCGCCGAGGAAGACGGCCATCGCGGCGAGGACCGCAATTGCGATGGTTTTCCCATCCATGATGCTCTCCTTTTTGAGTTCGCGGCGCGCCGCCCCGGCGCTGCCGTCAGGCTCTCCGAAAATGTTTGCAGGCTATCGCCAGCACCGAGAAGCACATGACGATGGCCACGATGTTCGGAATGGTGTACGAGGGCGTCACCGCCTCCCTCGCCTTGGCGGACACGGCGGCCGCCAGGGCGCAGGCGGCAGGCAATAGTGCGACGGCCGCGATTCCAATCACGCGATTCCATATCAAACCGAACTTCATCCCGGCCCTCCTCGCCCCGTCAGAAAAAGGAAACGACGGGCTTTGCCATCTGCCGAAACGCCGCCGACGGAATGCTGACGGTGTCCCAGGCCTTGCTCCGCAGCCGGCACGCCTCGGCGTAGGCACTTCGATAGACGCCGAGCAGCCCGTAGTATTCGCCGCGAAACAGGTGCACGACCTGGAACCTCGCGGCAGCCTCCGGCACCGCTAGATGATAACAGAATACCAGCAGCGCTGCAAATCCTGAGCCGAAAACGCCTTCCCATCGCGCGAGGCTGTCGAGGTCCTCCCGCATGACCCAGTTCTGGAGATGCCCGCCGCGCGCCGCCCGTCCCGGCATCAGCCGGCCCTTGACGTCCACGAGCAGGTTCGGCCCGGCGGCGCTATAGACGACGAAATCGAAACTCTTCAGTTGCACCCCTGCAAAGAGGGCCTTCTTCGCCTCGTCCACGGCCACGTACGGAACGCCGGCCGCCCGGAGGTAATCCTCGAAGCACGCCTCGTATATGACCAGCCTGTTGGCCATGAGCCGCTAGCCGCCCAGGCCCTCCAGGGGCATCTCGCGTTGCTCGCCGGAGGCCATGTCGCGGACCGTGACGCGGCCGGTCTCGGCCATGTTGTCGCCGATGATGACGACAAACCTGGCGGCGGCATCGGCCGCCTTTTTCATCTGGCGTTTGAGGTTGCCGCCCTTGAGGTCGAACTGGGTCGGCACGTTCTTATCGCGGAGGCGGCGGACAACCCGCAGGACGTCGGCCCAATTCTCGCCGCCGGCCGATGCCACGAAATACTCGGCCGGGCGCTCGGCCTCGGGCCTCAGGCCGCGCTCCTCAAGGAGGAGGCCCAGGACCACGTCGCCGCAGCCGAAGCCGCAGGCGGGCATCGCCTTGCCGCCGAGTTCGCCCAGGAGTCGGTCGTATCGTCCGCCGCCGAAGATCGCGCGGAACTCGCCCTTCAGGTCGTGGACTTCCCAGACGGGGCCGGTGTAATACGCCAGGCCGCGCACGATGCCGATGTCAAACCTGCACCACTCGGCGATGCCGTAGCCTTCGAGGAAGCCGAAGAGGCGGGTGAGCGTCTCGGCGGCGTCGGCGACCTCCGGCGTCGAGAGTTCGCCGGAATCGACATCATTGAGGTTCTTCCATGATAGGATCCGCTCGAGGCCCTCCCGCTGGGCCGGCGCAAGGCCCGCCTCGGCCAGCATCGCCGAGAGCGATTCCGGCGGAACCTTGTCGCGCTTGTCGAGGACGGCGAACACCTGCGCGACGCGGTCCTCGGCGATTCCCAGATGCCTGACAAGCGCCCCCAGCAGCCGCCGGTCGTTGACCTTCACCGTGACGTCCTGCGGACCAAGCCCCAGCGACTTCAGGGCATCGACGGCGACGGAGATGCACTCGGCATCGGCGATAACGCCCTCGATGCCCACAAGGTCAACGTTCCACTGGAAGAACTCGCGGAGGCGGCCCTTCTGCGCACGCTCGTAACGGAAGCAGCGCGAGATGTTAAACCACCGGATCGGCTCGGGCAGCGATGCCTGCCGCGCGGCAATCATGCGGGCAAGGGTCGGCGTGAATTCCGGACGCAGGGCCAGCGTGCGGTCGCTCTTATCCTTGAGCCAGTAGAGTTGCTCGGCGATCTCAGGACCGCTCTTGTCGGTGTAGAGTTCGAGGGGCTCCAGTTCCGGGCCGTCCACCTCGACGAAGCCAGCCCTGCGGCTGGCGTCCCGCCACCGCTCGACCAGCCAGTTGCGGAGTGCCATGTCCTCCGGGTAGAAATCCCGCGTTCCGCGGACCGTTTGGATTTTCATCAACAATCCTTCATAAGCGGCTACGGCGTCTCGATGTCTTTGGCGAAGCGCTCCAGCGAGCCGTCGGCGTGCTCGACAACGAGTTCAACCCGCGTGGCGCCCGCGCGGCTAACTTCATCATAAGAAGGCGCGTAAGCGACCTCGCAGGCGCCCTTCGCATCCGGCCCCAGCACGAGGAGGTAACCGGCGCCGTCCTTGACCGCCGCCGGCCTGCGGGGGATTTCCTTGCGGCCACCATCGGCGCGGGTCAGACTCAACTCGATGCGCTTCGGCGGTCCGCCGCGGGCCGCGAACGGCAGGCTGACCTGCACGCGGTAACAGGTGATCTTCATCACCTGCTCGCGAGCGGTCTGCACGTCCGGCTTCTCGCCCGCGCCGGGGTAATAATACCACTTGCCGTCATTCTTGTCATAGACCCAGTCGCACCGGCCGCGCATGAGATACGGCGAGGCATACACCTCGTAGGCCTGCGGCTGTGCGCCGGCGTGAAAGATGTGCATCCAGCGATAGCGTGCTTCGACCTTGGCGGTGTCAACGACGGTCTCATCGCCCTTGATGCCGAAGATGACGAAGTTGGCGCTGCCTGGCTGGCATTCGAGTTCAAACGTCACCGGCTCGCCGTCGTAGGCCCATTGACTTTTCTGGAGCGACATCGAGCCGTCGGGCGTAGCCGTATCGGCCCAGAGGCGAGAGTGGGCCGGCATGCCGCACCCGGCGGCGCACCCGAGCGCCATCGCGGCGGCCGCGAGGCAGATGAGGGGTTGATTTCGGTTGGGTCTTGGCGGCATGACAGGGCCTCTGGGTCCTCAGGTTGGCGGCGAGTCGGTCGGAGGCTGGATCGGGAAATCGGAGGGCGAGCCGTGCCTCCTGCCGCGCCGCCCGCCGATCCGGCGGAAGATGGCCAGCACCGGCCCGCTCAGCGCATACGCGCCGAAGCCGATCGGCAGCGTGATCTCCCTCACAAGGAACGCCAGCGCAATACAGAGTACGATCAGCACCAGGTGGCCGACTGACCGCCGGCCCCGGACGAACTGGTTCAGGAGGTGCAGGTACCGCAGGCGCGAGACCATAAGGAGGCCGAGCGCCACGGCGGCGACGGGCAGCGACCAGAGGATGGTCTGTGCCCCGCAGCCCGGCTTGGTTTCCGGCCAGAAGTCCGTCAGGACGATAATGAGCGACACGAGCGCGCCCGCGGCGGCGGGCGACGGCAGGCCCTTGAAACTCAGGTGGGCCTCCTCGTCGTGGACGTTCTCGACGTTGAACCTGGCCAGGCGAATGAGCGCACAGCCCAGGTACACCGCCCCGCAGATCCAGGCGAGCCGCAGGATTTCCACGAGGCCGGTAGGGATGAGCGTATCGCGGAGGCCCTCGACGACGACGCGGTTCATGAGGAAGGCCGGAGCGACGCCGAAACTGACGACATCGGCCATGCTGTCCAACTGTCCGCCGAAGTCGCTCGTGGCGCGGGCGAACCGCGCGAGGCGCCCGTCGAGGGCGTCGAGGATCATCGCCCCGATGACGAAGTACCCGGCCCACTTGATGTCGTTGCTGAACACGGTGTGCGCGCTGTCCGGGACCATCAGCGCCTTGGTCGTCAGCGTGACGGCGGCGAATCCGCAGAGCGCGTTGCCGAGCGTGCAGAGCGACGCCAGGATGGAGACCCGCGGAATCCTCATCGGAACCGCCCCAGGACCGTCTCGCCCGCCCGGACTCGCCGGCCCAATTCGACCATGACCTCGAAGCCGCTGTCGGCGGGCACATAGACCTCGGCCCGCGACCCGAATTTGATCATGCCGATCCGCTGGCCGCGCTCCAGGCGGTCGCCGACGGCGGCCGCGCAGACGATCCGCCGCGCCAGGACCCCTGCCACCTGCCGGACGACGATCCGCGTGCCGCGGCCTTCCGCATCGCCGATGGCGATGGTGTTGGACTCGTTCTCGGCCGACGATTCCGGCCGCCGGGCATCGAGGAACCGGCCCGGGCGGTGCTCGACGGCCTCGACCCGGCCGGCGCACGGCGAACGATTGACGTGGACGCTCGCGAGCGACATGAAAATGCCGATCTTATGGGCCGGACGCCCCAGAAACCGCGGCTCCTCCGTTTCGGTCACCTCAACAACCCGGCCGTCGGCCGGGGCGACGACAAGGCCCGGCCCGTCGGGCGCCCTGCGCTCCGGGTCGCGAAAGAAGGCGACGACAAAGAGGATCGCGGCCGCAAAGATCGGCGCCAAGTACCACGCCAGCGCGGCGGAGATGATGAGGCCGGCCAGCGCCGGGCCGCCAAACAGCGCGAGTTCTCGAACCCCGTACTTAGCCAGAGGAATCCGCACAGGTTTTTTCCTCCAGCCGCGATTTGTAGAAGTGGCCGCACGGCACCCGCGTCAGTTTCAAGTCCATCGCGTCAATCGGGAAGTCGCGGCAGGTGACGGTCCGCCTCTCGTACCGGTCGCAGCGCAGGTCGTTCGTCAGGAACGGGCAGCGGAACGTGAGGTGGCAGCAGGCGCCGCACTGGCGGCACTCGCCGAGGCGCTCGGCCCTCATGCGGGCGACGTAGTCCGGCTTCACGCGGCACAGGTACTGACGTCGCGCCTGGCCCGCCAGCCTGAGGAGCAACCACCACGCGCGTCTGGCCGGGTCATGGGGGCGGCGGGTGTACGGCTGATTCGGTGGCGCGATCCCGTTGCCGCTATGGTTTTCCGAAGCCATGTCCGTCATTCCAGGTTTGCGTGACGAGCATCGAGGTCCTGCGGCGGGGTGCCAAGCCGCCGACCGATCTCAGCGCTCACGGCATCGAGAAGAACCATCAGGGCCTGCTCAAAGAGCGAGCCCCCGTACTGGACCGACACGCCGGCGCCCGAAGGCGTCCGCTTCGACGGCGCAGGTATGACGATCATCTCGTTGGCCAGGCGGGCCATGGGCGAATCGGGCGTCGCCGTGACGGCGAAGAGTCGCGCCCCGGCGGCCTGGGCCACCTGGCTCACGAGGACGGTCACCTGGGTCTCGCCGCTGGCGGAGCACGAGACGAGGAGGTCGCCTGACTTGATGGACGGCGTCGTTGTGTCGCCGACGATGTAGGTCACGAGTCCCAGGTGCATGAGGCGCACGGCGAACGCGCGGGCCATCAGTCCCGACCGCCCGCCGCCGGCCACGTAAATCCGGTCGGCTTCCAGGACGGCCTCGACGAGGCGCTCCATGCCGTCCGGCGGCACGCGGCCGAGCGTCCGGCTCATCTCGTCCAGAATCTCGTTGATCGTCTTCTTGATCGGCATCGCCCTACCCCGCCCGGACCGGACGTAAGTATAACGCGGCGGTCCGGCGGCCACAAAAGGATTTACGCAATCCTGTTTTCGCCACTGCGGCGGTGATGCTTGACACCCCGGCCGCAGGCCGTTAGTTTGGTGGCCGATGAAGCATATCCTCGTCAGTCCGCTTTCGTGGGGCCTCGGGCACGCCACCCGCGACCTGCCGATCATCCGGGATTTCCTGGCGCGCGGCCATCACGTGACGGTGGCGGCGGAGGGCCGGGCGCTGGCGCTTCTGAAGCAAGAGGTCCCGCAGTGCGATTTCGTGGAACTGCGGGACTACCCCACCCCCTACTCTTCCGGGCGGTATTTCGTGCCGAAGTTCCTGGCGATGGCCCCCGCGATGCTGGCGGCGATCGAGCGCGAGACCGTCAACGTGCGGCGGCTGCTCCGGAAGCAGAAGTTCGACCTCATCCTGAGCGACAACAGGTTCCGCGTACGCTCGGACGGCACCCCGAGTTTCGTCATCTCGCACCAACTGCGTTTCATGACGCCGCCGTCCATCCATTACATGGATACCGTGACGGAGTTCTTCAACTACCTGTACCTGGCGCCGTTCGACCGTGTCATCGTCCCCGACGTGGCGCACCCGACGGAGAACCTCTCCGGCCGCCTGTCGCACCAGACGCGGTGGCTCAAACCGTCGGGGAAGGTTTACTATGCCGGGGTCATGTCGAGCACGGCCCGCATGAACGTGCCGCAGGATGTTGACCTCTTCATCTCCGTCTCCGGTCCCGAGCCGCAACGGACGCAACTGGAGGAGATCATCCTCCAGCGGGCGCCCGACGTCCGCGCCGACCGGATCGTCATCGCCCTCGGCAAACCCGAGACCCGCGAGACCCGCCGGTTGAACGAGCGGATCACGGTCCACAGTTTCCTCGACCGCGCCGGCCAGCAGGAGATGCTTAACCGCGCCCGCCTCGTGGTCTGCCGCAGCGGATACACCACGGTCATGGAACTGGCTGAACTCGGGAAGAAGGCCCTCATGATCCCGACACCGGGCCAGACCGAGCAGGAGTACCTGGGCCGGTACTACGCCGAGCGCGGCTACTTCCACTCCGTGAGCCAGTACGAACTGGACCTGGAGCGCGATGTCGAGAAGGCCCGGCAGATGACGGGCGTTCCATTTGCCTGCGACACGCGGGCGAACGTCGAGCGGCTGTATCGGGACCTCTTCGCGCCGGCGCTGGAAGCGTGACGATGCCGCAGCCGTCTATACGCCGAAAATCCGCTTCGGGTTGTCCCTGAGGAGCAGCCGCGCGACTTCCAGGGCCTGCTGCTCCCTCAAGCGGCCGGTCTCGACGAACTCCCTCGCGAGGACCCGCGCAAGGATCCGCCGGTACATGTTGAACTTCGGCAGGCCGAACTCCACCTTGTACATGTCGCTGTAATAGCCGATCAACTTGACCTTTGGCACCGCCTCCAGCCTCGCTCGCAGGTCGTGCTCGATGTGGGCGGGAATGTTGGCGTACCACCAGTGGCCCGAGGGCTTCACGTTGGGGAATATCCATGCGAACGTCGCGAGTTCGTGCGCCCAGACAATCGAGAGGACAGACACCGTGAAGTCAACCTCCGGGTACCGCCGGAAGAGGTCGGCGTAGTCGATCATGCTGCCGCGCTTTGAGAGGAGGTCGCGTCCGCCATGGACCCCCGCCGGATACACATTGCGAATGACGCCGATCATCAACTGGAACGGTTTGTGGAACTGGCGGCACGTGGAGGCCACGAGGTCGAAGGCGAAGACCGAGAGGGCGCCGGCCTCTTCGGCCGAGAGTTCCTTGCCCTTGACGGCCCGCGCGAGTGCCTTTCCGGCGGCGGCCTCGTCGGGCGGCTCGGGCGAAAAATCCGGCGGCAGGCTGATCGCCGCCGATGCCGCGCCATGCTGCACGAAGTACCGGAACAGCCACCGGACGGCGTCCCGCAAATCGTCCGCCGAGCCGACCTCCATGCCTGTCTTCACCGCAATCCGGTGCCGCAGGGCCGCATCGCCGAGGTGGAACACCAGGTCGTCGGTCCTGAGGCACGGAACAAATACGGACCGGTCCACGCCCGCCAAATCTTCATCGAAGCGGTTTGTCAGAAAGACCTTCTCGATGTTAGACTTGGCCAGTACGGTGCGGTAGCGGCCATCCTGCCTGGCGGCCTCGGCAATGACCTGGGCCAGTTCCGGCCAGTTGGAGGATGTGAGCCGGTCGGCCCTGAACGCGAAGAGTTCCCGTGCCGCCTCCATCAGCCAACTGTACTGGATGGTGTTGTTCAAGGCGTCCAGCCGCGTGACCATCTCGGCGATGCGGTCGCCCTCGGCCTTGCGGGGGTCAATGGCGTCGGCCGGCATCCCGGCGGAGTGGGCCAGTTCCGTGTAGTAGTGGTAGCCCAGGAGGTCGCCCAGGGACTGTGCGTGCGGCGATTCGGGAGGCACGTGGCTGTGGCAGTCAATAGCCCGAATTCCGAGGATTTCGTCGAGAAGCCGCGTTTCGAGTTCGTTCATCCGATGCCCTTCCCCCCTCCCGCCAGGTTATCGGACTGTCATTATAGACGCCGGAGGCCTGAACGCAACGGCAGCGGCCGCTTTTTCTCCAGAAGAGGGGATTTTTTCGTCCTCGGTCTCGCGTTTGTTGACAGCGCGCGTATAATATACAGGCAGAGCGGGAGCGCGAATTATGCCGTGGACCGAAAACATCTCGGTTGACTGGGGGCATTGGGACCTTGGGGCCTCGATGATGCGGCCGCTGCCGGAGGGGGTGCTTGCGCGCTTCGGCGGAAACCAGCAGGCCTTTGACATCCGGTTCCTTGAGGATCTCCTTGTCCGCCTGGGCGACCAGGCGGAACTCCTCGCGCAACTGGGGTTCCTCTACACGGAGGGCGGCCGGTATCGCGACGGCCTGGCCGTGGACCGCCGCCTGGTGGTCCTCAGGCCGCGCGACCCGATCGCCTACTACAACCTCGCCTGCTCGCACTCGCGCCTCAAGCAGACCACCCGCGCCTTCACCGCCCTGAAGCGGGCCATCGAGTTGGGTTACCGCGACCCGAAACACATGCAGATAGATGCGGACCTTGAAAACTGCCGCAAGGACCCGCGATGGCGGGACCTCCTCGGCGTCATGAAGCCATAGGTGCGCCGGTTGCCATGCGGGGGTGCGCGGCCCTTGGGGCCGCGGCTAAAATCAAAGAATATACTTGGCTAAATCCTCGTCTTCAATGACGCTTTTCAGGGTCTCGTGCACATAGGCGGCGTCGATGCGAATATGGCGCGCACTTTCGGCAAGGTCCGGCGCGTCGAAACTGATCCCCTCGGTCACCTTCTCCATGATCGTATATAGCCGTCGGGCGCCGATGTTCTGCATCCGCTGATTCGTGCGGTATGCGATCTCGGCCACCGCCCGGATGCCGTCGTCGGTGAAATCGACCTCCAGGCCTTCGGTCGCGAGCATCGCCCGCTGCTGCTTCGTGAGCGCGTTATCCGGCTCCGTCAGGATCCGCACGAACTCATCGGCCGTCAGGTCCTTAAGTTCCACCCGTATCGGGAACCGCCCCTGGAGTTCCGGCATCAGGTCCGACGGGCTGGACTGCGTGAACGCCCCCGCCCCGATAAAGAGGATATGGTCGGTCCGCACCAGGCCGTACCGCGTGCCGACCGTGCAACCCTCGACGATCGGCAGGAGGTCCCTCTGGACGCCCTGGCGGCTGACATCCGGCCCGAACTTCGACTCCGATCCCGTGATCTTGTCCAACTCGTCGATGAAGACCACGCCGAGGTTCTGCACGCGGTCGAGGGCATCGGCGGTGGCCTGGGCGTGGTCGATGAGGCGGTCGGCCTCCTGCATGATGAGGATTTCGCGGGCCTCGCGGACGGCCAGGCGCCTGGCCTTCCGCCGCGGCGGCAGGAACCGCTCAAACATCGTCTGGAGTCCGATCAACTCCTCCTGCTGAGGGCCGCCGATCATCCCGAGGTCAACCTTCTCCTCGACCTCGATCTCGACGAGCCGGTCCTCGAACATCCCGGCGCGGACTTTCTGTCGGATCTTCTCGCGGCTGGCCAGGCGCTGCTCGTCGGTCTCGGCCTCCACCCTATCCTTGCCGGCCGTCCAGCGGCTCGACGGAAGCAGGATGTCCAGCAGCCGCTCCTCGGCGGCCTCCTCGGCCTGCGGGCGCACCGCCGCCGCCGCCTCGCGCCGCACCAGGCTCACTCCCAGTTCCGTCAGGTCGCGGATGATCGACTCCACGTCCCTCCCAACGTAGCCGACCTCGGTGTACTTGGTGGCCTCGACCTTGATGAACGGCGCGCCCACGAGGGCCGCCATGCGGCGGGCGATCTCGGTCTTTCCGACGCCCGTCGGGCCGATCATGATGATGTTCTTCGGCGCGATCTCCTCGCGGAGTTCCGCCGCAAGTTGCTGGCGCCGCCACCGGTTCCGCATCGCAATGGCGATGGCCCGCTTCGCCTCTGTCTGGCCGATGATGAACCGGTCAAGTTGCCGGACGATCTCGCGCGGGGTCAACTGCTTCATGCCTTCAGAACCTCCACCGTGATCTGGTCGTTGGTATAGACGCAGATGCCCGCCGCAATGGCCAGCGACTCGCGAACGATCTCCTCGGCCGAGAGCGTGGTGTGCTTGAGGAGCGCCCCGGCCGCGCTGCGTGCATACGCACCGCCCGAGCCGATGCCGATCAGACCGTCGGCCGGCTCTATCACATCGCCCGCGCCCGAAATGATCAGGCTCGCCTCGGCATCGACGACCACCAGCAGGCTCTCCAGCCGCCGCAGAACCCGGTCCGTACGCCACGCCTTCGCCAGTTCCACGGCGGCCTTCCGGATGTTGCCGGAGGAGGCCTTCAGTTTCCCCTCGAACCGTTCCATCAGTGCGAACGCATCGGCCGCGCCCCCGGCGAACCCGCAGATGACCTGGCCCTTCTCGCCGAGACGGCGGATCTTCCGGGCATCGGCCTTGACGATCGTCTCGCCCATCGTCACCTGGCCGTCGCCCCCGACGGCCACCTCGCCGCCGCGCCGGACCGACAGGATTGTCGTTGACCGTATGAGCATCCGTGGTGCTCCTTTGCAGGCCGAGGTGCGGTTACCTCTTTCCGTACTTCTCGCGCCACAGGACGTCCGCGAGCGGTTTCTTGTCGGCCTGCGGCGTTTCCTCCGGCGCCTTGCCGATCGGCAGCAGGACGACGAACCGTTTCTCCACCGGAACATCCAGTTGCTTCTTCGCAAACTCCTCTTCCTTCAGGAGCGTCCCCTCGACCCAGACGCTCGCGTACCCGAGGGCCGCAATGGCCAGCAGCATGTTCTCGGCCGCCGCCGCGGCATCCTCCAGCCACCAGCGCGACACGGCCGGGTCGGCAACGATACCGATGGCCGCCGAGGCCGTCCCGAAACACGCCTGCACGCGCTCCAGCGCCTTGAGGGTCTCGTGGCTCTTAATGATGATGAACTGGAGCGGCTGGCGGTTTCCGCCCGATGGGGCATGCCGCCCGGCATCCACGATCTTCACCAGGTGCTCGTCCGGCACGTTCGCCGGAATGTACGCCCGCACACTGGCCCGTCTTGCGATTGCGTCGAAGAGGTCCATGCCGGCTCCTTTCACGGTTGACCGTCCCCTCACAACAACGATTCTACGCGAAGCGGCCTCTCCACGGAAGCGCCATCTGCCCGCGCCTGCTCACCACGGATGCCCTTGCGGATGCGCCGCCGCCCATCTACGATACCGGCATGGCCCGGCAGCGCGTAACCATTCTGGTCGCGGTCTTCATTCTGGGCGCCTATGCGATGTTTGCGCAGGCGGTGCTTCTGCGGGAGACCCAGGTCATTCTTTTCGGGTCGGAACTCTCGTGGGGCCTGGTCCTCGCGTGCTGGCTTGTGGGAGTGGCCGGCGGGTCGCAGGCGGCCGGGCGACTCCTCCGCACGTCCGGCCGTCCGTGGCTTACCTTCGCCGCGGCGGGCCTGGCCATGGCGCCGATGCTCGCCCTGGAGATTGCATTCCTTCGCATCGCGCGGTCGCTCGTCGGCGTCGGGCCGGGAGAATACATCGGCCCGGAGGCGATGCTGTGGATCACGCTGGTGGCCGCCGTTCCCATCGCCGTGTGCGTCGGTATCGCGTTCCCCGCCGCCAGCGCGATGGCCGCAGGGGCCGACGGGCGATCGACCGGACAGGCGCGGGCCGTCGGATGGACATACCTGGTGGAGGCCGCGGGGAGCCTTCTCGGCGGCGTTCTCTACTCATTCGTCTTCGCCGAGCGCGGCCGGGCAATCTCGGTTGCCCTGTGGGGCGGCATCATACTCGCGCTGGCCATAGGGGTGCTCGTCCGGCAATACGCGGGGTCCCGCTGGAGCATTTTCGTCCACGCGCTCTTTGTCCTCGTGCCGGCGGGCCTCATCGTCAGCGGCGCGACAGGCCGGCTTGATGAAACGACCGTCGAGCGCAGGTGGGACACCTTCGCCACGGGCCTGAAACTCGTGCGGTCCGAGGACAGCCGATACCAGAACCTCGCCCTCGGGCAACTCGGCGAGCAGTTCAGCCTGTACACCAGCGGCATCGTTGCGGCGACCTGGCCGAACCATCAGGACCTGGCGGTCGAGGCGCACCTGGCGGCATGCGAGTCGCCGTCGCCGCGCCGGGTCCTTGTCCTCGGCAGCGGCGCGGAAGGGCTGCTGAAGGAACTTCTTCGATATCGCTCAGCGCGGCTCGACTACGTCACTCTCGACCCGGCCGCCACGGCCATTGAGCGCGACTATCTGGCCGAAGAGGATCGGCAGGCGCTCGCGGCGCTCGGCGACGGCGTTCACTTCGGCGATGTGCGGCGGTTTGTCATGCAGGCGGCGGCCGCGCGGGCCGAACGGTATGACCTCATCATCCTGGCGGCGCCGGAGCCGGCATCGGCACTGGAGGCGCGGCTGTACACGGCCGACTTCTTCGCTGAACTGGCGAAGATTCTGAGCGACGACGGCGTCGTCACGTTCTCATTGCACGGGTCGGTTGGATACTGGAGTCCCGAACAGGCCGAGTAC
Source organism: uncultured Anaerolineales bacterium (assembly GCA_964353455.1). Lineage (GTDB taxonomy): Bacteria > Planctomycetota > Phycisphaerae > FEN-1346 > FEN-1346 > CAYGWP01. The sequence goes on from CAYGWP010000424.1 coordinate 19,311, forward strand.
GTCGGCAGTATCGTCCTGGCGCTGGAGGGGGTGTTCCCGGATGTGCTCCTGACGTTCGGCGACCCGACGCGGTGCTTTGCGGCACGGCGGAAGGGAGTTCTCACGGATGATGGCGCGGAGTTGGCACGGCGGTATCGCGCGGCGGGCATCCAGTCGCCGTACTTCGATCCGCTCTGGTTCGCCGGGGCATCGGACCTGCTAGACCCCGCGAAGCGCGCGACCGTGACGCAGGCGCTCCGGCGATACCGGCCCGCGTTTCTCAATACCGACGAGCGGCCGGCAGCTGCGCTCTATCACATGCGGCTATGGCTCCAGACGGCGCAGGCGGGCCACGAGGCGGACGCCGCGCCGGCGGCGAAACGGTTCGACTGGCTCGGCGCCTTGATGCGGCTGCGATTCGACTGGGTGATCCTGGCCGTGCTGGTTGCGACCGGCCTTGCCGCCGCCGTGGGCGTGGTGCGCGGCCGCGAGGCGTTTCGCCGCACGGCGCTTTTCTGGTCCATCGGCACAACCGGCTTCGCCATGATGGCCCTCGAAATCATCCTCCTGTACACGTTCCAGACTATGTATGGCTATGTCTATAGCATGGTTGGGACGATTGTGGGCCTCTTCATGTTCGGCCTCGTGCTGGGAAGCCTGTGGATGAATCGGCGGCTGCGGCGCTATGATGCGGCATCCTCAACGCCCCCGCCGGGCCTGCAAACCCTGGCCGGCTTGGACTTGGCGATGGTGGTCTTCTCGGCCGTGCTGGTGCTTGTGCTGGCGGTGCTGCGGGGCTGTGCGGCCGACTGGCCCGTCCAGGTCGCCACCTTCGCCCTCGTGGCGGTCGCAGGCATCCTGGGTGGCCTCGTGTTCCCTCTGGCCGCCTCCGTGGCGCTGGAGGGCCGCTCTAACACAATAGCGGCCGCGGGGGGCCTGTACGCCGCCGACAACCTGGGGGCGTGCGCAGGGGCCCTCGTGACGGGCCTGATGCTGGTCCCGATCCTCGGCGTCTCGGGCGCGTGCCTTGCGGTGGTCGGGATGAAGGCCCTGAGCGCGGTCCTCGTGGGCGCGGCGGCCGCTAGAGCGGTTCAACGTTGAGTGTTCGCGCGGCGGGTCTCCGCACCCACCGCGCTCTGCCTAACGTCGCGTGCCGGCGCGGCGGGTGCGGAGACCCGCCGCGCCACTATTCAACCTTGCTTTGCGGCCGCGGGTTGCGGCTGGTCCTTCGAGCGGGGCTTAAAAGCCAACGCCTCTTCCTGCGACCAGACGCCGGGGATCTTCTGGCCGCACGCGGCGCAGGCGCCGCTCCGGAGGCCGGATGGGTCCACATTGTACCCCACCCGGCGGATGACCACTTTCCTGCATGATGGGCAATACGTGCTCTCACCCTCGTGCATCGGCACGTTGCCGACATAGACGTACCTGATGCCCGCATCCATCGCGATCTTGCGGGCCATCGTCAGGGTCTCGACGGGCGTGGGCGGCAGGTTCTTGACGCGGTAGATTGGGTGGAACCGTGAGAAGTGGAGCGGCACATCCGGCCCCATGCGGGCGATGATCCACTTGGCCATCGAGGCGATCTCGCCGGCCGAATCGTTCAGCGTCGGGATGACGAGCACCACGATTTCCGTGTGGATGCCGACGTCCCTCAGGACCTCAAGCGTTGCGAGAACCGGGGCGAGGCGGCCGGCGCACTGCTCGGCGTAGAACTTTTCGGTGAAGGCCTTCAGATCAATCTTGACGGCCGTCAGGTACCGGCACAGTTGCCGCAAGGCCGGCTCGCGGATGAAGCCGTTGGAGATGATGACGCTGCCGACGCCCAGCCGCCGGCCCGCCTCGGCGGTATCGTGCACATATTCCGAGAAGACCACCGGCTCGCTGTAGGTGTAGGCGATGGTCGGGACGCGGCGCGTGGCGGCGGCACGCGCCAGGTTTTCGGGCGGAACCACGATGCTATCGACCTGCTCCGGGCGGTACTGGCTGATGTTCCAGTTCTGGCAGAACTTGCACTCGATGTTGCACCCGGCTGTGGCGACGCTGAGGGCCGTCGTTCCGGGCAGGTAATGGAAGAGCGGCTTCTTCTCAATCGGATCGACGTTCATGCTGCACAGTGCACCATAGACGAGGGTCTTGTAGTCGCCGCCCTGGTTCTCGCGGACGCCGCAGTACCCGCGCTCGACATCGGCCACGACGCACTCCCGCGGACAGAGTTGGCATTTGACGGCCTTGTCGGGCAGGCGCTCGAACCACATGGCATCATGCACGGCGACCTGCGGCCGCGCGGTCTCCGCCTGGCCTGCCGCGCGCCGCCCGAGCACGCACGCCGCACATGCGGCGCAGGCCCCGGCCCCGACTGCCTTGAGAAACTCCCGCCGCGCAATTCCGTTTTGTCCGCTCATGACACATCCATCCATGACTTGCCGATGCTGACGACCTCGATATTCGCCACATCGGCCGCGCCGAGGCCGCGGGCCTGGGCGCTCGCCAGATACCGCGCCGGACGCCCCTCGGCTTCCAGCGGCTTCATGCCGGCGGCCTCGCGCTTGCGGGCCATGATCTGAAGGGCCACGGCGTCGAGCGCTACCGGGTCGGTCGCCACGATGAGTCCGCCGTACGGCCACTGCCACTGCGGCCGGACGGCCGGTCCGCCCTGGAACTGCGGGCGCGTGGCATCGCACACCGCAAGGCGCAGCCGCTCGCGGATGAGCGGATAGGCGCAGACATCCGCGATGAACGGGTCGCAACCGTTGTCGTGATACTTGTTCGGATTATGGATCGCCCCGAAGAAGTTCTTCAGTGCGCACGTGAGGCCCGCGAGGTTGTGGTCCTTCAGGATGCAGGCGCTTACGAGGGCGTTGGTCTCATCGGCGACAATGCGGCTATAGAGGCTGCCGATGGCGCCGCTCGTGAGGACGTCGGCGGTGTAGCCGGCGTTGCCGCGCGAGACGAGGGCGTCGGTGCCGAAGCATCGCGGCCCGGCGCCCGTCGCCCGCAGGCTGTAGCCGCCGGCGGCAAGTTCCCGGTTGGTGCGGTCCCAGATAACCGCCTGCTCCGGCGCGAGTCCGATGGCCGCGACCGCGGCGACCAGTCCGGCCGCAACAGCCGGCCGCGTGGCGTAACCCAGGCAGTTGACCTTGATGCCGATGCGGTCTGCGGGACGGAACCACCGCGCCCAGGCATCGGCGGGCCTGGCATCGCCGGCGAGGGCCTTGGCGGCCTCGTCGAGGAGTTCGCGGACCTTTTCCGGCGGCGGCCCTTGCCCCTCTGCGGCGAGCGATTCGTGGCGGATGACGACGACGCGGGACTTCCTCGGCGCGGCAGGCTTGTCCGCCGAAGCCTTGGCGGAGGCGGACGCATCGGCCGCGACGGCCGCGCGCGCAAGTCCCGCAGCGGCGGCAGCGGCGGCCGTCCGGGCCAGGAATTCCCGTCGCGTTATCGCATCGCCATACGTCATTTCGTCGGCTTCTCCTCGCCGAAGACCTGTGCGCTGAAGCGGTAGAGTTCGGCCTGCGGGTTCCGCCACGCGTCGAGGGGCAGGCCGGCCTTCCGGCAGATGCCTTGGAGGAACTGCTCCAGGTTCCAGCCCTGTTCGCCGGGCACCTGCGGAAGGAGCAGGCCGCGGTTGCGGCCTAGTGCAATCATCAGGCCGTCGCGGCCGACCTGCACCTTCATCGGGTCGCTGATGCGGCGCATGGGTGTAAGGACCGAGATTTCAACCGAGAGCGCCGGCGCCTCCTGCTCGGTGATCGGGTTGGCCGTGAACCGCGGGTCGCGGCAGGCGTGGCAGGCGTTGTCGATGATGCTCTGAAACAACGGCCCGACGGCGATGATGTGGCCTATGCATCCGCGCAGGTCGCCGCGGTTCTTCAGTGTCACGAAGGCGGCGCCGGGCGACCTGAGGGCCGGCGTCAGGTCGTACTTCGCGGCGTCCGGCGTCAGCGGCTGGCCGGTCTTCAGGAAGTTGACGACGGTGTCGCGTGCGAGGCGCAGGAGCGTGGCCTGCTCGGCGGCGGCGAGGCCCTCGCCCGCCCGCCAGAAGCCGACGGCGGCGTACGTGACGGAGTTCGTCCAGTCGCCCGTGATCTGCCCGCTCGTGTCGAAGGCCAGGCGCGTGCCGCGGATGTCGCCCCACGGTTCAAAAATTTTCAGCAAGAGGCCGATCCCCGCCTGCCCGCAGACCGTGTCGCGCGTCTGCTGCAAGTAGGCGTCCCAGCCGGGAACATCCACCTCGAGGATTTCCTGGACGGCCATGTCGTTGAGTGCCGCCAGGCGCTCCGGCACGCTCTCGCGGAACGGCACGTATCCGTAGTTCGGGCCGTAGTGGGTGAAGTCGCTGCTTACAACCACGAGGGTCGAGTCGTCCAGGAGCGGCCGGACGGCGTCGGCCAGCGCGGTGCGTTCATCCGGCGTGACCTGGCTGATGAGAACCTCGACCATCTTGAACGGGCCGAGCACCCGCTGGAGAAACGGCAACTGGTTCTCGACCGAGTGCTCGCGCAGGTGGGCCGCAGGCTGCTCCGTCGCCACGGGGCACTTCAGAAGCGCATCCCGCGCCTCGACGTCCACCGGAATGCGGCCGAGCGGCGTGTCATAGGCATCGACCCGGAGGACCGTGGCCCCGCGTACCGCCGCCTGGTGACTCGGCCCGAACAGAATCACCCGCTTATAAGTCCGGCCTTTGAGCGTTGCATACGCCTTCCCTGCGGCCGCGCCGGAGAACTGATACCCGGCGTGCGGAACAATTACGGCGACGGGCTGCCTGGCAACCGTTGGCGCGGGGCCGGAGAGGCACGTATCGACCAGTCGTCCGAGTTGGTCGGGATCAGCCGGGAACCATCGGCCCGCCCCGGCGCAGGGATGCACCTGTGCGCCGGGTGCCGGAGCGGCGGCAGGCTGGGCCGTCGCGGTCGCCGGGGCTGTCGGCGTGACGAGTGGCGGCGCCGAAGCGGCCGGCGCGGCCGATGCGGGCTGGGCTTGGGACTCGGCTTGCCGGCACGCGCCGACCGTGAGAATAAGTGTGGCGGACAGCAGCCAGGGGGAGATTCGGCCAAAGCACCGGTGGGGAATCGGCATGAGTGGCCTCCTGCCATGGGCAGCGCGCAAGAGAGCGCCGCTGATTCACAATGAGATTATAGGACTGCCGATGCGTCAAGGCAACGGCGGCCCAAGGAGAAGTGTGGAGTGCGGAGTTCGGAGTGCGGAGTAAAAACAACAATATTTAGCCGCCGCGCTTGCGCGGCGCGTGGGAAGGCACTCAGGCATTTTGTCGTTAGGGACTTTAGACCAAGCGGCTCAGAACTTCTCCCAGTGAAGCACTTCGCGCAAGGGGCGCTTGGCGGGGTTGGGCAGAACGCCGTCCGGCCACCCCATGGCGACAAGGGCCACAAGGCGGACATCGGCCGGCGCACCGAGACGCTTGGCGACCTTATCGGCGTAGGGCTTCTTGTCGCCGGCGACCCAGCAGGCCCCGAGGCCCAGTGCGTGGGCCGCAAGGAGGATGTTCTGGGCGGCGGCCGAACCGTCTTCCAGGTAGTACTTGGTGTCCTTGGCCAGGACGGCGACGCAGACCGGCGCATCGGCGATGAATGGGCCGTAGTCGGTCATGGCGGCAATATCGCGGCGCGCGGCCTTGTCGGTCACGGCGACGAATTCCCACGGCTGGTCGTTGCGCGCGGTGGCGGCGAGGCGGCCGGCATCGACGACCTTTTCAATAAGGTCGTGCGTAACCTCGCGGGCGGTGAACCTGCGGCACGAACGGCGAGTTCGGAGGGCTTCGAGGGCGTCCATTGGGTTGCTCCTTTTTCGGCGCGCTCCTCTGCGAGTCGCGGCTAAACGCTATTCCAGCGGCATCTTCTTCGGCGGTGGCGGGGCTTTCGGTTTCGGTGAGATGACCATCATCTGCTGTTCGACGACTTCCACGCGGCCGCTTGACGGTTCGTAAGTGATGATGCGTGCGGCGATCTCGCCGAACTCCTGTGTGGCCTCGTTCTCCTGCCAGAGGCGGGCCCAGTCGTCTGTGCCGCGATAGAGCCGCAGCACTTCCGGCTCGCGCTGATAGATGAGGCGGGCAGCGCTGCCGCGACGGTCATCCACCCAGAGGTGGACGTTGCCGTCGGCGGCAAACTTCTCGACGGACATGCGTTCCTCGCGTGGGACGGCCGCTGTGGCGGCGGGCGTCTTGGCGGGTTCCGGCGGGGTCTTTTCGATGAAGACGACCTGGAGGTCATCGCTTCGGACCTTGGTCTCGGTGGCACGTCGGCGGGCCGCAGCGCCCTCGCCCGGCAGGCCGCGGCCGGCATTGATCGCCTCGATATCGCCCTTGAAGTACGCGCGGTCTGTGCCGCCGTCGTAGGCCATGCTGTCGGTCCAACCGATCTCGGTTCGCGCGTAGCCTTCGGGCGGCGGGCCGGTCCAGAGTGGTTCTTCGGTGTTCGGCAGGAGGCCGGGCGCGGCGACTTCACCCGTGCGCGGCCGCTCGCGGGCAAGGATCCGCAGCCGGCCGGGACCGTGCATGTAGGCCTTGCGGCTGTCCTCGAGGTAGGTAAGGTTGTCGCCGACCATCTCCATGACGAACTTGAGGCTGCCGTCCGGGGCGAGTTGCTGGTCAACGGCGCGGACTTCCTTTTCAGCGAAGACGCGGACGAGGGCCTTGCGGCCGAAGAACTGGCCGAGTTCGTCGCCTTTGGCTGCCTTGTCCTTGGCGGACGGGGCCTTCGTGGTTGCGCCGGCCGCGCCAGGAGCGGCTTTATCGGGCGCTTCGGCGAAATAGACCCAGAGGCGCTCGGAGGCGAGGCGGCTGCCGCCGCTCAAGGCCGTTGCGCCGCCGTCGAACTGGGCGAAGTTCCTCTTGTCCTCGTAGAGCATGCTGTTTTGCCACTTGACGAGCATCGGTTCGGCGCGGGTGCGCGGCCGGCCGCGGAGGTCGGTCGTGGCGGGCATCTCGAGTTCTCCCGCGCCGCGGACGCTGGCCCGGCCGTCGGCCTGGGCGAACTCGACCCGCGGGCCGACGATCCGCGACTGTCCGCGCGACGCCCGCGCCGGGCGGCCTTCCAGCAGCAGCGTTCCGGCCGCAAGGTCGCGCCGGACGTGGTCGCCCTCGGCATTCAAGTCGTCGCGCTTGATGGAGACGTTGCCGAAGGCTTCGAGAAATCGGGCTTCAACGCCGCCGCCCTTCTGGGCGGGTCCGAAGGCGACCGTGAGGTCCCCTGCGCGGATATTACCGCTCGGGTCGTTGATCTCGACCGCACCGGAGGCCTTGAGGTGTTTCGGCTGCGTGTCGCCCGCGGCGTCGCGCTCGAAGTCAAGTTTCAGGTCCTGGCACGTGATGTCGCCGATGGCCATCCTGGAGGAATCCTTGGCCGCCGGCGCGGCGGTCGCCGCGGCGACTTGTTCGGGCGGGGCGTTCTTGATGAAGACGTTGCCGTGGCCTTCGAGCCGCTGGACGGCCTGGCCGCGCCCGGCGAGGGTCTCAAAGAAGTCGATGGCGAGCGAATCGCCCTTCAGCATACTGTCCCGCTGTTTCAGGACGCTCTCGCCGGTGAAGACGGCGCGGCGGATTTCGCCCATGCCGCTCTGGATGTTCGCCGGCAATCGGTAGAACTCCAGCCTCATGCCGCGCGTCCACGTCGCGTCCAGGGGGCTGGTGTCCTCGGCGGCGGGGGCGCCCTCGACCGGCGCCGACTTCGCCTTGCTCGTGCCGGTGAGGGACGATGCCTGGACGAGTGCGTGGAGTTGTCCCTCGCCCTGGACATCGGCGGTTGACTTGACTCGGTCGAAGTCAAGCCGTCCGCCCGTAAGATGCAGGCGGCCGGGCTGATCCAGGAGGATCGGCGACCCCTTGCCGATGACGCTGCCGGAGCCGGTCTTGGTGTTGTACTGGACCTCGGCCCCGACGACCTGCGTCTGGCCGTCCTCAACAACGACGGGCGTGCCGGTAGCAATGACCTGGTTCGTCACGTCGCCGAGTTTCTTGCGCTCGTCGTCGGCGACGGGGGTGATGATGAGCGGCCCGTCGGCCATGACGATGAGGGGCGGCGGCGCGTTGGGCTGGAGGAACTTTGCGGCGGCGGCTGCGGCGCCTTCCTGGCTGCCCTTCTCGCCCGGTCTGCCGGCGGGAGGCTCGGCCTCCGCGCCCTTCTGGCCGGCCGCCTTCTCCTTCAGCACGGATTCACCGGGGGACCGGGCGGACTGGTTGTAAAGAATGAGCCGGTCGCAAGCAAGCCGCTGGTCCTGCTGGCGTGCATCGACGTTGCCGGCCAGGTCTATCCGCCAGAGGTCGCCGCGGTCACTTGCGACCGCGGGGGCCTTGGCGGGCGCCTGTGCAACCGCGTCGGGGCGGGCCGGACGTGCCGTCGCGGCGGTCGCCGCGGCGACCTTCGGGCCGGGCGCAGCGCCTTCCGCGGACGGTTCCATCGGACCCAGCAGGCCCATCTTCATCTTGTCGCCGGCGTTCATCACGATGAAAATATCTTCAAGGAATGTCATTGTGTTGATACGGCGGGTCTTGCGGTCCAGGGCGATCCGCATCTTGCAGGCCGTCAGTTGGATGTCGAGACCTGACATGACGACCGGCCCGTCCGTGGACAGTTCGTACAGGTCTCCGGTGAACTGGAGATCGTTGAAACTGACGGTGATGTCGTCGGAGTGGTCGTCCGGCGTTCCACGATCGTGGATGAGGACGACGTGCCCCCACAGCGTGCCCGACTCGATGTTCGCGATGTTGGTGATCGCCCCCTTGGTGACCGCGCGGCCCTGGTCTGCCAGGAGCGTAATGACCTCGCCGCCCTTCGTGAAGAACTGGAAGCGCGGGTGGTCGATGTCGGCCGACTTGGCGGACTTATGCTCGATGCGGTCAGCCAGGAACCGCATCTCGGTGCGCCCGTCGCGGTCCTTTTGCGCCAGGTTGACGTTGGTTGAGACCCCGTGCCCGAGGGGCCCGAAGTTCATCTGGGCCTGTTCCTTCGGCATCTCGGGCACGGTGTGGCCCGAGACGGGTTCGCTGATCAGGCTGGCCTCCCAGTCGCGGTAAACCCAGCGGATGATCATGAAGACAAAGACCGCGGCCAGGAAAGGCAGCACTACAAGCATGATTCGCTTGAAGGTCACCGAATCTCCTCTACGGCATGCGCCCGGGCGGAAGGCCCGGAGGCAGGCGGTCCCGGTAGCGCGCCAGACAATCGTCCCAGAGGCCCTGGTACTTGAGGATCAGTTCGACGGTCTCGCGGACCGCCCCCGCGCCCCCCGGCTGCCGCGTCACGTAGTGGGCGATGCGCTTGACCTCCGGCGCCGCGCCGGCAACCGCAACGGCGAAACCCACGCGGGCCATCACCGGAAGGTCAACAAGGTCGTCGCCGACGTAGCAGGCCCGCTCGGGCGTGCGCCGGAACCGCTTCAGTATCTTCTCCAGCGCGGGCCGCTTGTCCTTGGCATCTTGATAGACGGCCTTGATTCCGATGTCGCGTGCCCGCATGCGGATGGTCCGCGACGAGCGCCCGGAAATGATGGCCGCCTCGTGCCCGACCCGCAGCCAGTACTTCACCGCCTGCCCGTCCGCGACGTGGAATGCCTTGATGTCGGCCCCGCGCGAATCGTAGATGATCCGGCCGTCCGTCAGGACGCCGTCAACGTCGAGCACAAGCAGGTCGATCTTATCGAGCATCATTTCTCTCGAAGATTCCCCGCCGCTTCCGCGGCGGGCTCGGCGCAATTCACAAACCCAAGCCGGTCGCCAGGAGGTCCTGCACGTCGATGAGGCCGACGAGATGGCCGCGGCCGTCCACGACCGGCAGTTCCTCAATGAAATAGCGGTTGATGATCTGGAGGGCGTCGGCCGCGGTATCGCCCGCGCGGACGAACTTCGGCCCCGTGGTCATCACATCGGCGATGGGGCGGTCGAGGGCGTCGGTCCGGCCGGCCTCAAGCAGGCGCCGCAGGTCCGCATCGGTGAAGATGCCGGTCAGTTTCCCCCGCCCGTCCACCAGGCAGACGGCGCCGCTGCGTCGGCGCATGCGGCGCAGGCTCGCGAGGGCCTGCCGCAGGGTCAGCCGGTCGGGGGCCATCGGAAGGTCCGCGCCGCGCCGCATCACGGTCTCGACCATGACGAGTTGCCGGCCGAGGCTGCCGCCGGGATGGTAGAGGGCGAACTCGTCGCGGGTGAACTTGCCGTCGCGCTGCCGCATCTTCAGGACCGTCAGCGCCAGGGCATCGCCGAGGGCAAGCATGGCTGTGGTCGTAGCGCTGGGCGCCAGGCCCATCGGGCACGCCTCGTCGATCTGGCCCATGTAAAGGAGGACCCTCGCCTTGCGCGCAAGGGTCGAGTCGCGGCAGCCCGTCATGGCGACCACCGGGACCTTCATCTTCTCCAGTTGTCCCACCAGGCGAGTGACCTCGGCCGTCTCGCCGCCGTACGAGAGGATGAGGACGATGTCGCCGGGCCGGACGCGGCCCAGGTCGCCGTGAACGGCCTCGGCAGCATGAAGGAACTGGCTGAGCGTTCCCGTGCTGGCCAGGGTGGCCGAGATTTTCTGGGCAATGATGCCGGCCTTGCCGATACCACTGGTGACCACGTTTCCCTTGCAGCCGTAAAACATCCGGGCCGCGCGGGCGAAATCGTCGCCGATCCGCGCAATAAGGCTCCGAAGCGCATCGGCCTCGACCTCCAGCACGTGCCGCGCGTATCCCAAGTCCACGGCAATGCGGGCTTCCGATCTTCGTTTAGCCATACGGGTCCCCTAGGGATCCTGGGCAACGAGGGAAGTCTAGTGTCATTTGAGCGCTCCTGCAAGCCCCTTCACGCGGCCGCAGGACGCGATTATACTTGCTGTGCACATGGTTTGTATCGTATAGAATGGAGAGAACGCAAGTCCTGTACTTAAGGAGGTCACCGTGCATACCGTCTGTAAGAGTAGCCGTCTATGGCTCGCCTTGGGGGCCGTATGGGCCATCTGCCTGTTGGCCGGGACGGCCGGCGCCCAGACGGCGGCGCCCCCGCCCGCCGAGCAGTCTGCCGTGTTGCCGCCGGACGCCCCGGCGCCCGCTCCTGTCGCAAATGACCCGGAGCACCTGGCGAAGGGCGAGATCCGTTGCGGCGATGCCTGGGTGCCTATCGACAAGGTGTTCCAGGACTACCAGGCCGTACGGGCCGAGTTGGCCGGACTTCAGGGCAAGGTCAATGCCGCCCGGACGAAGGTCACGGATCTTCAATATCAACTCAACGCGATGAAGAACGACATCGCCACGGCCGACCGGCCTGCCCGGGTCGACATGGCCAAGGCCAGGAACCAGCAACGCGACTACAACCATGTCCTGGATGCGCCGGCGCCCCAGAAGCCCGTGCTTCGCCCGCTGCCGCCGCAGCCCAGGCGCACCTCGTACTCAAGCGGCGGCGGCGGCGGAGGCTACGGCGGAGGCTATGGCGGCGGCTATGGCGGTGGATATGGCGGCAACAACCCCTATGACAATGACATCCAGAACTGGCAGAGGACCTGCCAGGTCATCAAGCAGCAGAACGACCAGTTGACGCAGAAGTACAACCAGGACTACGGCGACTGGAAGAAGAAGCAGGACGAGGCCAAGAAGGAGATGCCGAAACTCAACAACACAATCAAGGATTGCGAGGCCAAACTGGATCGGTCGCAGGCGGACCTCGCGGTCAAGCAGGCCCCCACACTGGAGAAGGTCAAGGCGGCCAACGAGGATGCCCTGGCGATCGGGCGGGAGGTTGCCGCCGTCGAGATAGGCCTGAAGATGCTGGCCGACGCGCTCCGCGCCGCACCCGAGACCCTGCGGTTCCAGCATAGCATCATTGAGTGGGAGACCGTCTTCCATCCGCTCTCGGACCTGGAGAAGATGCTGACGGAGACGCAGGCGGAGATCATCCGGGTCCGCGACCAGATGAAATCCGAGGCTGTCGCCGCCGGGAGGTCGTTCGATCCGAAGTGGCGGCATCCGCAGCAGGACCGGCTGGATGCGCTGAAGACCCTTATCGACAAGGCCAAGGCGGTGCAGGCAAAGGCGTAGGACGGCCCTCAGATTACCAGTAGATGTACCGCTGGAACTCATTTCGCTCGCGCGGGGTGAGTTCCTCAAGGTCGGGAATCAGATAGCGATTGTCTTCCACGTCAATGAGGACCTTGCCGCGGCGGCCGTAGTCGAACGCCCGGTCGTGCCGCCAGGGGACAAGGATGTCGGCCTCGCCCTTATCGGTCTCCACTTCCATATTCACAAAGCCATATTTCCAGCCGACGCGACGGATGCGCGCGATCGTGTGAACGAAGTACCGTCGGGCAAGGGCCTGACGCACGAGCGTGGCATCATCCTCGGGGAACTCGCCCAGGTTGCGGATGACGCCGATCTCAATCTCCTCCTCGCCCCCGGTGTGGATGAGCGAAATGTACTCGTCCGGGTGCGCCACCGGGAACGCGTATGCCGCATACACGCCTCCGTAGATCCGCTCGTTCTTCACGGTGACGTGCAGGGCCTCGTGCGTCCCCAGATGGATGCGGCACATTTCGGGCTTGAGGAACCGGACCTCGGTCGGGCTCGGGTCAACCGGCTGGTCTTGGATTTCGGTGCTCATGTCATTCCTGGCCGAGGTGGGTCCCGTACGGGCCACGCCGGCCTTGGAGCGCTCTATTTTCTGCGGAGCGCAAGGGCATCGACGCTCGGCTCGCGCGACAGTTCCGTCTGGATCTTCACGAGCCGGTAATACAGGCCGCCGAGGGCGAGCAGTTCATCGTGGGTGCCCTGCTCCACGATGCGGCCTTTATCGATGACGAAGACGCGGTCGGAGTTCTTAAGGGTGCTGAGGCGGTGCGCGATGGCAATGGTCGTGCGGCCGGCAGTGACGCGGGCCAGGGCCTCCTGGATGAGTTGCTCGCTTTCGGTATCGACGTTGCTGGTGGCCTCGTCGAGAATGAGGATTTTGGGGTTGTAGAGGAGCGCCCGGGCGATGGAGATGCGCTGGCGTTCGCCGCCCGAGAGGCCGGCCCCGCG